>NZ_CP147846.1:4511580-4812352 GCF_037327425.1 Rhodococcus sovatensis | reverse complement strand
CAGCGCAGGACCAATGGTCACGAAATTCAGCACCAAACCCCCGAGTGCGACACCACCACCACCGGCGGACAGTGCGCCACCGCCAAGCCATGCCATCGTGGCGCTCTGCGCTGCGGCGCCCGACAGACCCGAAATGGCGGCACCGGTGCTGGCAGAACCAACGGCTGTCGCGACAGTCACCGCTGCAACATTGGCACCACCACTCAGCGCCGCTGACGTGACCACTCCACCGATCCAGGTCAAGGAGTCGACATTCACACCGCCCGGATCTATCACCCGTTCGGCTCCGGCCTCCAAGCCGTCGACCAAGAGCCGTTCGTTGTCCTTGACTTGCCTGGCGTGCCGGCGGAGAAAATCTACGAAACGTACGACGGTGGTAGTGAGCGCGGTTTCCTGCTCCAGTCGCCATTTCTCGAGCAGGTCGTTCGTCTCGGCGACCGCTTGCTCGCTCGCTTCCCGGCGCAAACCTGTAATAGAGGTGAGAGCCTTTGATGCGATCGTTCGCCCGCTTCAAGTCGAGCGCGCCCTTACCGCCGAGCGCCAAACCACTCCCACCCGTCAACGCACCCACCGCGATGACTGCGACGGGTATCAGCGGTAACACCATAAGGACTCCTTCGGACGTTTCGGACATTGTGGCATCACACGCCGACAGATCGTGCCCGGGCAACGCATGTGGTGACTTCGCACTAGTACGGGTCGTACTATGCATCCACCCCGCCGGACTGCTTCTTCATCAGAAACTCGCGGGCGTGCACCTGAGATGGTTAGATGGACTTGATCGAACGTACATGGCGCTCCTGAGGTTTGTGTGGGCGCCATTTCTGCTGTTCAGGGTGGGTTGTGTTGTTGGACGCAGTGTTCGGCGAGTTGCCGGTGAGATGAGGGACGCGCACGTGCTGGGCCTCTAGATTTCGGGGTTCCTACACCAACCTCAACCCGGAGGGCCGCTACACGTGCGCGTCAGTACTGCATTTAACCGTCTGCTTCAGATTCCCGGTGCATCGGTATCGGATGTGTCGATCACAGATAGCTCCGTCGAGGTCGTGTTGCGGCGTCGTGCGCGGCGGTCGAAGTGTCCGTGCGGGTACACCACTGCCGCATCGTACGACCAGGCGCCCAGACGGTGGCGGCATCTCGATTTCGGTCGCCACAAGGTGTGGCTGGTCTACTCGATCCACCGAATAGAGTGCCCGACCTGCGGCGTTCGAACCGAGGACGTGCCGTGGGCAAGGCCGAGAGCACGACACACGCGGGACTTCGAAGACACAGTGCTGTGGCTGGTGACGCGTACCGATCGCACCTCGGTCTCGACGTTGATGCGCTGTGCGTGGCGTACGGTCACCTCCATCGTCACGCGGGCGGTCGATGCGTTGATCGATTCGCGTCGGCTCGACAGGCTGTATCGGATCGGTGTCGACGAAATCTGCTATCGGCATCCGCACAAGTACCTCACCATCGTCGGCGATCACGACACCGGCAAGGTCGTGTACATCGCCGAGGGCCGAGGGCGTGAGTCGTTTTCGGAATTTTTCGAGCAACAGTCCGCCCGGGAACGAGGCGCGGTGCAGGTGGTGTCGATGGACGGGTCTCCGGCTTTCCGGGCCGCCGCCGAACATCACGTCCCGCGCGCCCGCCAATGCATGGATCCCTTTCATGTCATGCAGTGGGTCAACCGTGCTCTGGACCGAGTGTTCTCCGATGCGGCGTCGGTTCGTCGTACGTTGACGATGCAGGCGCCCCAATGGCGCAAGGCTCGAACAGCGTTGCGGCTGGGTAAGAATCGGCTGACCAAGACTCACAAGTCGCTGCTGCGAACGGTCATCAATGCCGACACCGAAGTCGGGACTGCGTGGCGTTTGAAGGAACAGTTCCGCGATCTCTACCGCAAGGTCGCGCCCTCCAATGCCGTGCGTTACTTGCGGCGTTGGATCGAGGAAGCGCGGTCCTGCGGGATCATCGCGTTCGTACAACTGGCCCGCATGATCGAGAAGAAAGCGGAGGCGATCTGTGCGGCAATCGAGCTAGGGATCTCGAATGCTCTCATCGAGGGAATCAACTCGAAGATCAGGCTGATCAACGCCCGTGGTTACGGTCATCATTCCGCTGAATCACTCAAGGCGATGATCTACCTGAACCTCGGTGGAATCGAGGTCAAACTCCCCACACAAACGTAAGGAGGGGCACGTACATTCGATCTAGGAGGTGTGGTGGCGGACAAATCGTCGATCGAGTGGACCGAGGCAACGTGGAATCCCGTCACAGGCTGCGATCGGGTGTCTTCGGGTTGCGATAACTGCTACGCGTTGACTCTGTCGAAACGCCTCAAGGCAATGGGCGCCGAGAAATATCAGAACGACGGCGATCCTCGAACATCCGGCCCTGGATTCGGAGTCACCACGCACCAGGGAGCCCTAGATCAGCCTCGCCGGTGGCGTGCGCCCCGCGTCGTGTTCGTCAACTCCATGAGCGACTTGTTCCACGCGAAAGTGCCCATTGCGTTCGTAAAAGACGTGTTCGACGTCATGCGCGAGACGCCTCAGCACACTTATCAGATCCTGACGAAGCGTTCACTTCGGCTGTCACGCATGGCGGAAAAGTTGGACTGGCCAACGAATGTCTGGATGGGTGTATCGGTTGAAGATGCGTCAGCGCTGGAACGCGTAGACCATCTGCGGACCGTGCCGGCTGCCGTGAGGTTCCTTTCGTGCGAACCCCTCATCGGACCACTCGACGGAATCGATCTGCACGACATCGGCTGGGTCATCGCGGGTGGCGAGTCCGGGGCCAATTACCGTGTCATGGACATCAACTGGGCTCGGGGCATACGTGACGACTGCCGCGACGCAGGAGTTCCCTTCTTCTTCAAACAATGGGGCGGCCGCACTCCGAAGCAACTCGGTCGCGAACTTGACGGCAGGCTCTGGGACGAAATGCCCCGCCGCGCTGTTTAGTCACCACCAAGGACGGGTCGACGGATCCCAGTGGGATTCGGGTTGCCACAGAATTTCACCGCTTACCTTCGGTTCGGAAGGCTCCAGTTCGAACAAGCCCTCCTGTCCAGACTTCTCAATTCGCTCTTCCTTGGCACGGAGGACCGCCTGTTCCATCATTCCGGGCTCGCGCTGTGCGGCCTTCTTATAGAGGTGCCGCATGATGTTGTCGCCTGCGTGGTGGTCCGTCGCGAACACCATGTCGTAGATCTCGGTCCTGTTCGGCATAAGCATCGGAATCCGGTGGGTGTAGCTGTAACCGAGGTGCTCGGCTAGCCGGTAGCGAATCAAATTGACCATCTCGGCTCGATACTCCTTCGGAGTGATCAAACGTCGTTCCTTGGCGCGTTGTATACGAAGCCAGTCGTCGGTGCCGTACAACTGCGTAACGCGTTTGCGCACCATAGCGTTATTCGTTCCTCGCGTTCCCCGTGCAATCATGACCGGGGACATCAGGATCCATTGCTTTGCTTTCGTCCCGTAAGACTTGAATTCGGCCAGTTTCTGCAACGTGGTCCAGTGAACCTCCGCCGCTTGCTGGTCGATGAAGGCAAACGTCGGCGCTTTGGAAAGACTCTTGTAGCGCGACAAAGTCACACCGATTGTGTCATTGCAATCACCGGGTACAACCTCGAACGTTGCGCGCGGGAAACGGGCTCGCAAGTCCGCCTCGAGCTGGTCCGCGTTCTGTGGCAACTCGCAAAAGATGTTCCGGGTGAAGCCCGGGCTCGTCTCCAGCGCCCGCCGAGGCGAGCCTGCAATCTCCTCCCCGGTCGATCGCGAAATGTTCTGCGCCCGTCCCGCCATGAGGTCGATGTAGATACGTTCATGTGATTTCTTCGCAGCGACGTTGAAAGCAGGCAGATACTCGCTGAGTATCTGAAGCTTGTTCTCCGTCCAGTACGACCACTCTCGCGGCGTGTTCCTCGACATCCGACCCCACCCCTATCAGTTGACGATGTTCCCCTCCTGGAATGTATCCAGTAGGTCCGACATCCGTACCCGGATGTCAGTTACAACGAACGGCAGAACGTCCACCCCTCGAAGACGTTCTGCCAGAGTTCTCCTACAGTCCCGCCGAACCGGTCCAGGGCATCGGCAGAGGCGCGGGGAGCGGTGCAGGCGCTGGGGCCGCCTTCGGAGCGGGTGCGGGGGCCTTCAACGTCCAGGTGCCGCAGTAGTCCGGGATGAACGCGACATCGGTCGACTTGATCGTGACTACGGCCTGACCGGATTCGGGGCTCACGAAGTCGTTCGCGATGATCGAGTCGAAATCGCCGTAGAAGCTGGATGCGCGTTCCCAGTAGCAGCCGTACTCATCCGTTGATCCGGCCGAGACGTAGGTGCCCGGAGCGATGTCGCTTCCCACTGCCCATGTGCCGTTTCCGAATGAGGTGGCAGGTGCAGCCGACGCAACGCCGGCACCGAGCAACGTAGCTCCCGCGAAGACGGCAGCGGAAATAAAGGACTTCGTGAACATGGTCGAGCCTTTCGGGTGAAGTACTCCGGCCCGGTTGGGCCGAAGGTGCAGGAACGAGGACGCTCCTACGCAGGCTGGACAGCGATCTTCATCTGTCCCATAATGCTTCGATTGATCTGGTCTTCGACGGACTGACCCGGGCTTCCTTGTTGCGCCGGGCGGCGACTGCGAGTCGATCGGCGATCTCGTTGAGTTCGTGTCCCGCGTGACTACGAACCCAGCTGTAACGAACGCCGCGTCCCGCGGTTCTGCGCTCGATCACGTCGACGATTTCGACGATTTGGCTGGTCCGCTTGTCGAGCAACCTGGCCCTGGGCATGGTCAGGCTCGCAAGAGCCGGCTTGCTGTCGGTCAATACATGCAGCCGACGCTCTGGAAAGGTCTTGACGGCCAGGGCTATTGCGAGAAGCTCACCTGCAAGGACAGTTGCGACATCCGAGTAGGCCTTGCTCGCGAAGCCGCCCTCTGCGCTGACGCATGCGACACCGACTCCCCGTCGAGATAGTTTGCTTGGAAGCCGGGGTGTTTTTGTCCCGGCGTTCGCGCGTCACATTGCGCGACCCGGTGCTGTCGCGCTATCCAATCGTTGAGGACGACCTGGATCTGCGGCGTGGTGACGGTGTCAGCAGCGACTGTACGGACGGCTACATGATCAGCCGAAGACCCGGCCGCATAGCCGACGACAGCCTCGATTGGTTCCGACTACATGCAGGGATGGACACATCCGATGGGATCAAGTGCTCACACAAATATGTCGACCCGGCATACATTCCCGACGCCGGTACCGAGCCGCGAACTCAGGAACTGCACGCCGAGGGCCAGACTTGGTATCAGTACTGGAGCGACGGCAACGGTTCGCGCATAGATCGCCTTCTCCGTGCATCAGATCCTGAGGACACCTCCACCGCTGAGACCTACCATCACACTCATGGTTGGATCCGATCCGACGACGCTCCGGGCACGCTCATGCGGGCGCGAATATTCGGCGACTGGGATCGGATAACGGAGGACGAAGCCATGCGTGCGATCAAGATAGAGCATCGTCCTGAGACTTGGCATCAGAACAAGTCCTACCGACGCGACGCGGTCTCTCGCTGCTGTTCGGACATCCGTCGATAGTCCCGGAGGGACGTCAGCGGTTGCTCACCCGCGTCATCCGCATACGTCGGAACCGCGAGTCCCGCCTACTGATGTGCGCGAACCACATCTTGCAACGTCAGTTGCTTGCTTACGAAACTTACAGTAAGTATTGTAAGCGCATGGGAGTGAGCGCACGGCCGCTGTTGGACAACGCGGTAGACACAGAGCTGTTCGTCGGTCGGTCAGATGAAGTGATCGCGATTTGGTCAGCACTGAACTCCGGCCTCAACGTGTTGGTGACAGGGGATCGAGGGATCGGGCGTACGTCGCTCATGAGGTTCGTCCAACTGGATAGTCGCGATCCCCGGTCGGGTACGCGCCGTGAAGGTGACTTTCCTATGTTCTTCGTGCGCGTCGAAGGGGTCGCAGACGGCGCTCATTTGTTGCGGCGAATCGTGGAGGTGGTCACCGGTGAACCTCACGCCAAGGAATCGACGATCGACTCCGACGCTCTACTGTCACGCTTAGCCGACTTTCGACAGGACCTGATCGACCGGACCGTCGAACGGTGGAGACGCGAAAACGACGACGACTCCATCACGGGCGACCGTCTACTCCCTGTCATCATTGTGGACGACGTCACCGCTTCGGCCGGGCACGCGCTGTTCGGCCGGTACCGAGACGAAGTGTGGGAAACAGGATTCCTGTGGCTGGTCGCCGTGCGATCGAACGACGTCGGAGGTCTGTTGACCCCGCCCGCTGACACGTTCTTCGAGAAGCAAATTCAGCTCGGGCCTCTAACCACAAAGGAGAGAGTCGACCTTGTCGATCGCCGAGGCGGCCGCGAGATGTCCCCCATCAGCGAAACCTTGGCCGAAACTGTCGGTGGCAATCCGCGAGACCTCGTCGCTGCGCTCAGGAGCACGTTCGAGAACCCAGATGCCATCGAGCAAAACGTGAACGCGCTCAGTTTCAGAGACACGCTCATTTTTTCACTGGGACGGTCCGCCTCGATGCTCGCGGCGGAACTGAAAGTGCGGGGTGCAGTCAGTGCGTCAGACAGCGAACTTCTTGCATCCCTGGGGTGGACGCGACCTAGAGCTGTGCAAGTTTTCAAGCAGCTCGACGACGCCGGGCTCGTAGTCAGCCGTGAAGTTTCCAGCGGACAAGGGCGCCCACGACGAATGTTCGAACTAACCCCTGCGAGTGAAATACTCAAACGGCGAGCGGAGTCGAAGAATTCTCATGACGAGTGATCTCCTCCGCAAACTCCACGCGTCACGAGCGTTCGATCCGACGCCGTCCCGATCGCAGATGGCCGAATTGCATGTACCGTTCGATCTTCTCTTGGGATCAACCGACTACGAATCCCGGTTCCGCCAGGCGGTGATGCGAGGTGACCGAATCGCGTTGATCGGAGCCAGTGGCGCCGGAAAATCGTCGACCACCGAGTTCGTACTCAATGGAACCAACGTCGGAAGCATCGCACCCCTGCGCATCCGCATGGGGATGCAAACCGATGCGATAGTCGCCGAACCGTCGACGTTCCCCAGCCTCCTCGTCAGCTCGATCGCCCGCCAACTCGACCGCGACAAGAAAGTCCGCAAAGCCGATCAGCTCGTCCGAGGTGGCACACACAAACGCCCTGTCACCCTCAGCCTTGGGGGTGGGATCAGCTGGCTCACGGGCGAATTGGCGCTCGAACTTGGCAGCGTCGTCACCGAACCACTGACCGGCGAGGACGTCGTCGAACAAGCGATCAAAGTCCTCAACCTGATCCGCCGACGCGGACTGGAACCGACACTAGTCTTCGACGACACCGACCAGTGGATCCGACGGCCAGGCATCGGGACCGACCCAGAACCTCGGATAGCGGCATTCTTCGGTCCCACACTGCGAATGATCGCCGATCGCCTGCCCGCAGCGAGTGTGATTGCCGTCCACACGGACTACGTGCAGAGCCCTCACTTCGACCAAGCGCACGACTTCCTGGACACGCGTATTACTTTGCCGAACCTGGATCGGTCACTGGTCGGAAAACTAGTCACACGCCGGGCTCGGAACGCCTGCGACGTAAGAGATCTTCGAACGGATCAGTTCATTCGGCGAAACGCGCTCGACCGCCTCTTCGACCTGTATCTCGAGAGAAACAGCGTCCGCCGAATGCTCAGAAACCTGAACGACGCACTTGTCCGCGCATGCGATGACGGTGCGAGTGCCGTGGAAACGGCGCATGTCGTGGCTGCAATCGCAGGGTGATGGCAACCCTGCTTTGCTAGCGTCCCACCGAGAGGTCGCGGACCACCCAGCGCGAGATGCGCCTCGAAATCACCGGTGGGCCTCGGGGCCTTCACCGAGGCCCCGAGGCAGTGCCAGCCCGTCCGTGGCCCAAGCGAAGTGCAGTAGTAGTCCGAATCGTGGACTGTACCGATCGGGAAAGGGCCTGCCCGACAACCGAAGACTCGGCTTGTACGACGGCGAATCGTCAATTATCGACGACCGGGGCGATCATCCTCACTCGCTTGACGGACCAGCGGCCGCGGTTGCGCGTCAGCCCACCAGACAACAGACCCGATCCCACAGTCCGTCAAGGGCGGACGCATCGTTCCGTAACTTTGCGAAGAGCACCATCCCCTCCAGCTGAGCGATGATCGCGGCAGCTATATCCGTTGAGCTGCGGTTTGTTTCGCGCGTTTCGCCGATACCCGCATCGTCGAGCACTTTTGCCAAAATCGAGATCTGTTCATCGTAAATCGCTTCCAGGTCAGACCGAATGACCGCGTCCTGGGCAGAGAGTTCCAGCGACAAGTTATCGAATAGGCAGCCGGTGATCGCGGCGGATACTTTTTCTGCGCGAACGTCGCCGCGTTCTGCTGCTGCCGAACATCTGGGCTTACGTGTCGCAACGACAGTGGCCAAGACCAAGGCTCAAAGGGAGCCGATACCACAGCCGCGGTTCGCCTTTAACGGCGTCCCTATGCTGGTCCGGCCGGGCGCGGTGTGAACCTCCGAGCGAACGCCCCACACGACGTCCATGTGGGCCTCACGTCCAGGGGTGGCTCACTCTCGCGAATACCGTTGCTGCAAGTACGCATCGACTGACTTTCGACTTGACCTCCAAGTTCCGTCGGATCCCTGGTGCGCGTCGAGTCGGCCCCTCCTGGCTGCCTGTCGCAGTGCGTTGTAGCCGATCTCGGGGACAACCAGAGCCTGCAACGGGACGAGACGAGCCGGCCCTGCGATGGACGGGACCACGAACCTGTGCAGGTTGTCGATCACCGATCGCGCGATGAGTTCGGCAAGCGGGCCGTACTCACCCTTGTCCGCGTGATCCAAGGCATCGAGGTACTTCACGCGGTCACGCTTGAACACAATTGCCGGCGGAAACCCGAGGCGGACGAGAATGAGGTTCAGGAGGAGCCTCCCGGTGCGGCCATTGCCGTCCAGGAAGGGATGAATCCGCTCGAATTCGCAATGGATCGCAGCGAGTCGGACCGGAATATCGCGCGGATCCAGGGCGCCCACGTCCAATGACGACAATTGGGCTGCAAACAAATTGACCTCGTCTACCCACGTCGACAGTCGCTCGGGCACCTCGATCCACGGTGGCGGTCTCATCCCACCGTCGAACGCACGAATGTCGTGCCGCCGAAAGCTACCAGGCCCCTCTTCCTGCGTGGCGTCGGGATGCGGGGCGACGTCCCACACCCGCTGCATGACTTGCTGATGCACCGATCGAACCTCGGTGATGGTCACCAAACCCTCGCCTGCGTACCCGTCCGGTGCAGTCGCCTGGGCGTACACCCACTGCGCCGCTTCGCCGTACCCAAGGACTTCCATGTAATCCTTCAGATCTTTCGCTCCCACAGCCTTACGCCGGTCGAGCAATGCCTCGACCTCGCGCAAGACGAGGGTGTTCCCCTCGATCGCGGTGGAGTTGTGGGCTTCGAGGTGCCAGATGTCATCCCAGATAGCGGACGATTCGGCGGGCAATGGCATGCCACCGAAGCGCTGCAGCTCACTCAGCGCCTCGGCAAACTGCCTGTAAATCGATTCGCGGCTAGGCCTGCCACGCGGCATGACAGCCCACCTTCAGAAGTTGTAGCACCTGCATGCCAGCCAAATGTACAGAACAACTTCGGAAGTTGATACACCAGCGAGCTAGCTAATTGAACAAAACAAATTCATGTCCTGCACGTCATGAGCGTGTGATGGCACTTCTGGCTACACAACTGCGAACTCGGCCACGAGATCGGACGCGATCTCGACGCTGCGGCAGGATCTCGACTATCTGGAGCGGGTACTCGCCAAGGAGTGACCCCCGTGATGACGCCCGAGTGGCAGCATCAGCGGCTTCCCCGACACCGGGTCGGCGATGATGCGGTTGTCCAGCCCGAAGACAGCGCGGACACAGTCTTCCGTCAGCACCTCCTCCGGCGTTCCCGAGGCGTGGATTCGGCCGTCCGCCAGCGCGATCAGATGATCCGAATACCGTGCCGCCAGGTTGAGATCGTGCAACACCATCACGATCGTAGTCCCACGAGTTCGATTGAGGTCGGTCAGCAGATCGAGCACCTCGACCTGATGGCTGACGTCGAGGAAGGTCGTCGGCTCGTCGAGCAGCAGTAAGTCGGTGTGTTGCGCGAGAGCCATTGCGATCCATACGCGTTGACGTTGCCCACCGGACAGTTCGTCGATCGCCCGGTCGGCAAGCTGGGCGGTCTGCGTGAGATCGAGCGCGTCGGCGACGGCTTTGTCGTCGTCCTTGCTCCACCGCGAGAACAGTCCCTGATGTGGGTGCCTGCCGCGCCCGACGAGGTCGCTGACGGTGATCCCCTCGGGTGCGATCGGTGATTGCGGAAGCAGACCGAGCATCCTCGCCAGCTGCTTGGGTGGCAGCTGATGAACATCCTTGCCGTCGAGGAGGACATGGCCCTTGTGCGGCTTCAGCAGACGCGACATCGATCGCAGCAAGGTCGACTTCCCGCACGCGTTCGCGCCGACGATGGAGGTGATCCTGCCGGCCGGTACGGACATATCGAGGTCGTCGATGACGGTTCGGTCCCCGTAGCCGAGCGTCAACTTCTCGATCGCGAGCGAGTGGTTCGTGGTCACAGTGAGCCTCCCACGCGGTTGGAGCGGATGATCAGATAGATGAGGTACGGAGCGCCGAGTACCCCGGTCACAATTCCGACGGGATATCGCGTGCCCAGTGCGTATTGGCCGACGAAGTCCGCGACCAGAACGAGAAGAGCGCCGACGAGCGCCGACGGAATCAACAGCGAACCGGCGTCGCCGACGATCCGCGCTGCGATCGGCCCGGACAGAAACGCCACAAACGCAATCGGGCCCGCTGCAGCCGTCGCGAAGGCGATCAGCCCGACGGCGGTGACGATGACGATCAACCGGGTGCGGCCCACCCGCACGCCCAGAGCAGGCGCCATATCGTCACCGAGCTGAGTGACCGCGAGATTTCGACTCTGACCGAGCAGGATCGGGGAGAGGACGGCCAGGGCGATCAAAACAGGAACGACCGCAGACCACGTCGTGCCGTTGATGCTTCCGGTGAGCCACCGCGTCGCTTCCTGCAGGTCCCACTGGGCGGCACGCGAGAGGATGTACGCGGTGACGCTGTCGAGCATGGCGGCGATACCGATTCCGACGAGGATCAGTCGCGTCCCGACGACTCCGTCCTTGAACGACAGAACGTAAACGACGAGGGCGACGACGAGACCGCTGACGATGGCGAAGATCGACACCTGGGTGGCGCCGAGGCCGAGGGTCACGATCGCGAAAGCCGCTGCGGTACTTGCACCCGCACTGATGCCGATGATGTCCGGGCTGGCCAGCGGATTGCGCAGCATCGTTTGGAACGTCACGCCCGCGATCCCGAAGCTGAGACCGGCCGCAATGGCGAGAACCGCGCGCGGAAGTCGTAGTCGGCCCACTGTGTAGCTTGCTCCCGCGACGTCCTGGCCGAGAATCACCCGGATCACATCGCCAGGTGGGTAGAACGTCCGTCCGACCATCAGGGTGACAGCCGTGCCCACGACGATCAGCGCCAGAAGGATCGCGATCGTCGTTCGTCGGCGAGCGGATCTTCGAGCCCGGCCGCGTACCACCATGTCAAGAGTCACAGAGTCGAGAGTCACAGTGCCGACACCTTCTGGCGTCGAACGATGTAGATGAAGAACGGGGCGCCGACGAGCGCCGTGATGATGCCGACGTCGATCTCCGCTGGCCGCGCGACAATGCGACCGAGAACATCTGCCGCCGTCAGCAGCGCTGCCCCACCGAGAGCCGAAAAGGGGAGGAGCCAACGATGATCCACGCCCACGAGCAGTCGGCACATATGCGGCACGACCAGTCCCACGAAACCGATGGGACCGGTCACCGCAGTCACCGCGCCGCAGAGAATCACCGCGCCCACTGCGCAGGCTCCCCGGACGAACGCGACTCGCTCACCCAGACCTGCCGCGAGGTCGTCGCCGAGGGCCAGGGAATTGAGCCCGCGAGCGGACAGCATGCAGATCGCGAAGCCGACGAGCAGGAACGGCAGCACCATCGAGATCCGGTCGAAGACTGCGCCGCCGACACCACCGATCTGCCACGACTGGATTCCACCCGCCAGATCGCTGCGCGGCAACGCAATTGCGCTGACGAAGGACAGCAGTGCTGCCGAGGTGACAGCCCCGGCCAGCGCCAGCTTCAGTGGCGTCGCACCACCGCGTCCGAGCGATCCGATGGCATAGACGAAGATCGCGGCCACCGCTGCGCCTCCGATAGCCACCCAGACGAAACTCGTCGCGGCGGCAAGGCCGAAGAAGGTGATTCCGCTGACGACTGCCAGCGAGGCACCCATATTCACACCCAGAATTCCTGGATCTGCCAAAGGGTTTCGCGTCACGCCCTGCATGACGGCCCCGGACACTGCCAGTGCCGCTCCGGCAAGGAGAGCAAGAACGGTTCTGGGCAGTCGGGCCGCAACCGCAGCTTGGTCGAACCCGTCCCGTGATCCACCGAGCGCCGCGAGGATGTCGTCGACGCCGACCTCGCGGGACCCGATGGTGATCGACGCGATGACAAGTCCGAACAGGACCACGACGAGGACAACAAGTGCGACCGGGCGAACCCACGTCGAACTTCTCGTCACCTCGGGTGCCTCGATGGTCGTCACTGCTATGCAGCGGCGGCTTTGTCGAGCAGGTCCAGATAGTCGTCGAGAACCCAAGAGATCGACAGCGGCGTCGGGTTCGACGCGGTGCCCAGGGGACCATCGCTCGGAAGCGCTACGATTGCCTTGTTTGCGACGGCCGGCATCTGGGACAGCAGGGGATCGGCCTCGAGTGCGCTGACCAGCTCGTCGCCGCCGTAGGTGACGATGATGTCGACGTCACCGAAGGCATCCGCCTGCTCGGCGCTCTGCTTCAGACTGAACTTGTCGGTGGTCGCCGACGCCGTCGCCACGCTCTCGGGCGTCGTCATCCCAAGGTCCTCGAAGAACATCGTTCGGGTGTCGTGTGTGGTGTAGAAGCTGACTTCGCTGAGGTTCGTGGTGTCGACGTGAGTCAGGAACATAGCGGACTTGCCGGTAATGCCGGGGCGCGCCGCGACGGCCTCCTCGATCTGCGCGTCGAGATCGGCGACGAGTTGCTTCCCCTCGTCGGCAAGACCGAGCGCCTCGCTGGAGACGGTGATCATCTCGCGCCACGGGGTTCCCCACGCTGTCTCCGGGTAGGCGACGACGGGTGCGATCTCGCTGAGCTGATCGTAAACCTCTTGTGTCAGGCCGGAATACGCCGCCAGGATCACGTCGGGTTCGGTGTCCGCGACGGCCTCGAAGTCGACGCCGTCGGTTTCGTCGAACAGCACGGGGGTCTCACCGCCGAGTTCGTCGAGCTTGGCGTCGACCCACGGCAGGATCCCGTCGCCGTCGTCGTCACCGAAGTTCGCAGCGGCCATGCCCACCGGAACGACCCCGAGGGCGAGTGGGACTTCCTGGTTGGCCCAGTTGACCGTCGCGACCCGCTCAGGCTTGGACTCGATCGTCGTTGTTCCCAACGCGTGTTCGACGGTGACGGGGGTCCAGTCTTTCTCGGGCTGGCCCTGGTCCGAGGACGATCCGGACGAGCAGGCCGCCAGAGCGACAGTGAGCATTGCGGCGGCGGACACTACCGCGAACCGTGACGCGTGAGACATGACTTCCTTCGGGTTTCATCGCGACAACACCCGGGGGATGATGCGGCAAAAATCTATGCAGGCAAGGGTTACCTCAGTCAAAGTAGTTGAAGCAGAAATACTTGGCAATCGAGCAATTCAGACGTTCGTTGGTGCAAAAGCGACAGATAGTGTCGGCTATCACACCGCTCGAAATTGGCCCGGCGTCATTCCAGTCACTCGGCGGAAGGCCGTGCCGAATGCACTGACCGACCGAAATCCGACAGCGGAGGCGACGTCCTCGATGCTCTCGCCCTGCGCCATCAGAGCGATCGCACGATGGGCACGTGCAGTGGAGACCCACCTGCTGAATCCCACGCCGGTCTCCTCCTGGAGCATTCGAGTGATCGTGCGCGAACTGAGACCGAGCCTGGACGCCCATTGGGCCAGGGTCGTCGGATCGGCGGGGTTCTGCAGCACCGCGTCGACGATCGGCGCCAACCGCAAAGATTCCGGAACACGAAGAAGTAGTTGCTGCTCGGCAGGCTCGAGGACATCGAGCACGAGAGCCTCCGTCGTGGCCCGCGAGGAAGGGGCAAGCGTATCCAGGCCCAGGCGGTCGAGCAGAAGCCTCAGCATGTCCGAGATATCTACTGCCACCGGCACTGTGGAGAGCGGCGGTGCTTCGTGGACACTGAACTGGGCAGCCCTTGACCAGGTTCCCGCAGCCATCCATCCCGTATGCGGAACTCCCGCCGGGATCCACAACCCGACCGACGACGTAATGGTCCACGTCCTCGACCCGACCGTTGCCGTCGACGCACCACGGGAGTTCCACAGCAGTTCG
Organism: Rhodococcus sovatensis; assembly: GCF_037327425.1. Taxonomy (NCBI): domain Bacteria; kingdom Bacillati; phylum Actinomycetota; class Actinomycetes; order Mycobacteriales; family Nocardiaceae; genus Rhodococcus; species Rhodococcus sovatensis. The sequence goes on along the minus strand of NZ_CP147846.1, from coordinate 4,797,795 downwards.
TGGGTGGGGTGCGAGTGCTCGGCCCAGCGGGTGTCCCGCGCCATCACCTCCGATGCGCCGGCGATGACGAACGGGACGTCGATCTCACCTGCGCTGTACAGCGGCAACGTGCGAGTGTCGACCGCTCCGCGATGGACGTCGCGGGCTCCGGTCGTGGTCACGAAAGCCAATCTACCGACATGCGCGATGTTACGTTTGCGGCTGTGAAATCACCTGTTTCCGATTATCTCCGGGAAGTACTCGACGACCTTGCCGACGACGCGGACGGTGCAGTTGCGGACTACATTCCCGAGCTGATGAACGCCGATCCCGATGTATTCGGTATCGCGCTCACCACCGTCGACGGTCGCACCCATTCCGTCGGCAACGACGAGGTCGAGTTCTCCATACAATCCATTTCGAAGCCCTTCGCGTATGCCGCCGCGCTGACCGATCGTGGATTCGATTCTGTCGCAGACGCTGTCGGAGTCGAACCGTCGGGAGAGGCGTTCAACGAGCTGTCGCTCGAAGGCGATTCCCGACGCCCGAAGAACGCCATGATCAATGCCGGTGCGATCACGACGCATTCACTGTTGGGCTCGGACACCGAACAGCGCGTCGAGCGGGCACTCGCCTTCTTCTCGACACTGGCGGGTCGCCGTTTGGTGGTCAGCGAATCTGTGTGCCGGTCCGAGCTGGACACTGCGGACCGCAACCTGGCCATCGCACACATGCTGCGCAATTACGGGATACTCGAAGAGGAGGCCCATGCCGTGGTCGAGGGTTATACGAAGCAGTGTTCCGTGAACGTGACGGCGCGTGACCTCTCGGTCATGGGAGCCACACTTGCCAATGCAGGCGTTCATCCGGTGTCCAAGGAGCGTGTGCTGTCGAGAGCTGTTGCACGCCAAACCTTGTCGGTCATGGCGAGCTCGGGGATGTACGACGCGGCCGGGCACTGGCTCACCGCCGTCGGAATCCCCGCGAAGAGTGGTGTCTCGGGTGGCCTGCTGGGCGCACTGCCCGGTCAGGCCGGGGTCGGCGTCTTCTCGCCACGGCTCGACAGCCACGGCAACAGCGTCCGCGGAGTCAAGGTCTTCGAGCGACTGTCCGACGATATGGGCCTGCACCTCATGGACGTCGAACCCTACGGTTCGTCGGTGGTCCGGGACATCCGCGTCGTCGACCGGGAACTAGTCGTCGAGCTTCAGGGCGTCATCCAGTTCACCGGGGCCGAGAACATCCTCGACGGGTTGGAGAACGACGACTCGGGCACCTCGACCGTCGTCATCGATGTGGGTCGAGTGGACAGGCTCAGCGACGTGGGTCGCCGCATGGTGCTCGAGGGCATGCGGCGCTTGGCGCTCGACGGACGGACCGTGGCGCTCGTGGATCCCGACGGTGTGCTCCCGGACCCCGACTTCGGCGACGGTAGGTACCCGGAGATTCGTTGGAGCATGGGGGCGAAAAGCTAATTACCGCAGTGTAATTCGAGGTCTCGATTTGACCACGAAGATAACGAGTGTGTGACGCGGGTAACACATCCGGCCTCCGCCGCGACATACTCGTCACGCGGCGCACACCAAGCGGGCGGACTGCACGCCCAGCACCAAGACTCGACCCCCGGAGGCTCAGCATGACCGTTGTCAATGATTACTCGAAGCTGGCCTTCGTCGACCGCACTGTCACCGCCTACACCACACCCGCCATCGTACCTATCGACACCGCGGGCACGCAGACTCCTGTCTTCTGCATCCACCCGATCGAGGGCCTGACCAGCTGCTACGCCGAGCTCGCCACACGCCTCGGGGCAGATCGCCCCGTCTACGGTGTTCAGGCGTCGCCGGTGGATGCGCGTCCGGCATCGATCGCAGCCCTCGCTTCCCACTACGCCGACGAGATCCTCGAGGTATCTGCGGCGGGGCCGGTCAACCTTCTGGGACTGTCGTTCGGTGGCCTACTGGCCCACGCCATCGCTGTCGAACTCCAGCGGCGCGGCGGCGACGTGGTCAGCCTCACCCTCCTCGGTAGCGATCCTCTGCACCATGACGGAGAATCGCCGCACGACATGCTGACGAAGATGGGCGACGACATCGATCGAAGCCGGGCCGAGGAACTCCTCGCCGCCGCTGCTCACAACGAGTCCCTCGCCGACCGTCACTTCCCCGGCGTCTACGTCGGCACCGCGCTGGTCGTCTCCGACGAGGACTCCGTCGGCGGGCCGGCGTGGCACCCGTTCATCAGTGGCGAGGTACTCAAGTACAGCGTGCCTCAGGTCGACGACTTTGCCGTTGTCGGAGAGCTTGTCGACCGCTTCATCTAGTCCGCCATGCGTCAGGGGACAGGGGTGGGAGCCAGCGAGTTGCCGACCGGAATGGTGGCGCAATTGCTGTGCGTCGGGCCGCCGGCGAACCGTTCCGTCAGGAACTGCAGAGCCTGAGCCTCGAAGGGTGGGAAAGCCATCTCGTGGTTCAAGCCGTCGTACTGGGCGTACTGCACATCGACACCGCGGCCGCAGTACTCGTGCGCGAGCGCCTGAACGTCGGCGGTGATCATGACGGTATCGCCGATGGGATCCGAGTGCCCGACCGCCAAGAACAGCGGAGCTCTCGGCGTCCCGGAGATACCCATGATGTTGTCGTTGATGATCTCGACCACAGCCGGAACGTCGAGCAGCGAGGTGTACGGCGCCTTCACCATGTCGGCGTCGGTCAGAGTGGGGTAGTCGTCGGCGAACTGGGCGATGCACTCCTGGTCGACCTGATCCATCACCTGTAGGCCGTAGTCCGAGACGAACTCGCTCGTGTCCAGACCGTACGCCCGCTGATAGGCGACGATGAGCGCTGGAATCACCCCTGCCCATTTCGGGCTGCCACTGACGTACGGGAGGTTGTGCGCAAAGTCGACGGGCACACCACCTGCAGCGACGCCGACGATGTTCAGCTCAGGTGCGTAGCGCGGCGCGACCTCGGCACCCCACTGCGTCGGTACGGATCCACCCGAGTAGCCGAGCAACCCAACCGGAGTCGACGACGGAAGCCCGAGAAACGACTCCGCAGCACGGACGCCGTCGAGAGCGGCGTATCCGGATTGCCGTCCGACCGTCCACTCCAGCTCTTCACCCTCGTAATCCGGTGCGACCACGGTGTAGCCGGCGGCAAGGTAACCGGCGATGACGGTTTGTTCGGCGCTCGCGATCGGGCTGGTCGCACCGCCGCTCAAGGTGTACGACGGGTCGCACTGAGATCCGAGCGCGTCGTAGGCCATGTGGTACGAAACGATCTTCGCCGGCCCGGGGATCAGCGGCCGCAATACCGTTGCGACAGTCACGACGCTCTCGCCCTGCTGGTCGGTAGTCCGATACAGCACCTGCTCGCCCTTGATGGGCGTGGTCAGAGTCGGCGTCGCGAAGGTCATGGGCCGGGTCCGCAAGACAGTTCCCGGAGCGACGTCGAGCGAACCGTCGTAGCTGTAGAACGGATCGTTCGCGGGGATCGGAGAGCCCGGACCCGGGTCTGCCTGAGCAACGTACGCGGTCGATCCGAGTACCAACGCGATCAGCGCAACCAACCGCACAAGAGAGCCTTTACCGATCTGTGACATGGCACAGATTAAAGCGCACGACGCCCGCTCGGAGAAGACGAATGTCCGAGTCTCATCCTCCAAGGATGGGTTCGATCTCCACGAATTCGACGACGGGCGGCTACTTGAGGACGATGTTGACCATCCGACCCGGGATGACGATGACCTTGGTCGGCGCCTTGCCGTCGAGCAGGGCCACGATCTTCTCCTCCGCCAACGCGGTCTTCTCGACCTCGTCGACAGACGAATCCGCGGGCACGGTGATGCGGCTGCGTACCTTGCCGTTGACCTGAATCGGATAATCGACGGTGTCGGCGACGAGCCACTTGGCGTCGACCCGCGGGAACGGCCCGTGCGCAAGCGAACGGTCGTGACCGAGCCGGCGCCACAGCTCCTCCGACAGGTGCGGTGCCATCGGAGCGAGCATCAGAACCAACGGCTCGACCACACCGCGTGGCGCGCCGTCGGGGTATACCTTGGTGAGGTGATTGGTCAGCTCGATGAGCTTGGCTCCGGCCGTATTGTCGCGCAGCGCGGTGTAGTCCGCCTCCACGCCGTCGATCACACGGTTGAGAACCCGCAGAGTGTCCTCGGTCGGCTTCTCGTCGGTGACGCGAACCGCGCCGGTCTCCTCGTCGAGAACCAGCCGCCAGACTCGCTGCAGGAACCGCTGCGCACCGACGACATCCTTCGTCGCCCAGGGGCGTGAGGTGTCGAGCGGTCCCATCGACATCTCGTAGACGCGCAAGGTGTCGGCACCGTACTCGGCGAAGATGTCGTCGGGGGAGACGGAATTCTTCAGGCTCTTGCCCATCTTCCCGTACTCACGATCGACAGGTTCACCCTGATAGAAGTAGCCACCGTCGCGCTCTTCCACTTCGTCGGCGGGAACGTAGACCCCGCGCGCGTCGGTGAAGGCATACGCCTGGATGTAGCCCTGGTTGTACAGGCGTCGGTAGGGTTCGCTCGAGCTGACGTGGCCCAGATCGAAGAGCACTTTGTGCCAGAACCGCGAGTACAGCAAGTGCAACACCGCATGTTCGACGCCACCGACGTAGAGGTCGACGCCGCCAGGATCGTTCGGTCCGTGGATCTCCGGACGTGGTCCGACCCAGTACTTCTCGTTCTCCGGATCGGCAAAGGTCTCCGAGTTGGTGGGGTCGATGTAGCGCAGCTGGTACCACGAGCTGCCTGCCCACTGCGGCATGACGTTGGTGTCGCGGCGGTAGGTCTGCAGCCCGTCGCCGAGGTCGAGTTCGACGTTCACCCAATCCGACGCCTTGGCCAGCGGCGGCGACGGCTCCGAACTCGCGTCATCGGGATCGAAGGAGACCGGCGCATAGTCCTCGACCTCGGGAAGCTCAACGGGCAGAACCGAATCCGGAAGAGCGTGTGCGTTGCCGTCGGAGTCGTACACGATCGGGAACGGCTCGCCCCAGTAACGCTGACGCGCGAACAGCCAGTCGCGCAACTTGTACTGAATCGTTCCGCGGCCCTTGCCGTCGTTCTCCAGGTGAGCCACCACGGAAGCTTTGGCATCCTCGACCGAAATTCCGTCCAGGAAGCCGGAATTGACCAGTAATCCCTCGCCGGTGTAGGCAGCGACGGTGACGTCGCCGCCGGCAATGACTTCGCGAATAGGCAAGCCGAACTTGGTCGCGAACTCCCAGTCACGCTGGTCATGCCCCGGCACCGCCATGATTGCGCCCGTGCCGTAGCCGGTCAACACGTAGTCGGCGATGAATACCGGTACCTGCTCGCCGTTGACTGGATTCTCGGCGTAGGAACCGGTGAAGACGCCGGTCTTCTCCTTGTTCTCCTGGCGCTCGAGATCGGACTTCGCCGCAATCGACGCGCGGTAGGCCGCAATGGCTTCCGCGGGGGTTGCAGCGCCGCCGGTCCACTCGTCCGACACCCCGCTGGGCCACTCGGACGCAACCAACCCGTCGACCAGTTCGTGCTCGGGGGCGAGGACGACGTAGCTGGCACCGAACAGAGTGTCCGGACGAGTGGTGAACACCTCGATTCCGGAAAACGACACCTGCGCGCCACGGGATCGCCCGATCCAGTTGCGCTGCATGGTCTTGACTTTCTCCGGCCAGTCCAGGTACTCGAGGTCGTCGATCAGGCGGTCCGAGTATGCGGTGATACGCATCATCCACTGCCGCAGGTTCTTTCGGAATACCGGGAAGTTGCCGCGATCACTGCGTCCGTCTGCGGTGACCTCCTCGTTGGCGAGTACGGTGCCCAGCCCGGGGCACCAGTTGACCATCGAGTTGGACTCGTAGACCAGCCTGAACGAGTCCAGGACCGAAGACCGCTCCGAGGCCGACAACGACGACCAGGAACGCCCGTCGTCCAATGCCCGCTCCCCGGAGGAAAATTCCGCTTCCAGCTCCGAGATCGGGCGTGCTTTGGACTGGTCGACGTCGTACCAGGCGTTGAAGATCTGCAGGAAGATCCACTGCGTCCAGTGGTAGAAGTCGACATCCGTCGTCGCCAGCGACCGTCGCCGATCGTGCCCGAGACCCAGCCGCCGCAGCTGGCGACGCATGTTCGCGATGTTGGCCTCGGTCGTCGATCGGGGGTGTGTACCGGTCTGCACGGCGTACTGCTCGGCCGGCAGCCCGAAGGCGTCGTAGCCGAGCGCGTGCAGAACGTTGCGCCCGTGCATGCGGTGGAAGCGCGCGAAAACATCCGTCGCGATGTATCCCAGTGGATGCCCGACGTGCAGGCCACTGCCCGACGGGTACGGGAACATGTCCTGGACGAAGAGCTTGTCCTTCGGAACCTCACCGGCAAGCGATCCGACAGGGTTGGGGGCGTCGAAGATGCCCTGCTCATCCCACAGGTCTTGCCACTGCTGCTCGATCCGCCCCGCCACATCCGCGGTGTAGCGATGCTCGGGGACGGACTCGGAAGGCGTTTCGACTGGATCGGTCACACCTACCAGCCTAAAGCGTGAGCTGGGGCGCCTGGTACCGCGGCCTGTACTCGACGTATCCTTACCTACCGTGATCGTCGTGTCGATACTGATGTTCGTGCTTGCCCTCGTCGTCGGCCTGGTAGCCGTCGCGAGCCTGGCGGGCAAACTGCCGCGCAACCGCTGGGCAGGGGTCCGGACAACCGAGTCGATGCGCGACGACGACACATTCGTCATGGCCAACCGTGTCGCCGGCCCCACCAACGCCGCAGCCGCCCTGCTCCTCTTCATCGGAGGCGCCGCCGCAGTGCTGCTGACCGGAGCTTTTGCCGTCGTCGCAGTCGTGGCATGCCTGATCGCCGCATTCGTGACTGCGGGTGTCGGAGGCTCGATCGGGGCCCGCGCCGCCGCTGCCGCACCCGTCCCCGAGACCGGTGGATGTGGCCACTCCTGCATTTCCTGCAGCCTCAAGGACACGTGCGCCCCAAGCTGACCTAGACCATGAAGCAGCGGACATTCGACCCGGCAGGCGTCGTTTTCGGCGTCGTCGTTCCAATTGCTGCTGCGGCTCTGGGGTTGACTGCCGTCGAGCTCTGGAAATCCAGACTTCCGGAGCAAATCGCAACGCACTGGTCCGGTACTCAGCCCGATGGCTTCATGAGCCCCAGCACGAGTGCGTGGACCCTCGCAATCGTCATCGTCCTTGTCGGCGGCGGGTGCAGTGCACTGGCGGCGCTCGCCCACGGCCTGCTCATCATGCGACGGACGATGCTGATGATCGGCCTCACCGTCGTCGGGCTCATCACCGTCCTTCAACTGGCCATCCTCGAGAAACAGCTCGACTTGACCTCGGTGGACAACGTGGAAGTGCCTGGGTGGGCGCTCGGCGTCGGTACCCTGGTGGGATTCTCCGTGGGACTCCTCGGGGCATCCCTGCTCCGCGACTACCGCGAGCGCACCGATGCCGAGTCGGTGCCACCGGCGTCCCTGCCCAGAGCAACCGACCTGGATCTTCCCATCGTCGAACCCCTGGGCGCCGGTAGGGTCGCACTCACGATCCTGTTCTCGATCACCGCAGCGGCTGCGGCATTGACCTGCTGGTTGTCGGAATCCTGGTGGCCGGTTGCGATTTTCGCGCCGCTCGCGGTACTGACGGTGTCCCTCATGCGCTACGAACTGATCGTCGATCGAGCCGGACTGCATGTGCGCAGTCTCGGGATGTCCGCGTTCGACTACTCGATCGGTGAGATAACCGGTGCGTCCGTACGTGAGGTGGATCCGTTCTCGGATTTCGGTGGATGGGGTTTACGCGCCAAAGGTCGCGGGAACTACGCAGTCGCGACAACGAAAGGTCCGGCGGTGTTCGTGACGTTCGCCAACGGACAACGATTGACGATCACGACAGCCAACGCAGAACACATAGCCGGCACCATCAACACGCTTTGTTCCCGGCTCTGATCGTCGGAAAACAAAACTGATTGCCGCTTTTTGTGGCTAGGCTGGTCGGACACAGGGGTAGCGACCGGAGGCCATGACGAACGACATAGGACCACCGGTAGACAGGCGGCAGGGGCAGGGCGCCAGTCACCGGCGTCCATCGACCGACACCGTGTGGACGGCACTGCAAGAGTGGTATCAGCAACCGTTCGACTACGAGTGGATCATCACGCACCGATCGACCCGGGGACTGCACCGCTCCATCCAGAATGTCTTCGGTGCAGCAACGCTGCTGTTCGCCGCTGCATCGATACTCATGTTGTTCAGTTCGCGCGGTCCACAAGGCATGTTGGCCCAGGCGTGGGTCGGACTTGTCCTGATGCTCCAGCTGGCCGTCGCGCTTCGGTGGTTCTTCGGTCCGCTGCCCACCCGCCGAGACTTCATCGGGTTCGCAATTTTCGGCGATGTCGGGCTTGCGTCGGTGCTTGTGCTGTACGAGCCGTTCGGTGGACTCATCGGTTCCGGACTCTTTGTCGTCACCGGCGCGTTGTGCACCTATTTCCTGAGTCAACGATGGCTGCTTGCCCACCTCGCCTGGTGCGCCGTCATCGTCTCCATCACTACGGTTCGGGCGTGCCTGTGGAGTGTCGAGGACAACCCGACGGCCATCGCCGGCGGGCTTGTCGTGTTCGCGATCAACTCGGCGATTCCCCTACTCGCTCATATCGCGTGGACGGCAATCGGCCGCGATGCCAGAAGATCTCTTCTCGATCCACTCACCGGGCTTCTGAACAGACGTGGAGTCGAGGACGCAGCTTCCGTACTCATGTCGAGTGGCCACGCGCTGGGACACTCGCTTGTCATCGTCGTGGTGGATATCGACAGGTTCAAGGCGGTCAACGACTACTTCGGACACGATGCCGGAGACGACGTCATCGTCACGGTGTCGCACCGACTGCGCGAGCTGTTCCAGCGCGACGGTGTGGTGGCGAGAACGGGCGGTGAGGAGTTCCTGATCGTGTTCTCCGGCCCGATCGAACACGCACACGATCTCATCTACGCAGTCGGGCGCTCGCTCTACCGTCCGTCGGATCCGATCCCGATCACCGTCAGCGTCGGTGCCGCCATCGTTTCCAACCCCTCGGACCGGTGGAGCGGAGGTCCCAGCATCATCACGAAGGCGACGAGAGCCGCCGACTCCATGATGTACCGCGCCAAGTACGACGGCGGAAATCGCACGGCAACAACACAACTGTGAATCGAGAATCGCCCGAGTCCGCCGCGATATGCGACGGACTCGGGTTTCCTACGTGCCACGGATGGCTAGGCTCGTTCGCCTACTCAGCCACCGGTGACCGGCGAGTTGAACGCGCAGGGAATTGCGTTGGCCGGAGTACCGACCGGATCGAGAGCATTCTTCACGATGCCGATCGCACGAAGCGATACTGAGATCGAGAGATGGTCGGACAGATCGATCCCACAGCCGTCCTGGAGCAAGATGTTCTTGACGGTCGCGTTGGGTCCGGCATCGAGGAACGTCGTCTTGTAGGGGGTGACAACCTCGTCGTATCGAGTCCCGAGCACGGTGTAGTCGATGCCCGGCTCGGTGTCCCCACCGACGGCCAGCGCCTTGACCAGGGGTGAGTCGATGACCTGATCGGACGCGGCAGGACCGGCAATAGCGCCGACGAGGCCGAGCACGTTCAGTCCGAGGTTGTTGATGGTGCGGCCGAGCGTGCCGATGCCGACGAGCGTGGTGCCGTGATTCGATCCGGCAACGCTGACGACCTTGTTGACCTTGTTCTGGCTCGGGTCCGAGGGGTTGGCTCCACCTTCGAAGCGGAGGTACTGACGGGTGACCAGACCGCCCTGCGAGTGTCCGACGATGTTCACCTTGCTGGCGCCGGTGCGGGCGAGAACCGCGTCGATGTAGGTTGCGATTTCCTTGGCGCTCTCGGCAACTGGGCCGGTTCCGCGAACGGACTTCACGTGGCTCAGGCCGCTGGCGTCACTGTCACCGTAATTGAGCGCGAACACGCAGTGTCCTGCTGCCTTCAGTGCAGGCGACATGCGAGAGAAGTTGTTGAATGCGTTCTCCCATGTTCCGTGCAGCAAGACGACCGGCTCGGGGTGCGTCGCGGTGGGCTTGCAGTTCCAGTCGTTCGCACCCTGCGGCGCGACGTTGGGGTTGACCACGTTGTAGAGGAACCCGGCGATGAAGTTGGTGAACACCGGTCCGTAGCCGGAGGTCTCACTCTCCGGGTCGTAGGTGCTGGAGGCCGTGCCGACCTGATCGACACTGGGGCGCTCGACGCCCTGGTCCTCGGCCTTGACGCGCTGCTCTTCGCTGCCCTCGGGCGGCACGACATCCGCGCCGTCCTCGGTGATCGTGGCCGGCGGGGCCGGTTCTACTACGGGCTGCGCTGTGGCGGTGACGGTTCCGGCGAGAAACAGTGCACAGGATATTGCTCCGATGGTCGCGGTCCACCGCGCTGTGCCGCCGGATCGGGCATGCTTGATCGACATAGGCCGTTCGCTTTCTTCATGTGGTCATCCAAGGACGCGACCACGAGCAATCGTGAGCGCAAAGATGCCGTTACTGCATCGATTCGTCGCATACCGAAACACACGACCTACACGAAAGATCGGTCCTGACAACGACCTTCGAGTTTCGCCTCCGGAAACCCTGCCTTCTCCGTGTGGCACAGCGTCGATGCTGTCAGCCGAGCCAGAAGGAACACTAAGTTCCCCGGAAGGGTTTTCCTATGTTGTTCGGCAAGTTCTGGAGAAGGCTATGCCATTCTTCGTCGTCGTTGGGCACCCTCACAAACGAGGTCCGAATACACCGCAGATGTCGTGAGCCAAGTGAACTATCCACAGAAATCGCCTGCGAAGGATGATGCGCACGCCCGCCGCGCGACGCTAGCGTCCAAGCGACCCCTATTGCCTTGGAGGAAAACGTGGCACGAATCGAGCACCCTGGTGGAGTAATCGCTGCGGCGTACACCGGTCGGTTGGCGACGAACCCGGTACCTGCGCTCCGGCTGCCGGAGGAGCAACTCGACCCGGAGGCCGCGTATCGCTTCATTCACGACGAACTGATGCTCGACGGTTCGTCCCGCCTCAACCTCGCCACGTTCGTCACGACGTGGATGGATCCACAGGCCGAGAAGCTGATGGCGGAAACGTTCGACAAGAACATGATCGACAAGGACGAATACCCCGCGACGGCGTCGATCGAAGAACGCTGCGTCAACATGGTCGCCGACCTGTTCCATGCGCCAGGGCTCGATCCGGAAGATCCGGGCAGCGCGACGGGTGTGTCCACGATCGGCTCGAGCGAAGCGGTGATGCTTGCAGGACTTGCTCTCAAGTGGCGGTGGCGTGCACGACGCGGTGACGCCGACACAAGTCGGCCGAATCTCGTGCTGGGCAGCAATGTTCAGGTCGTCTGGGAGAAGTTCTGCCGCTACTTCGACGTCGAGCCGAAGTATCTGCCGATGGAACCGGGCCGCTACATCATCACACCCGATCAGGTACGCGAGGCCGTCGACGAGAACACCATCGGCGTCGTTGCGATTCTCGGCACCACATTCACCGGGGAGCTGGAGCCCGTCTCGGAGATCTGCGACATGCTCGACTCGCTCGCGGCGGGTGGCGGCCCCGATATCCCCGTCCACGTCGACGCGGCCAGCGGCGGATTCGTCGTACCGTTCCTGCATCCGCACCTCGAGTGGGACTTCCGGCTTCCGCGCGTGAAATCGATCAACGCCAGCGGTCACAAATATGGATTGACCTATCCAGGCATAGGATTCGCGGTGTGGCGTACTCGTGAGGATCTACCCGAGGACCTGGTGTTCCGGGTCAACTATCTCGGCGGAGACATGCCGACGTTCACGCTGAACTTCTCGCGGCCCGGAAATCAGGTCATCGGCCAGTACTACAATTTTCTCCGCCTCGGTCGGTCCGGATACACCGATATCATGCATGCGTTGCGCGACACTGCAGTTCGGGTGAGCGGACATCTTTCCGAGCACCCGGCATTTCATGTCATCACCGACGGCAGCGCGATCCCGGTGATCTCGTTCGAGTTGACCGGGAAGCAGCATTACACGGTATTCGACGTCTCGCACGAACTGCGGGCCCGCGGTTGGCAAGTACCGGCATACACGATGCCCGACAACGCAACCGACGTCGCCGTGCTCCGTATCGTCGTGCGCGAGGGCTTCAGCGCGGACCTGGGACGTCTGCTGTGCATCGCAATCGGCGAAGTGGTCGACCAACTCGATGCGGCGGCAGCCGGGAAGGGCCATCCGGCGAGGACGCATTTCGCGCATTGATGCAGCTCCGCCGCAGTGGCGCGGTTAAGTGTCCTGGGATGCACTTATTCGTGCCACTGGGGGCGGAGCCCCCATCGGCACTGGGGGGAGCACCCATCAGTTCCGTTCTACATCGATCGGATGTGACGCCAGCATCGCCAGCGGCATCGGTTGACGCCGCAGTACATGTCCCCACAGATCTATCTTCGGTGGCCCGATGACGTCGGACGCGAGAGCGGACACCACCATCCAGTCGTCTCGTTCGAGTTCGCCCTCGAGTTGACCGAGTGTCCAGCCCGAGTAGCCGGCGAAGATTCGGAGACCTTCCACGAGCGGGGCAATATCGGCAGGGTCGGAATCCAGATCGACCATGACCACCCTCCCGTCCACGCGTCGTACCCCTGGAAGACCGTCGATGTCGACGCCGGTGCGAACGGTCGCCAGGCACAGCGCCGAGTCACGCTTCACGGGGCCGCCGACGAACAGAGCCTTCGGTCGGGCGGCGAGATCCGCCCACTTCGGCAGAACGTTCGCGATGGCGGTCTCGCTCGGCCGATTGATGACGACACCGAGGCTGCCTGCGTCGTTGTGCTCGATGATGTAGATGACGGTACGTCTGAACGTCGGTTCGACGAGTTCGGTCGACGACACCAGCAGGCTCCCTGGCCGTACTCCCTGGTCGACGGATGCCGTCTGGTCTTCAGGTTCTTCCGCGTGCGCCGCCATGGGAACATTGTGGCACCGCGCACAAGCGGATGTGACGTAAGGAATCGCACGAGTCGAGCAGGTGTCACTCCAACCCTGCTAGTTCGATCAGACATGCCAATTGGTACTCGAACAGGTCGTCTCGGCTGCTGAAGGTATCTGCACCGTACTGGTCGAAGACATCGAAACTCACCGCCCCGAACAGCGACGCCCACACCGACACTCCGCGGGCAATTGCCTCGTCGGGCAATTCCGTTCCCAATTCGTTACGAATCTCGGTGAAGCTTCCGTGCAACGACGCGAGCGACGACGGTGACGGTCGGTCGGTCAGCTGCCCCGACCGGAAGGCCGCATCGAAGATCGACACGAGCGTGACGACGACTCGCGTGCCCGGCCCGGTCGTCTGCTCGGCGGGCGCGTGGTACCCGGGAACCGGACTTCCGAACAGCAACGCGTATCGCGCCGGTTCGCTCAGACCCCACTTTCGGACGGCACGACCGAGGGCCAGGAACTTCTCGACCGGGCTCTCGGCCGCGTCGACCGCGGCATCGACCTCGTCGCCCAGTTCGGTGTAGGCGTCGACGACGAGGAGGGTCAGCAGTTCGTCCCGGCTCTTGACGTAGCGATAGACCGCCGAGGACACGACACCGAGATCACGTGCCACCGCCCGCAGGGACAGCGCTGCCGCACCATCGGCGGCGAGATGATCGCGACCGATACGCGTGATGTCGGCCAGCGTCTGCGCCCTGGCGCGCGCACGGGGAGTGGTCGTCATAGAAGACACAGTATCGGCGGGCTCATGAATCAGGCAGAAGACTCCTTGGTCCCGATCCTCGCGAAGGGGTCTATCGAGAAGATCACTTCGACCGACACCTCGAAGTACGCCGCGATCCGCAGCGCGAGATGGAGGCTCGGGCTGTATTCACCGCGCTCGAGATAGCCGACGGTCTGGTAATGCACACCGAGGGCGTCGGCCAACTCCCGCCTCGAGATCCCGCGCTCGGCACGCAGCATCGCGATGCGGTTGTAGATGACTTCAGTAGGCACGTGCAAGGGCCTTGTCTCGTCGCTCGTCCATCTTGCTTCCGGATTCGTTTCTGGCCATGCGTCCCAACACTATCGGTGCCAACACGAGTCCGACGAGGGCCCATGCCCCGAGCACACCCGCAGTCTCCAGGTGGCGCCACGACTGACCGATTTCGATGCTGACCGCGTCCGCGGGCAACAACGCCGATCGCAAACCCAGTCCGAGCCAGTAGCACGGCAGAACTTGAGCAATACTCTGCAACCATCCCGGCAGCGCGGTGATCGGATAGAAGATGCCCGAGACTCCGACGACCAGCATCAGTGGCATCGTCACGAAGAACAGTCCGCGCGCAGTCCCGACCACTGCCCCGAGCAACGCACCGAGCGGCAACGTTGCCAGCAGCCCCAGTACCAGAACCCACACGAGGACGATCCACGATCGGGCACTGTTCAAGGACACACCACCGACAATGATCGTCCCTGCACCCAGTACCGCCATGACCTGAACCAGGACGGCAGTGGCGTTGGTGCCGATACGCCCGATGAAGTACCCGATCATCCCGTTCGGAGTTGCCTTGGCACGCAACAGAGTTCCATCCTCGCGGTCGAGCACGAAACTCTCCCCGATGGTGTACACACCGTTGAAGAACACGATGGTCCCCATGACGCCGGGCAGCGCCAGCACCGCAAGTCCATAGCCGGTCGACTGAAAAGTCCCGTTGCGCATGAAGAACAACGCGATCATGATCAGTGCCGGGAAGAGGAACAGCGTAGCCAGACCCTGTGGGTCGGTGAACATCTGGCGGAGCTCTATTCGGGTGCGCCGCAACCCTGCTCGTACCGCTACGCCTTTCGCGCTCATCGAGTCACCGCTTCCACTGTGCGTGCAGCATCGATCGATGCATTGTCGTGTACGAGTGACATGTAGGTGTCCTCCAGGGTTGCGCGGCGAACTTCCAGGTCGACGACGCGGTCGCCGTACTGCGCGAACAGATCGTGTACGAACCTCGCCGACTGGGCGGTGCTGTGCACCGAGCGACTGCCGTCGACACTCCACCGCACCTCCGAATCCGAGGGCATGGTGCGGGCGAGGTCATCCGGTGAACCGTCGGCGATGATCCGGCCGCCTCCGAGAATGACGATTCTGTCGGCTAGTTTCTCGGCCTCGTCGAGATCGTGAGTCGTGACGAGGATGGTGGTGCCGTCCAGATCGGCCAATCTGTGTACGAGATCGTGGAATTCGCGTCGCGCATCGGGATCGAAGCCTGCCGTCGGCTCATCCAGGAAGAGGACCTCGGGCTTGCCGACGATTCCGATTGCCACATCCATCCGGCGCCGTTGCCCGCCGGAGAGCGAGCTGATCTTGCTCCCTGCTTGGTCGGTGAGTCCGACCAGTTCCATCAGTCCTCCGACGTCCCAGGGGCGGCGATGTTCCGCGGTACCGAATGGAACATAGAAGGAGCCGAGGTAGTCGAGCAGTTCACCGACCCGCCACCGCCCGTGATCACGCCAGGACTGCAGTACCACTCCAATGCGTGCCCTCCACAGTTCGTCCGCGTCGGCAGGGTCACTGCCGAGCACCTCGACTCGCCCCGAGGATCGCAGGCGAAATCCCTCCAGAATTTCCAGCGTCGTCGACTTGCCTGCACCGTTCGGACCCAGCATCACAAGGACTTCGCCTCGGTGCGCGCGGAATGTCACCCCCTTCAGAACATCGGTTGCCCCATACCTCATCCGCAAATCCTCGACGTCGATAGCGACGTCGCTCGATGTACTCACCCCGGCCTCCCAGCATCGTGGTTTGACGATGATTTGTAGCATAACTACTACATTCCGTATTGGCTATCCTTCTGGAGGAATCTGCCTGAATCCCTCGGACTACAGTCCCGTGAGTGAGCGACGAAACCTTCCTGGCACGGCTACGCAATTCGCCAGGAGCAGGCAAGCTCACCACCATCCGCTTCGCAGGACAGTTCGGCGACGGCCTCTTTCAGGCCGCTCTCAGTGGAGCGATCCTGTTCAATCCCGAGCGTGAATCCAACCCAGCCGCAATCGCTGCCGGATTCGCCGTGTTGCTCGTGCCGTACTCGGTGATCGGACCGTTCGCGGGCACGATGCTCGATCGCTGGGATCGGCGGGCCGTTCTGCTGTGGGCAAACGTGGTCCGCATGGTGCTCATCGTCGCCACGGCAGCGGTCCTGTGGACGGGCGGTGGAGAGACACCGCTCCTTCTACTCGCGTTGTCGACCGTCGGACTCAGTCGGTTCGTCATGGCAGGTGCATCGGCGTCCCTGCCGCACGTCATCAGGACGGCATGGCTCGTACCGATGAACTCGATCCTCGCCACCATCGGTTCCGGTTTCGCTGCAGCGGGTGCTGGAGCCGCCGTCGCCGTTATCGGTGTCGTGGGCGCGGGAGACCTCGGATCCGGCGTCGCCGTGGCAGTGTCGGCATCAGGGTCCGTCGTCGGGACGGTCGCTGCTGCCCGTTTTGCCCGAGGGTCACTCGGCCCGGCGACACTGACGGACCGTGATGATCGAGGTGCACTGGAGGCGTTCGCCGACATCGCCGCAGGCCTGAAATCCGGAGCCGTCGCAGTCTGGAAGTCGCCGACCGTGACCGCGGCGATGGCCGGGATCGGCGCGCACCGGATCGTGTTCGGAATCGACACGCTCGTCATGGTCCTGATCCTGAGAGAGACGACGTCCAGTTCGCTTCCGGGTGGTTTGGCCGGGTTCGGTATCGCCCTCGGTGCAACCGCCGTGGGAATGCTCGTCGCTGCAGTCCTGACGCCCTTTCTACTGCCCCGCCTTGGCCGTGTTCGTTCCATCGTCGGGGCGCTGACACTCGCCGCGGTGGTCCAGGTGACGTTCATCGCGGCCCTCACCCAGACGAGTCTGCTCATCGGCGCGTTCCTACTCGGCGCGGCCGGTCAGACCATCAAGCTGACCGGTGACGCGTCGATGCAGACCGACATCGACGACGATCATCGCGGCCGGGTCTTCGCGTTGCAGGACACCGTCTTCAACATCTTCTTCGTCGGCGCCCTCGCCGCGGCGGCATTCGCGGTGGGCCCGGCAAGATCCGATCTGGCGGGTGACGCGTCGGCCCACGTCGTCGTCTTGGCGGGTGGCGTGGTCTACGTGCTGGGACTCGTTGTCGTAGCTCTCAATGCCCGGCGCGCCCGGTAGCTCGTCCGGTGCTACCTTCTTTTACACACCGCACGGTACGAGAACTCTCCAACCAGGAGGAACACATATGCGCGCCAGATCGACTGTTCTGGCGTGCGCGCTCGCACTCACCGCGTCGAGCACCGTACTGGTCACACCTGCCTCCGCGGCGCCCGCTCCGCCCGTCAACGCATGCGGCGAAACCGGATTCGACCCGAAGGACTACCCGCCCGAGCCGCTGAGCCTCGATTCGCCTCCGGTGCTTCCCCCCATTCCCGACCGGTTCGTCATTCCGGTGCCGTACCCGTCCGTCGAGCTTGTTCCGTTGCCCGATCCAACACCGGACCGCACACGCGTCGAGGCCGAGCCACTACCGGACCCCTGCATGGATCCGTGCCCGGACCTCACGGACGATCCCGAGGACGTTCCGGACGGGACCGGCTCGGCCGAGCTCCCTTTTCCACGGATCGAGATCGATCCGCAGCCAGAAACGATTCCGATCCCTATCCCGGGCCCGCCCGGTGAGCCGATCGCTCCCGCGCCACCCGCCGCGGTGAATCCCGCGGAACCGGGCCCGGTCAGCAGCGCTCCGCCGCAACCGGCTGTCCGCGATGTCTCCGTCGTCTCGCAGGTCACCGGGCCCGGCTCCGACAACCGCACCGACAAGCGCTGGCAGGTCGACGGCACCGACCTCGGCATCATGTGGGAGAGCAAGCCCGGCGAGGTCGCCGTCGCGTTCGGTGACTCGTTCGGCAAGGGCTGGGAATTCGGCGTCGTCGGTGGGCCGGACTGGCGCAGCAACACACTCGGTCACAGCACCGACACCGATTTGTCCGACGGCATGTCCATCGACAGTATGGTGCAGGATTCACGCTGTCACGCAGCCGAATTGATCAGCAGCCGCAAGGTGAAGAACTGGGAGACGACAGTCATCCCGACGTCAGGATTCGCCGTCGGCGACCGTCAGTACATGTCGTACATGTCCATTCGCCGCTGGAGCACCGTGCCGGGAATGTGGTGGACCAACTACGGGGGTATTGCGTACTCCGACGACAACGGATCCACCTGGACGAAGGACCCGCATGCCCGCTGGGACAACATGTTCGGGCTCTCGAAATTCCAGGTCTCGACGATGGTTCCGCAGGGCGAGCACGTCTACATGTTCGGAACCGTCAACGGACGCGTCGGCACAGTCGGACTCGCGCGCGTGCCGAAGAACGACGTGCTCAACAAAACTGCCTACCAGTATTGGGTGAACGGTTCGTGGGCGCCGGTCGACTCCAACGAAGCAACTCCCATCGCCGACGGTATCGCCAGCGAGCTGTCGGTTCGCTACGACGCCCAGCGGTCGATCTGGCAGATGACCTACCTCGATCCGATCGCGGGCAACATCGTTCTGCGCGAGTCGGTTACACCACAGGGCCAGTGGACTCCGCCCACAACGCTGGTGCGCACCGCCGAGTACCCCAAGGCTTACGGCGGCTTCATGCATCCGTGGTCCAAGGACGGCGAGCTGTATTTCACCGTCTCCGAGTGGGACAGCTACAACGTGTATCTGATGAAAGCTGCTGTGTCTTAGGACCTTCGGGGGCTCCGCCCCCAGTGGCACGGTTAAGTGTCCTACCGTGCACTCTTTCGTGCCACTGGCCCGCAGGGCTCGAACACCCAGCTCACAGCGTTTTCCACCACTCCAGCAACGCCTTCTCGGCCTCCTCGCGGGGGAGTGGCCCGCGATCGAGACGCAGTTCCTTGAGGAACTTCCATGCCTTGCCGACCTCGGGACCGGCAGGGATCGACAGCAATTCCATGATGGCGTTGCCGTCGAGATCGGGCCGAACCCGGGCCAGATCCTCTTGCTCGGCAAGCGCGGCTATTCGCTCTTCCAAGTCGTCGTAGGTCGCTTGCAACGCTGCGGCCCGACGCTTGTTCCGCGTGGTGCTGTCTGCGCGAACAAGCTTGTGCAGCTTGGGAAGCAGATCTCCCGCGTCTGTTGCGTAGCGTCGAACCGCTGAGTCCGTCCACTGCCCCTTGCCGTAGCCGTGGAACCGCAGATGCAGGAACACGAGCTGGGACACGTCGTCGATCATCTTCTTCGAGTACTTCAGCGCGCGCATTCGTTTGCGCACCATCTTGGAGCCGACGACCTCGTGGTGGTGGAAGCTGACGCCGCCGCCCTCCTCGTGCCTGCGGGTGTCGGGCTTGCCGATGTCGTGAAGCAGGGCAGCCCAACGCAATACGAGATCGGGGTCGCCGTCTTCGAGGTCGATCGCCTGCTTGAGCACCGTCAGTGAATGCCAGTAGACGTCCTTGTGCTGATGATGCTCGTCGATCTCGAGTTTCATCGCGGGGACCTCGGGCAGAACGTATGTGGCGAGTCCGGTCTCGCACATCACATCGATTCCCTCGATCGGGAACTCACCGAGAATCAGCTTGTCCAACTCCACCTGCACACGCTCGGCAGTGATTCGCTCGATCTGCCCAGCCATCGCAGTGATCGCCTCGTGGACCCGAGGCATCAGCGAGAACCCGAGCTGCGACACGAAGCGGGCGGCGCGCAACATGCGCAGCGGATCGTCGCCGAACGACTTCTCCGGCGTCGACGGCGTATCGAGCAGTCCTTCGAGCAGCGCATCCATGCCGGAAAGGGGATCGACGAACTCCTGGGACCCGTCGGCTCCGAGACGTACTGCCATTGCGTTGACGGTGAAGTCGCGTCGAATCAGGTCTTCTTCGAGACTCGTGCCGTACTGCACCTCGGGGTTGCGCGAGACCTGGTCGTAGGAATCGGTTCGGAAGGTGGTGATTTCGATCTGCTGATCACCCTTGGCGGCGCTGACGGTGCCGAAAGCGATTCCGGTGTCCCACTGATTGTCCGCCCAGCCGGACAGCAGACGCTGCACGTCCTCCGGTCGGGCATCTGTCGTGAAGTCCAGATCGTTGCCGAGGCGGCCCAGGACGGCGTCGCGCACGCTTCCACCGACGAGGTACAACTCGTGGCCATCGGCTGCAAATCTCGCCGCCAGAGGGGCAAGCACATCGGAGAGTTTGTTCAGGGTCTTCGCAGCCGACGCCAACAGCCGACTGCGACGGTCGGCTGACTCGTCGGACGGTTGGGGGATCGGAGACTTCTCGGCCACGTCGAGAAAGCCTAGGCGGCGGGAGTGGAGCCTGCGGAACGACCCCATTCAAGGCGGGAGTGGAGCCTGCGGAACGACCCCATTCAAGGCGGGAGTGGAGCCTGCGGAACGACCCCATTCAAGGCGGGAGTGGAGCCTGCGGAACGACCCCATTCAAGGCGGGAGTGGAGCCTGCGGAACGACCCCGAATAAACCCGGTACAAAGAGTGCCCGCGGAACCATCACGGTGCGGCGAGGGGGATCACCGCTTCTTTCCATCTAGTATGGATTGGGTGTCTGCTGGCGAACGTGCGAACAGGAGCCGCCGCAACCCGCGGCGGCGGACTGCGCGCGCCGACAGCGACAAGCCGCGGCTGCGGACCGTGCGGGAAACTTCCGCTGGAGGCCTGGTCGTCGATGGTCTGGATGGTCCTCCCGCTCAGCGCTGCGCCGCTCTGATCGGTCGCACCGATCGCCGCGGACGTCTGCTGTGGTCGCTTCCGAAAGGCCACATCGAGCAGGGCGAGACTGCCGAGCAGACCGCTATGCGCGAGGTTGCCGAGGAAACGGGCATACGCGGTTCGGTGTTGGCGTCGCTGGGCAGCATCGACTACTGGTTCGTCACCGAGGGCCGCCGCGTCCACAAGACAGTCCACCATTATCTACTGCGGTTCCTCGGCGGCGAGTTGTCGGATGAGGACGTGGAGGTCACCGAGGTCGCGTGGGTTCCGCTCAGCGAACTGGCTTCACGGTTGGCGTATGCCGACGAACGAAAGTTGGCGGCGATCGCCAGCCAGCTGATCGAGGGTATGACCAAATCGGATCCCGAGACGCACGTCGGCGGGGAGTGATGGTGCGGCGCTCGAGATTCAGAGCGGCCACCATGACTGCTCTGATGTTCGTCCTGCTCGCGTCGATTCTGGTGCCCGGGTCGGCCGGTGCCCAGGAGACCCAGGACCCAACCGAGATCTCGTATCAGTCGGGCGACACCGACCTGCCGGAGACCACTCGGGGTAGCCAGTTCCTGCGGCTGTCCGTCGACGCCGTGGCACCTGGGACGGTCACGACCACCAGTGAACCGTTCGTCACCGTGCGAGCGACGGTGACGAACACCGGGGATCGTCGCGTCGACGACATCAGCGTCCGAATGCAAAGCGCCGACGCTGTCGATGCGCCCGAGCAGCTGCGCACGACCCTGTCGTTGGACCAGCAGGAGTACCTCAACGTAGGTGAATTTCAGAACGTCGCCGTGAATCTCGAGCAGGGCGCGAGCACGCAGTTCGTGATTTCGATGCCGCTTCGAAGCACTCAGGGCCCGTCACTCGGCATCGACAAGCCCGGTGTGTACCCGCTGTTGCTCAACGTCAACGGCACACCCGAGTACGGCGGAACTGCGCGGCTCGACGACGCTCGATTCCTCTTGCCGGTCACTGGGGTTCCGCGGGATCCGACCGCGATCGACCCGACGGCACCCGATGCACAGCCGTTGCCGCCCAACACGGACGATCCGGTGGCGACGACCGTGCTGTGGCCGCTGGCCGACAGGCCTCGCCTTGCTGCGGGAATCCCTGGTTCGTTGGACGAGAAAGTACGTCTCGTCGACGACGAACTCGCCGGCGAGTTGGCACCGGGCGGACGGCTCGACGAGCTGCTGCAAGCCGTCGAGTTCGCGACGACTGCCGAATTGGACCCGGAAGGACGCCTGGCCGAATCCCTGTGTCTCGCCGTGGACCCGGATCTGCTGGTGACCGTATCGAACATGACTCGCGGCTACTCGATCGTCGACGACCCCGCCGATCCGACCGGGCCCGCTCGCGAAGGTACGGGCCGCGAAGCGGCGTCGAACTGGTTGAGCCGACTGGAAACCCTGACGCAGTCGATGTGTGTGACTGCATTGCCGTTCGCGCAAGTCGATCTCGACACGTTGGGCAACGTCGGCGACGCGTCCCTGGTGTCGACCGCGCTCGAATCGCCGGCCGATGTGGTCGACGCCATCCTCGGAGTGTCCTCGGTTCGCGGCATCGTCTGGAGTCCGACGGGACAGCTCGGCGAGACCGGAGCTGCGGCGGTGCGGTCAAGCGGTGCACAGACTGCACTGCTCGCGGACAACAGCATCGCGCCGACTGCGTCCGGGGCCGTTGCCCGCGTGGTCGGTGGCAGCAGTGTCGACGCGGAACTGAATGCCACGGTGTTCGACGCTGCGACGTCGACCGCGCTGGCCGGCGTCGGGGACAACCCGACCACGCCTGCGTTCACGCCCGAGGATCAGCGCTACGACCTGACCAGCGATTCCAGGACCGCTCGGCTACAGGACGGGCTGGGCGCGATCGCGTATCACGCGTTGGCTCCGACAGGCGGTTCGCCGCGCACGTTGACGGTCGCTCCACCCCAGTACTGGACGGCTGGTGGCGACGAACCGGACGCCATTCTCGGAACCGTCTCGTCGCTGCTTCGTTCTGGTCTCGCGACGGCGCGACCCTTCGCCGAGCTTGCCGCGGCCGAGCCGACCGGACTACCTGTCGAGACCAGGACCGTCGATCAGGATGACCGTGACGTGAATCTCGAGGACCGCGTGCGCGCGCAGAGCAAGCGCATCGATGCGCTGCGGGGCTCGCTGGTCGAGGACCCTCAGTCCGCGCTGACACCGCGCCTGTACACAGCCCCGCTTCGGGAGGACTTGCTGCGTGCGATCGGCACCGCCGATCGTTCCGATGACGCGTCCAACGCAGCTCGAGTACGGATGGACGGCTCCGAGGCCGGCCTCGACGGCATCTTTCGATCCGTCACGGTCCTCGCCCCCGGCGGGGTCTACACGTTGGCGTCCGAACAGAGTCCGTTACTGCTGGTTGCCCGCAACGACCTCCCCGTCGGGGTCAACGTGCGGCTGCGGGTCGACGCCCCGCCCGAAATGACCGTCAGCGACGTCGGTGCCATGGCACTGCCTGCGCGGGGAAGCCGAACGATCACAGTTCCGGCCCAGGTCGACGACAGCCGCAACCTGACCGTCGACTTTTCCCTGACCACCCTCGACGGCCAGCAGTTGGGCGAAGCGTCGACAGTGTCCGTACGGTCTAACGCATACGGACAGGCTTTGGCGATCATCACCGCCTCCGCGGGGGTTCTGCTGCTACTACTCGCCGGCCGCAGACTTCTGCACCGGTTCAGGGGTCAGCCGGACCCCGCAGACGAAGGGTACGAACGGCCATGACGGGTAGCAATATCCCCCACTCGGGCGACATGCCCTACCGGGGGGATGGCCCGCGTACTCGGCTGCCTGCAGCCCAAGTGTTCAGACGCGTCGATCCGCCGCGTCAGGCGCCGTGGGAACGCGACGCATACGCACGGCCGCGCGAGATGCGCAGCTACCCGGCCCCACCGTCTCCTGACGGCGGGCCCGCACCGGACAATTCCGTCACTCAACTCATTCCCCGGTTCCGCGACGAGGACTACCCGCCGGTCCCGGACCAGCCGCAACCGACACCCGAGCCCGACACCCGCCCACCGGCGAAGCAGAAGAGCCTGCTCGCGTCGACTGGGTCGATCGCCGTGGCAACGCTGGTCAGTCGGATCACCGGATTCTTCAAACAGGTCGTCATGCTGGCGATCCTCGGCGGCGCGATCGCAAGCTCCTTCACGGCAGCGACGATTCTGCCGAACATGATTTCCGAGCTGGTCCTCGGCGCCGTGCTCAGCGCGATCGTCGTGCCGGTTCTGGTGCGTGCCGAAATGGAAGATTCCGACGGCGGCACGTCGTTCGTGCGCCGACTGTTCACGATCGCGTTCACGATGCTTGCCGTCGTCGCGGTGATCGCAACAATCGGCGCGCCGGTGCTGAGCCGAATGCTGATCGACGACGATGCCAAGGTCAGCAGTGAATTGACGATCGCGTTGTCGTACCTTGTCCTCCCGGCGATTCTGTTCTACGGCCTGTCCGGGTTGCTGACTGCGGTACTGAACACTCGACAGAACTTTCGACCCGGTGCCTGGGCTCCGGTGTGGAACAACCTGGTCGTGCTCGGGATCTTCTCGCTGTATTTCCTCGTGCCAGGCGAGATAACGCTCGATCCGGTCGAGATGAGCGACCCGCACATTCTGATCCTCGGTCTCGGCGTCACTGCCGGTGTGGTGACCCAGGTCGCGGCCCTGATTCCAGCTCTGCGGCGAGAGAAGATCGACCTGCGGCCGCTGTGGGGATTCGACGCCCGTCTCAAAGCCTTCGGCGGCATGGCTGCCGCCATCATCCTGTACGTCGTCATCAGCCAGGCTGGGCTTGTCTTCGCGACGAAGATTTCCGCCGGTGCCGACGAAGCCGGTCCGGCGATCTACTCGCAAGCGTGGATTCTGCTGCAGCTGCCCTACGGGATCCTCGGCGTGACGGTGCTGACGGCGATCATGCCGCGGCTCAGCCGAAACGCAGCCAACGGGGACACTCCAGCCGTCGTCGACGATCTGTCCGTCGCTACCCGAATGACCCTCGTCGCACTCGTCCCCATCGTGGTGTTCCTCACCTTCGCCGGTCCGTGGGTCGGTGAAGCTCTATTCGGTTTCGGCAACTTCGCCAGCGATGCGAGTCGACTCGGCGAAGCAGTCAGCTGGTCGGCCTTCACCCTGATCCCGTACGCACTGGTCCTGATACATCTCCGGGTCTTCTACGCACGAGAACAGGCCTGGACACCGACCTGGATCATTCTCGGTATCACCGGCGTCAAGATCGCGCTGTCCGCCTTGGCACCCGTCGTCGCACGCAACGATCAGCAGGTCGTCCTCTGGCTCGGCGTCGCGAACGGTCTCGGATTCGTCGTCGGAGCCTGCATCGGCGGATTCCTGCTGCATCGAAGCCTCGGCAACCTGCGGATGATCAACATCGGGAAGACCATATGGATGGTGCTCATCGCATCCGCAGCAGGCGGAACCGCGATGCTCGCCATCGACCGCATCGTCGGACTCGGCGATGTCACCGAACCGCTAGGAGTGATCGGAGCGTTGCTGCGCGTCGGCATTTGCGCCGTCCTCATGCTCGGGATCACCTTCGGAATCCTGTGGTTCGGCCGAATTCCAGAGGTTTTGGCGGTAACCGTCGCCGTACGCAAACTGGTCGATCGAGTGCGCGGCAGGACCGCGCCCGTCCCCGAAGCGGTCGAACCCGTCTCCACCCCGCAGACTGCAGCGATACCGGTCGTCAGCTCCGACGCTGCATGGGACACTGCACGCGACCGACTCCCGTACCCTGGACCTCGGCGAACCGGGACGCCGTCCCCGCCAAGTCCACCCGTACGGGGTGGCCGTGTGGGGCAATCCGGGGCAAATACGCGTGAAGGAGTGAGAGTGACCGACGACGAAGTGGCTGGGGGGCCGGCCGAGCCCGTGAAGAACGGAGCCGACCGAGCACCTGGTGGAGTCGAGGTGGACGAGCGCGCACACGTGCCCTCGGTTCCGCCGAAGACGGCTGCGCCCACAACACCGTCGTCCGACACCACAGACTCCGACGAGAACTCGACCGAGAAGACTTCCGTAGTCGAGGCCTCCGCAGGCAAGCCGGCGGCGGACAAAACAGCGGCGGACAAACCGGTGACGCAACAGCCGGGCGATCCCGACGAGACTGGCACCGACGAGACCCCTTCGGAGACAAGCACACTCGCCGCGGCCTCGGCGGACAAACCAACGGCACCCGCCACGCGCGACCAGGCTTCCGACGAGGCCGCCGGCGCTACGTCGAAGGTCGAGCCCGGTACTGCAGTCGGCGGCAAGACGGCTCCGCCCGCTGCAAGTGACACCTCGCGCGCCCTGCGCGGTCCCAAACTCATTCCGGGAGCATCGGTTGCCGGTGGCCGCTACCGGTTGTTGGCCCCGCACGGTGGTGCTCGCGGACTGAAGTTCTGGCAGGCACACGATGTGAAGCTCGACCGCGAGGTGGCGCTCACGTTCGTCGACGCCGACCAACGCGCCAGCGATGTCTCGGGGGCTGGACCGGAAGGTCCGCAGGCAATCCTGTCGCGCACATTGCGTCTCGGCCGTATCAACTCACCCGGACTTGCGCGCGTGCTCGACGTCGTGCGCGGAAGTTCCGGTGGCATAGTCGTCGCCGAATGGACGCCCGGTCGGTCACTGCGCGAGATGGCAGACACCGTTCCATCCCCGACTGGTGCAGCGCGAGCGATCAAAGCACTGGCGGGAGCTGCCGAAGCGGCTCACCGCAGCGGCGGCGCCCTGTCGATCGACCACCCCGATCGTGTGCGTATCAGCACGAGCGGAGACGCCGTACTTGCGTTCCCCGCGACACTCGCCGACGCCGACCCCGGTTCGGACGTTCGCGGGCTCGGCGCCATGCTCTATGCCCTGATCACCGCACGATGGCCCATCGTCGACGCAGCCGGCAACACACGTCCGGACGGACAGTTGCGTTCGGTCGGTGGAATGAAGCCCGCCGAGCGAGACGCCAACGGCAATGCCGTCGAGCCACGTCGGATTCGCTCCGATGTCCCGTTCGAAATCTCGGCTGTCGCCGTGCGAGCACTCGAACAGAACAGCGGAATCAGGACTGCGGCAACCGTCCAGCACGTCCTCGACCAAGCTGCAGTCGTCAACGACAAGACCGACCTGATGCCTGCTCTTCGCCTGGGACAGCGGGCTCCAGGAGCCAGCGGACATTCCCTCGCGGACCCGGAAGAGATTGCGGCACAACAGCAGCGATCGAGACGAACCAATATCGCGCTTGCTGTTCTCGGCGCTCTGACCGTCGTCGTACTCGGCTTTGCGGGCTACTGGCTGTTCACCACCATCGCCGGTGGCAGCTCCGACGAGCCGCTGACGCAACAGGATTTCGGTCTCACGACGCCGGAGACCGTGCCACCTGCACCAGGAGCTCCTGAAGCTGCGACCCCGGCCGCGACTTCCGTTCCCATCGACTCGGTCGAGGTGTTCTCACCGCAGGGAAGTGCCGACAATGCCTCGACGGCGTCCAATGCGACAGACGGCGATCCGTCGACGGTGTGGGCATCGGACTCGTACTTCCAGCCATTCCCGTCGCTCAAGGACGGCGTGGGCCTGCTCGCCACACTGCCGTCGTCGTCGGTGCTCACCAGTGCGTATGTGAACTCGCCGTCACCCGGCACAGTCGTCGAAATCAGGTCGGCCCCGAGCGATTCACCGAGCCTGAGCGACACAACGATCATCGGCGAGGCAACTCTCGGAAATGGTGTCACCGACATCCCTCTGCAGATGACGGAGCCGACGAGCCACGTTCTCGTATGGATTACCGGTCTCAGCACCGACAGTGGACGCAACCAGTCGTCGATCGCGGATTTCGGTTTCACCGGACAATCCTGATCACCGCCCTGTAGACATCCGTTTCACCTGCACAGTGCTTGAAAAGAAGATCTTTTCATACTGTGCGGTCTCTATGCTCTAGGCTCTCCAACAATGCGGTAACACGGGGGGAGCCGTTTTCGTATGGGGATTGCAGGTGTAAACGAAGGGGTCGGGGATCTGCTCGGTGGGCGCTCCGATGTCGAACTGTTGGCTGCGCACGTCGCAGGTGACAAGACGGCGTTCACGACGCTCGTCCATCGACATCAGGAGCACCTGTGGATGACCGCGCGCCGGACCAGCTACACGACCGAGGATGCTGCCGACGCGCTGCAAGAAGCCCTGCTGTCTGCACATCGCACAGCGGCGTCGTTCCGGGCGGATGCGGCAGTACGTAGCTGGTTGCACAAAATCGTCGTGAACGCGTGTTTGGATCGCATCCGACGAAATCGATCGAGGCCGACGGTGTCGCTACCCGACGGCGACTCGTTCGATCCTGCCGATTCGCGCGACCCGATGGCGACCGCGGAGACCTCCATCGAGGTGCACAACGCACTGATGACGCTGGCACCCGAGCAGCGCGCAGCAGTCGTGGCAGTCGACATGGAGGGGTATTCCGTTGCCGACGCGGCACGACTCCTCGGGGTACCGGCAGGAACGGTCAAGAGCCGCTGCGCTAGAGGCAGGCTCAAATTGGCGGTTCATCTCGAGTTTCTTCGGTACGACGGGAACCGATAGAACGCCGGCCGCGTCTTAACATGTGTAGGGAGACTGTGCATGGAAAGGAGATCGCGATGGCTTCACACGGCACCGACCCCCTTCCTACGCGGCCGTACTCTCTCGAACTCCTCGCCGATCTTCATGCAGGCGCACTTCCAGAGTCCGTCAGCGCGCAGCTGTGGCCTCTTGTTCGGCAGGATCCCGACGCCATGGATGTCCTCACCGCCCTCGATGCCGTCACGGCCCGCCTGGCAGCAGCAGGCCGTGGATCTGCCCAGGGAGAACCACTTCCCCCGGAGGTTGCAGAGCGAATCGATCGAGCCCTCGCCGAGGCGGCACATGAATCCGGCGCAGAAGCCACCAACGTCGTCACACTGGTTTCGCGAAAACGAGGTGTCCGATTCGCGATCGTCGCGGGCGTCGCGGCGACGGTTGCACTCGGCGTCGTGGTGACAGCGATCGTTGTGAACAGTGCAACGTCAAGTGACGAGGGTGCGCAGGATCTCGTCGCCGACGCTCCTCCAGCGGATTCACCGTCGCTGGTTGTCGACTCCGACAGCCTGGACGCGTCCGTCGCCTACGAGGTCATGGCGAATCGCGAAACCAATGATCTGCTCGAGTCCGGTGCGTTGCCCGGGTGTCTCGCCGCCAACGGTTTCGATTCCTCCACCTCTGTGCTCGGGTCTGCTCGAGTGGACCTCGACGGGCAGCGCGGTGTCATGCTCGTCCTACCGAAACCCGATCAGGAGACGGGGTTGACGCTTCTGGCCGTCGACACCGACTGCGGTCTCGGACACCCTGGCGTCCTGGTACGCCGGGATATCGATTGACGATGGCATTCCCGCCTGTTGGATACTCCGAGGTCGAGCCATACGAGCGGGAACAACACCCCTTACCCTGGTGTTGAACACACACGTCTGGAGTCGGCGACTACAGGCAGTTCGCCCTCGAACTTCAATCGGAAGGTCCGCATGACTACGCCCAAGGTTCACGATCTCATCATCGTCGGTTCGGGACCCGCCGGTTATACCGCTGGCGTGTACGCAGCCCGGGCCGAGCTCGAACCCATCCTGTTCGAAGGAACTCAGTTCGGCGGCGCGTTGATGACGACTACCGAGGTGGAGAACTTCCCGGGCTTCCGTGACGGAATCATGGGCCCGGACCTCATGGAGCAGATGCGCGAGCAAGCCAAACGTTTCGGCGCCGACATCCGCACCGAGGATGTCGAGGAGCTGGACCTGTCCGGTGAAATCAAGACAGTCTCGGCCAACGGCGAGACCTACCAGGCTCGCGCGATCATCCTGGCCATGGGTGCGGCAGCGCGGTACCTGAGCATTCCCGGCGAGGAGAAGCTGCTCGGCCGCGGAGTCAGCGCCTGTGCAACCTGTGACGGGTTCTTCTTCCGCGACCAGGACATCGCCGTCATCGGCGGCGGTGACTCCGCCATGGAGGAAGCCACGTTCCTCACGCGATTTGCCCGCAGCGTGACCATCGTTCATCGTCGCAGCGAGTTCCGCGCGTCGCGGATCATGCTCGAGCGCGCCAAACTCAACGACAAGATCACCTTCCTCACCGATACGAAGGTCCTCGAGGTTCTCGGTGACACATCGGTCACGGGACTCGCTCTCGAGAATGCGCTCACCGGCGAGAAGACGACCTTGGACGTCACCGGCATGTTCGTCGCGATCGGGCACGATCCCCGCAACGAGCTGGTCAAGGGTCAGATCGAGCTCGACGAGGCCGGCTACGTCAAGGTCGCATCTCCGACGTCGGCCACATCCGTCGCAGGAGTTTTCGCAGCAGGCGACCTGGTCGACCACGTCTACCAGCAAGCAATCACCGCTGCAGGTACAGGCTGCACGGCCTCGATCGATGCCGAACGCTGGCTTGCCGAGCAGGGCGACATCACCACCAACACCCTCGAACACGCCGACCAGCCGGTCGATGTCGTGTCGGCCTGACGCTCGACCGATCTCACTCACTCGAACCACTTCACCAACACAGGGAGCACAGCCAGATGTCCGATGACAAGAAGACCGTCACGATCACCGATGCATCGTTCGTCGACGATGTACTGACCAGCGAGAAGCCAGTTCTCGTGGACTTCTGGGCGACCTGGTGCGGCCCGTGCAAGATGGTTGCGCCGGTCCTCGAGGAAATCGCTGCCGAGCACGCCGACAAGTTGACCGTCGCCAAGCTCGACATCGATGCCAATCCACAGGCCGCACGCGATTTCAAGGTCATGTCCATCCCTACGCTCATTCTCTTCCAAGGTGGCAAGCCCGTGAAGCAGATCGTCGGCGCAAAAGGCAAGGCCGCCCTGCTCAAGGATCTCGAATCCGTTCTGTGACGTAACCGCCGTAGGACCGAGTCCACGCGAAAGACGGCGTGGATTACGGTCCTTCGGCCACTTTCTGCGACAATCGTCTGATGTGCTGGCACAGGGTCGGTACATCGACTTTTGTGTTCGACGACTGATTCTCCGGGGAGTTCCGTGAATCCCCAGGTGATGACGGCTCGACACGAAATCGTACTTTCTGCGAGAGGTCACGAGGTATGCACCGACTCAGGCACGGCGATTCCGGTCCCGCCGTCGCGGAGGTACGGGGCACCCTCATCTCCCTCGGCTTTCTACCGGATGAGCAGGACGACGACACTCGATCCGGCGATCCACTCCACTGGAGCGCGCCTGCCTCGGACTACGACTCAGCACTCGACGGGGCTGTCCGGGCATTTCAACAGCATCGGGGCCTACTCGTCGATGGCGTCGTCGGCCCGGCCACTTATCGCTCGTTGAAGGAAGCGTCGTACCGGCTCGGCGCACGCACGCTGATCTATCAACTGTCGGCGCCGCTCTATGGCGACGACGTTGCGACTTTGCAGACGCGACTCCAAGATCTGGGCTTCTACAGCGAACGCGTCGACGGCTACTTCGGTCCCAAGACCCACGAAGGCTTGTCCTCGTTCCAGCGCGAAATCGGCTTGACGCCCGACGGTATCTGCGGTCCGGCCACGCTGCGGTCCTTGGAGCTGCTCGGCGCACGAGTCACCGGCGGATCACCGCACGCGATCAGTGAAGAAGAGCTGGTCCGTCAGTCCGGTCCACAACTGACGGGCAAGCGCATCGTCATCGACCCCGACCTCGGTGGCTCAGAAACAGGAATGATCGTCGACGGGGTATTCGGTCGGATCTCGGAAGCCGAAATTCTCTGGGATGTTGCCAGCCGCCTCGAGGGCCGGATGGCAGCGACGGGGATGGAAACCTTTCTGTCCCGAGCTCGCGGAACCAACCCGAGTGTCGCGGACCGAGCCGAGACCTCGAACGCCTTCAACGCCGACCTGATGATCTCACTGAGGTGCGCGTCCAGTACCAGCTCGGCGGCCAACGGTGTCGCGAGCTTCCACTTCGGCAATTCGCACGGCTCGACCTCGCTGATCGGTCAGGTCCTCACCGGATACATCCAACGTGAGATCGTTGCTCGCACACCACTGTTGGATTGCCGTAGTCATGGGCGCACCTGGGATCTGCTGCGGCTGACCAATATGCCGACCGTGCAGGTCGACTTGGGCTATCTCACAAGCGCTTCCGATGTGGCGGTCTTGAGTGACCCTCGCTCACGAGACGTCATCGCCGAGGCGATCCTCATTGCCGTCAAGCGTCTGTATCTTCTCGGCCAGGACGATCAACCCACGGGCACATTCACATTCGCTGAACTGCTCGCCGAGGAGTTGGCTGCCGCCGACCGTCGCTGACGTGTAACCAGCCGCATGGCCAGTTACTTGTGCCGGTGGATCAACGGACGCCGACGGCGTCCTTGTGTTCGATGTCGACCATCGTCAGGCTTGCCGCGAGCAGTAGTCGTTCCAACGCGGACTCCACGTCTTCTTTCCAGCCGTGATCTCGATCGAGCTCGAGCCGTAGCCGCGGGTAACGATGATGCGGCGCGATCACGTCGAAGCCGGCCTTCTCCAGGAAGTCGGCATCGATCATGCACGTGGTATCCGAGCAGGACAGCGACGCCGTCGCACGCGGTACATCAGTTTCGTCTGCTGCGGTGCGACGAATCCCGAACGCCTCCAATGCGCGGACACCTCGGTTCACCAGATCGGACACCACTGCCTGTATCAAGGCAGCCGAGTTGCCTTCCCTGTCCACCTCGGATTCGATTCGCAGCGTCGTCAACAGAACCGCGTCGGGACTGACCGGTGAGGTCGGGAAGGTCGACGCTCGCGGGACAGCCCCGGGCGGGGCGTAGATTGCGCATCCAGCCGTGGCTCCGTGCGATGTGAGCAGCTGCCCGCACGATCCCCACTCGAGCATGATCATCGACAACCACGCTTCGTTCTCCAACTCGAGATCGAGGGTCTGGCGGTCGGCACTGTCGGTCGCTGGATCGAGAACCCAAAACCCACACCGACGGGTGTGGTTCGGCAATCGATCGAAGGAGTCCAATGTGACTCCGGTGACGAGCGTCGACACTGCTTACCTCAGCCTCCAAGCTCTTGTACCTCGTTTGTCGGGTGTCGAGGGCGTCGACACCCTCGACAAGAATATGCGATGAAACCTCAACAGGTGCCGTCGTAGGAGACATCCTCGAAAACGGTTGTGATGCACTATCTTTGAGTCCAAGCTAACCAGTTTCCGGTACGAATTCGGGCTGTATCGTCACAGTGACGTATATCCAGCGTGTGTTCGTACCTAGAATCTCGCGGCTATTTCTTCTTCTGACTTTCCATCATGTCGACAATCCTCTGAAGGTCGTCGACCGAGCCGAACTCGACGACAATCTTACCTTTCTTCTTACCGAGGCTTACGGTCACGCGAGTATCGAAGGAGTCCGACAGCCGATCCGCGACATCCTGGAGCCCCGGCATCTGGATCGGCTTTCGGCGCGGAGCAGGATTCGGAGTAATGTCGTCGTTTCGGTTCGCGAGCGTGACTGCTTCTTCCGTTGCTCGAACAGACATGCCTTCGGCGACGATTCGAGCGGCCAGCGACTCTTGAGCGTCCGTCCCAGCGTCCAGCGACAGCAAGGCACGCGCGTGTCCGGCGGACAGAACTCCTGCCGCGACCCGTCGCTGAACCGGAATGGGAAGCTTGAGCAGTCTGATCATGTTGGTCACGACGGGTCGGGAACGGCCGATTTTCGCGGCAAGTTCCTCGTGCGTGACATCGAACTCCTCGAGGAGCTGTTGGTAGGCTGCGGCCTCCTCGAGCGGGTTCAGCTGAACTCGATGAATGTTCTCCAGGAGAGCGTCACGAAGCATCGCATCATCAGCGGTCTCGCGGACAATAGCCGGGATCGACTCGAGGCCGGCTTCCTGACTCGCGCGCCATCGACGCTCACCCATCACGAGTTCGTACTTGCCGTCGTCCACAGCGCGAACGACGATCGGTTGCATCAATCCGAATTCACGGATCGAATGCACCAATTCAGCGAGGGATTCCTCGTCGAAAACGCTTCTGGGCTGCTTCGGATTGGGCTGAATGAGAGCAGGTGCGATCTCGCGATACACGGCACCTGCGGGGGAGAGGTCCTCTTCAGAACTCCGAACCGGCGGGGCAGGCGTCGGCGCAGTGGCAACCTTTTCGGCCGCAGGACTCACACGTTGCTTGTCTCGAGTAGCCGAGTTGTCCTTACCGATCACGACGTCCGCAGCTGCGCTGCCCAATCGCGGTCCTGCTTCAGGACCGGTCGGGATCAGTGCAGCCAACCCACGTCCCAAACCGCCCTTGCGTGTCTGACTCATCTTCCTACTGCTCCTGCGTTCCGTCTGATGTCGCGACCGCGGACCGCGCTGCTAATTCTCTGCCTGCATCCAAATAGCTCATCGCTCCACGTGAACCGGGGTCGTAGTCGAGGACCGTCATCCCGTAGCCCGGCGCCTCGGATACCTTGACGCTTCGGGGAATGACTGCTCTCAACACGGCATCCCCGAAGTGCTTTCGGACCTCTTCTGCGACCTGATCTGCGAGCTTCGTCCGGCCGTCGTACATGGTCAAAATCACGGTAGAAACATGGAGGGCAGGATTCAGATGCGCTTGGACCAACTCGATGTTCCGCAGGAGTTGTCCCACACCCTCGAGGGCGTAGTACTCGCATTGGATCGGGATCAGAACCTCGCTAGCTGCGACCAAGGCATTGACGGTCAAGAGGCCCAGCGATGGCGGGCAGTCGATGAGAACGAAGTCGGCATCGATGTCGTCCAAGTCGGTGAGCGCGGTCTTCAACCGACCCTCACGAGCCACCATCGACACCAATTCGATTTCCGCACCCGCCAGATCGATCGTTGCGGGAATGCAAAAGAGTCGTTCGCTGTGCGGGCTCTGTTGAATGGCCGCTCTGGCGCTGACCTCACCGATGAGGACCTCGTAGCTCGACGGCACACCCGAGTGATGCTCGACGCCGAGCGCTGTGCTGGCGTTGCCCTGAGGGTCCAGATCGACCACCAGCACGGTCAGCCCTTGAAGTGCCAGGGCTGCCGCCATATTGACGGCGGTCGTGGTCTTACCCACGCCGCCCTTCTGGTTCGCGATGGTGAGCGTTCGACGATGCGCCGGCTTCGGAAGCGCCACGCTGCCCGGGTGCAAGATTTGACTCGCTCGCTGAGCGGCGGCGCCGATCGGGGTGTCGTTCGAGGAGATGCTGTTGTACGCGCCGAAGCCAGATCCGCCCGTCTCGTCCGATGGGGACGCCTTAGGTGCGTTCTGTGCACTCGTGGCTGCGGACTCTGTTTCACGTGAAACAGTTGGATCGGATCCACCCGACATACGTGCTCCTTAATGCGGAACTGGATTGAAGTAGAAGAACTTGATCTGAGGTACGAATTACGAACGCGGAAAGCGGCGGGGCACCCTCTCAGCGCGAACAACGATGGTCGGCGTCGGCACAACGTCGACGCCACACCTCACGACCTCTAGCTTGCCAGCACCCATGCGGCTAAGGGAAGTCCGATCGCGCTCGATTTCCTCCTCGGCGCTACTTCCCTTCATTGCAAGCATCCGGCCACGCTCATGGATCAAAGGGAGCGACCATTTCGCCAGCTTCTCGAGCGGGGCCACGGCTCGGGATGTGACGACATCCGCCCCACCCGCTTCCTTCCTCACACCGGGCTGTTCGGCGCGTCCTCGAACGACGAGGACGTCCAGACCGTGAGCCTCGATGAACTCGGCTAGGTACACCGTCCGCCGCAGAAGTGGTTCGACGAGCGTCACGCGGAGATCAGGTCGCGCGATCGCGAGTGGAATTCCCGGCAGACCCGCGCCACTACCGATATCGACGACGCGTTCGCCTTCGTCGATGAGCTCGCCGATCACCGCACAGTTGAGTAGATGACGTTCCCATAGCCGCGGCACTTCTCGCGGTCCGATGAGTCCACGCTCGACACCATCCGTTGCAAGGGAGTCGTGATACTGCTTGGCCAGATCCAGGCGCGGACCGAACACACGCTCTGCGATTGCCATCAAACGATCGTCATCCAACGCCTCTGGTTCCACACCTCCTATCCTCCCGCGTGGCGGTGTACTTCGCCAAACTATCGGAGCACATGACGTGGATCTCACTCCGATTCGTCGCTCGAAACGCATATTTCTGCCAGCCGGCTTGATCGAGCTGGCCGCGTGAGGCGTAGTCACCGCACGCGATGCATGTCGCCTGGCGGAGTCGCACCACTGGCGGGGACTTGTTTCACGTGAAACACGCACTGGCCGAAGGACCAGGATTCAGGTCCGCCTTGTCCAATCAATCGACGGGATCGAACACACTCGTACATTGCCTCGCAGCCGCCGGGTCGACTAATTCGGCCGTACAGTCTGCACCGTATGCGGACCGGCCCGGTTCTGCGTCCGCGGGAACAGAGAATACTCAGCGCACGATAGTCGTGAGAATTCGCGCGAGCTGGTGACTCATATCCGTTAGGACCCCCATGTTTCACGTGAAACAGTCCGCTGGCATGACGGACGCGCGCTTTCGAACGCGCCGTGTGCCTGGGCTCATCCCGTTCCACACGCACCAAGCAAACGGACACGGATACGTGGTTTCACGTGAAACAGACGCCAGTCCGAGAGTGCAGGCACGTCTTCCTCAGGGCCGCGAGTCCCTATTGCGCTACAGAAATCGCGGGCGCACTCGACCTGGAATCCGCATTCAGTCTGTGATCGGAGAAAGAGACGACGCGTGCACTCGATAACCGACCGCGCCATCGTTCCCACCAATCGGAGTTGCAGCGGTGCACTAGTGCCCGCTCTTCCTATCGATGCTTTCGAGCTTTCGATGTGGTTTGCGACCGGGGGCGGGGTTGCCGAGGGCCACGATCATCATGCGCGTGCGCCGCGGGTGCTCGCGCACATGGCCGATCATCGACCGCACGTACGCCTGGGGTCCGTTCTGTGCGTCGACCGACTCGACCGCCCCGGCGACATCGTCGACCAGAGCGGTGAGAACGAACTGGTACGCGGCGTCCATCACTGCGTCTTTGGTCCGAAAGCAGTACAGCACTCGCAGGAAGATGTGTGCATAGTTGCCGTAGTCGAGGTGCAGGAGCGAGAACTCGCAGTGAGGCATGCAGTCCACCATCGGTCAGGCGACTACTCCAGCTGCTGACTACTCAAACCGGGTTTCGTTCCGCACCGCCGTACTACCGGTGGCACCTGCCTCGTCATCGCATATCGTTGCACACCGGAGCTCGTTCATGTTTCACGTGAAACACCGCTCGAGAGTTCTCCACGCGTTCGGCCACCGTGACGAAGGGGGTCATCGCAGCCTCCATTCCCGACCACACATGCCAGCGAATTCAGCGAAGCGGATGCGTGCACAGGACCCCCTCAGAGAATCACGCTGAACAATGAAGATCCGATTCACGGGGGAGTGGAGTGCTAACACACACCCTCACCCCTGCTCCTAGTGCAACCAAGCCAAGTCAGTCGCAACCTAGAATCGCGGCCGAGCTGGCGACATAAATCTTCAGTCCGAATCACTCGGATGAACGGTTTCACGTGAAACAACGGTCTATCATTGCCTCCCATTTTGCCGTCACAGTGACGTTTCGCGCCCTACTCCTAGGTTTCACGTGAAACAGTGCAAATCGAACTACATGGATGGCATTTCAAGCTGGACAGACGCGCCGCATCG
The DNA here is from genome assembly GCF_037327425.1 of Rhodococcus sovatensis. Lineage (NCBI taxonomy): Bacteria > Bacillati > Actinomycetota > Actinomycetes > Mycobacteriales > Nocardiaceae > Rhodococcus > Rhodococcus sovatensis. The sequence continues at coordinate 4,760,382 of NZ_CP147846.1, read as the reverse complement.
AGACCGGGGGACTGCAGACAAAAAAAGTCCCCGACCGAAGCCGGGGACTCTTTCCTACTCTCTGCTCAAGACTTGACGACAACCACTCGGCGTGAGGGCTCTACGCCCGTACTCTCGCTGTCGACGCCATCGATCTGCGCAACCGCGTCGTGCACAATCTTCCGCTCGAACGGCGTCATCGGCGTCAACTCTTCACGCTCTCCGCTTTCGAGTACGCGCTTTGCAGCATCGATACCGAGGGTGCTCAGTTCGCTTCGACGATTGGCACGCCATCCCGCAACATCAAGCATCAGCTTGCTTCGCTCACCGGTGGACTGCTGCACTGCAAGTCTGGTCAACTCCTGTAGCGCGTCGAGTACTTCGCCTTTACGGCCGACGAGCTTCGTCAAGTCTGATCCGCCGTCGATGCTGACTATGGCTCGATCACCCTCGACATCCAGGTCGATGTCGCCATCGAAGTCCAGGACGTCGAGAAGCTGCTCGAGATAATCACCTGCGATCTCGCCCTCTTCGACGAGATAGTCTTCGGAATCTTCGTCGTCATCCTCGAGTTCGGCCGCGTCGACGTCCTCGGTTGGCACGTCCTTCAGATCTTCGCCAGACTTCTCCGTCTCGCCAGGCTTCTCCGTTTTGACTGCCACGTCTTCACTCGCTCCATCCCCAGCGTTCACTGCGTTGTCCGTGTTGGCCACTTCTTCTGTTTCTGCAGACATGTTCGGTCCTCGGTATCTGGGAGTCAGCGACGCTTGCGCTTCGACTTGCTTCGGTTTGCCTGCGGTCGCGGTTTCGGGTTCGTCGAACTCGAACCATTCGTCCCACCCGCGGTCGTGCCCGATTCCGAGGAACCACCGGCGCTGCTTACGTCATCGGCGACCGATTCCGAGGGCGTCATCTTCGACAGCTTCGGACGCGCTCCGGGCTTTGGCTTCGAGATCGGCTTTACACCTGGCTTAGGCGCATTTTCGGTTCGCTTGTCGAGAGTGACCTGTTTCTTCGCCGCTTCTTCCTTGTCGATCTTTCCGAAGACGAGGTGCTGCTGGCCATAGGTCCAGGCGTTGTTGCTGACCCAGTAGAGAAGGATTGCGATGGGGAGGAAAGCACCGAACGCAAGAACACCCAGTGGGAAGACATACAACGCCAGCTTGTTCATGATCGCGGACTGCGGATTGGCAGCAGCTGCCTCGCTCTGGCGCGCCACCGAGGCTCGCGAGTTCATATGCGTGGCAATCGCCGCGATGATCATCAGCGGTACCGACACCGCCACAATCGTCCACACCGACGGAATGCCCAATCCCAGCTCAGGGTTGGCGAACGCATCCAGCTGAGTCTTCGGCATCGTGATCCACGCCGAGATCGGCGCACCGAAGAGTCGAGCATCGAGGAACGAGTTCACATCGGCTACGTCGAACGCGTAGTTCGGCAGAGTTCTGTTGACCTCAGGATCGAGGCCCAGCTGGCCGACGCCGGTACCGGTTCGGTTGAAGGAGCGGAGCACGTGGAACAGACCGATGAACACCGGCGCCTGTGCGAGCACTGGAAGACAACCCATGATCGGGTTGAACCCGTGTTCCTTCTGCAGCTTCTGCATCTCGACAGCCATACGCTGTTTGTCTTTGCCGTACTTCTTCTGAAGCGCCTTGATCTGGGGCTGCAGCTCCTGCATCTGACGCGTCGTACGAACCTGCTTGACGAAGGGCTTGTACAGAATGAGTCGCAGAGTGAACACGAGGAACACGACGGACAGTGCCCACGCGAAACCATTGTCGGCGCCCAGCAGAGCGCCGAACACTTTGTGCCATACCCAGAGAATCCAGGAGACCGGAATGTAAATGAAATCGAGCACGGCTCTATGTACTCCTCTGTTCGTCCACTTTTGCGTGCGAGTGGATGTCTTCGGTCGAAGTCTGATCGGCATCGCTGCGAGTTCGGTGACGCCACGAACCACGCTCTGGCACCGGGTCCCACCCACCAGAGTGCCAGGGCGCACACTTGAGCAACCGCGCGACAGCCAAAAGAGATCCTTTGACTGCGCCGTGGGTCTTCAACGCATCGACTGCGTACTCACTGCAGGTGGGATAGAACCTGCAGGTAGGCAGCCGGAGCGGAGACACGTACGTTCGGTACAGCTCGATGCAGAAGATCAACGTTCGCACCGGGAGCGAACGGATGAAACGTAGAACAGTCATGAATGCGCATCTCTCGACGCAGTTGTGCTCGAGGTTTCCAGGTAGCCCAGCTTCTTCAGTCCGGACCGAACCTGCCGATGCAGCTCGATCGAGGACAACCCAGCCGCGCCGGGTAGGGCACGGATGACAACGTCAGCGTTGGACGGCACGTCCGGAAGCAACTGGGCGCAGATATGCCGAAGCCGGCGCGCAACTCGATGACGAGTTACCGCCGGCCCAACAGCCTTGCTCACGATCAGTCCGAATCTGGGTTCGCCCACGCTGCAGACAACACCTGCGTCGTCACGCGAGAATGCGTGAACTACCAGGTCTTGTCTACCCATTCGACGGCCTCGACGCACGGCGCGCGAGAAATCCGCACTGCGATGCAATCTGTGCGGCTCAGGTAACACCCCGAGCTCCGTAAACTCAGACGAACAATGATTTAGGCGGTGAGTTCCTTGCGGCCTTTGCCGCGACGCGCAGAAACAATTGCACGACCTGCACGCGTACGCATACGAAGACGGAAGCCGTGAACGCGCGCGCGGCGTCGGTTGTTCGGCTGGAACGTCCGCTTGCCCTTGGCCACGGTCAACACTCCTCGAAAAGTTTCGACGCCCACTCGGACGTCTACTGGCGGTAGTACCGAGTTCGGTCGAACTCGAATTACATCCCAGAGCGAGAATCCCGAGTGAATACAGACTGTAAGCAGCCAGCAAGCATCGGCCACCTCGCCTTGGGTGACTGTTCGAGAGTACTGATCGAGTACGCAAGGGTCAAACTCGTCTCCTCGCCACCACAAAGACTACATCGATGTAATTCATCCACAAGGCTGGGGACGAAGGCCTGTGAACAACTGCTCCACCGGAATATCCCGCATCCATTCACAGGGGCATGCCGTAGCTCGAGATTTCGCAATTTCACAACGCCGCAGGTCACCGACCATAAAACCGTCCTTAATCTCGGTTCTCGGTCGATCTGGGTCACACCGATGTCGTTCATCCACACCTGTGGATAATTGTGTGGAAACACGCACCAGGTGGCATATTCGTACGGGGCGCGCACGCACCACTTCGGTGCGACTCCCCGATACGCTCGTCGTCGGGGACGATAGTCGAACCGGGGGCGGTGTACGGGCGCTTCGACGACATCGGTTTCAAGCGCACTCTGCGCAGTTCGTAATTTTGTTCGGTTCGAATGGGAGGCACCGTGAACGAGGATCCGGGTGCGCTGGCGCGCGTCTGGCCAGAGGTTGTCACGGAGCTGACGTCCGACCGGCACAGCGGACAACCGCTGACCAAGGGACAGAAGGCGTGGCTCGCGCTCGTCGAACCCCTGACCTTGACCCAGGGGTTCGCGCTCCTGGCAGTTCCATCGTCGTTCGCCCAGGAAGCCATCGAACGAGACCTCCGAGAACCGATTCTCCACGCGTTGGGCAGACACCTCGGGCAGGGAGTCGAAGGGCTGGGTGTCCGCATCTCGGCGCCGGACGACGAGAAAACCGAGCCCGAACGCGGGTATCCCGAAACTCCGAGCTCACCGACCTACCGTCGACGCTTCCTCACCAGCACTGACGACGATCCTTCCGACTCCGAAACTGCGGACTACGAAGAGGTCGACGACGAGCGTGAGGCTCTGGCAAGTGTTCAGAATTCATGGCCGACGTACTTCACCAAGCCTCCCGAGTCGTCGAACACGACTCCGGGTGCCGGCAGCCTGAATTCCAAGTACACCTTCGATACCTTCGTCATCGGCGCGTCCAACCGTTTCGCGCATGCTGCAGCCGTCGCGATCGCGGAGGCACCGGCCCGTGCGTACAACCCTCTGTTCGTATGGGGTGCGTCCGGTCTGGGCAAGACTCATCTTCTGCACGCTGCCGGCCACTACGCGCAACGTCTATTTCCCGGTATGCGGGTCAAGTACGTCTCGACCGAAGAATTCACCAACGACTTCATCAACAGCCTTCGCGACGACCGGAAGGTTGCGTTCAAGCGTCGATATCGGGAGACAGACGTTCTCCTCGTCGACGACATCCAGTTCATCGAAGGCAAAGAGGGAATCCAGGAGGAGTTCTTCCACACCTTCAACACCCTGCACAACGCGAACAAGCAGATCGTCGTCTCGTCCGACCGTCCGCCGAAACAGCTGGCGACACTCGAGGAACGACTGCGTACGCGATTCGAGTGGGGTCTGATCACGGACGTTCAGCCGCCGGAGCTGGAAACGCGCATCGCGATTCTGAGCAAGAAGGCACGAATGGATCGACTGGACGTACCCCACGACGTCCTCGAGCTGATCGCCAGTCGTATCGAACGCAACATTCGCGAGCTCGAGGGTGCGCTCATTCGTGTCACCGCGTTCGCTTCCCTCAACGGACAGGCGCTCGATCTGACTCTGGCAGAGGTCGTCCTACGAGATCTGATGCCGGATTCGACGAGTCTCGAGATCAATGCAGCGACGATCATGGCCGTCACAGCCGAGTACTTCAATACCTCGATCGATGATCTCTGTGGGCCTGGAAAGGCCCGTGCCCTTGCCATGGCCAGGCAGATCGCAATGTATCTGTGCCGTGAACTGACCGATCTGTCACTTCCCAAGATCGGTCAGACGTTCGGTCGCGACCACACGACGGTGATGTATGCGGACAAGAAGATCCGCAAGGAGATGACCGAACGCAGGAAGGTCTACGACCAGGTGCAAGAGCTCACCGCACGGATCAAGCAGCGTTCCAAGAGGTAAGAGGGGGACTACCGCGAGTCACCAGTGACGGCACTCGGCTGGACATCGCACAACTCCCCGCAGACAGGGGCGGGCCCGAATTTCGGGTCCGCCCCTGTTGCATGTTTCGGTGATTCGAATCCGCCTCGAGGTCTGTCCTAGAGAATTTTCTTGTACTTCTGTCCATTGATTCACACCTGTGGATAACCATGTGGATAGAAGTGCGTATCTGGGGATGAACTGTGAAGCCCTGTGCACCGCTGAGATTTGTCCACACGCCGTCCCGACGCAACCGCTGATTGGTGCAGAGTTCATCCCCACGACACCACGCCTGCCGACCAGCGTGAAATGACACGTGTGCACAGATTCCACAGGACCTATTAATACGAAGAATTTCTCTTGAAAGGAATCTCTTTGAAAACAGGTGTTGGGGAGCGATCCGTTCACAGGCCGTTCGAGAGGCACCTCGCGCACCCTCGAGGACGACAGTTCGGCTTTCAAGTTGGTCGCGAAGGGCATACGGTGTGCATGACCATCGCCTGTGTCAGACTCTTCGATGCACCGGTATCGAGCGCATCAGGCACTCATCGAAGACGACTCTTCGAGATGGACCGCTGCCGAACGAGAGGAAAAACCGAGCGATGGAGCTTGGAAGTCTGAAGTTTCGCGTTGCTCGCGAAGATTTCTCCGATTCCGTTGCCTGGGTTGCTCGAAGCCTGCCGTCGAGGCCCCCTGTCCCGGTTCTCGGTGGTGTGCTGCTTGCCGCCGATGATCAAGGTCTGACCGTGTCGGGTTTCGACTACGAGGTCTCGGCTCAGGTTCGAGTGTCGGCCGAGGTCGCGACTGCAGGTCGAGTACTCGTATCCGGCAAACTTCTGGCCGACATCACCAAGTCGCTGCCGAACAAGCCTGTCGACGTCGGAGTCGAAGGTACTCGAGTGCTCATCACGTGTGGTAGCGCGAAATTCTCGCTCCCGACGATGCCCGTCGAGGACTACCCGCAGCTGCCGGAACTCCCCACCCAAACGGGGTCTATCGCAGTCGATGTGTTCTCGGAAGCCATCGCGCAGGTCGCCGTGGCCGCCGGCAAGGACGACACGTTGCCGATGCTGACCGGTATTCGAGTCGAAATCCACGGAACCACCGTCGTACTGGCCGCCACAGATCGATTCCGTCTAGCGGTCCGCGAGCTCGAGTGGATGCCCGTCGGAGGCGAGACCAAAACCGAGGTTCTGATTCCGGCCCGCACCCTGTCCGAGTCTGCAAAGACGTTGACCGGCAACGCAAATTCGCCGGTCGAGCTGGCACTGGGATCGGGGTCATCTGTTGGGGCAGACGGCCTCCTGGGAATCATCAGCGGTGGACGTCGCACCACAACGAGACTTCTCGACGCGGATTTTCCCAAGTTCCGTCAGCTGTTGCCCGCAGAGCACACCGCGGTTGCGGTAGTCGAGATCGCCCCGCTCGTCGAAGCGATCAAACGCGTCGCCCTCGTCGCCGAGCGTGGCGCACAGGTTCGCCTCGAGTTCTCCCCCGACGGAGTGTTGCTTTCGGCAGGCGGCGACGACGCAGGGCGCGCCGAGGAAGCACTCATGGCAGATTTCCAAGGTGAGGCGCTGACCATTGCATTCAACCCCGGTTACCTGATCGACGGGCTGTCCTCGTTGCACAGCGAAAAGGTCACATTCGGTTTCACGACACCCAGTAGGCCTGCGGTTCTTCGTCCGACCACGGATGATGAACTGGTACCTGACTCCTCGGGCAAGTTCGCGGCACCGCAGAGTGCTTACACGTACCTGCTGATGCCGGTTCGCCTTCCGGGCTGAAAAGGGTACGCCAGCGTGTGGACGGCCTCCGATATCGAGAAAGTCCACCACCACCCGCACACTAGAGAAGGACGCTCCGCATGCAGCTGGGACTGGTCGGACTCGGGAAAATGGGCTTCAACATGCGTGAGCGTCTGCGCGCTCAGGGACACGAGGTCATCGGATACGACCCACGGCCCGAAGTGACGGACACCCCGTCGCTCGAGGGCTTGGCCAGCTCGCTGACGGCTCCTCGCGTGGTATGGGTCATGGTTCCGTCGGGGAAGATCACTCGGGATACCATCACCGGACTCGCCGACTCCCTCGAGGAGGGTGACCTGGTCATCGACGGTGGCAACTCGAGGTTCACCGACGACGGACCGAACGCCGAGCTTCTCGCGAAGAAGGGCATCGGCTACATCGATGCAGGAGTGTCCGGCGGTGTCTGGGGCCTCGAGAACGGCTACGGCCTGATGGTCGGAGGTTCGGAGGACGACGTCGAGCGCGCGCTCCCCATCTTCGATGCTCTTCGTCCGGAGGGAGAGCGCGCCGACGGCTTCGTCCATGCGGGCCCGGTCGGTGCCGGCCACTATTCGAAGATGGTCCACAACGGCATCGAGTACGGCTTGATGCAGGCATACGCAGAGGGCTACGAGCTACTCGAGGCCGAAGAGTTGGTGCAGGATACCCACGGAGTACTCCGCGCATGGAGCAAGGGAACCGTCGTACGTTCGTGGCTGTTGGACCTTCTCGTTCAGGCTTTGGCGCAAGACCCCGAGTTTCGGGAGATATCCGGATACACCGAGGATTCGGGTGAGGGACGCTGGACCGTCGAGGAGGCGATTCGCCACGCGGTTCCCGCTCCTGTCATTTCGGCAGCCCTGTTCGCGCGGTTCGCGTCCAGACAGGCCGACTCACCGGCGATGAAGGCTGTGTCGGCTCTTCGGAATCAGTTCGGTGGGCATGCGGTCAAGCGCGCCACCACCGAAGAGACACTCCGCGCACCCGACCCAAAGAAATAAGTCTTGTTCGTTCGCTCCTTCACCCTGCGTGACTTTCGCTCGTGGGACGGCGTCACCATCGATCCGGGGCCGGGATCGATGGTGTTCGTCGGACCGAACGGACATGGCAAGACCAATCTGATCGAGTCTCTCGGTTATCTGTCGACGCTGTCCTCTCATCGAGTGTCTGCCGATGCACCGATGATCCGAGCGGGCGCCGAACGTGCATTCGCCAGCGCATCGGTGGTGAATCTCGGCCGTGAACTGACGATCGACATCGAATTGCTCGAGGGCAAAGCGAACAAGGCGAGAATGAACCGATCGCCGGTCCGACGGCCGCGGGAAATTCTCGGTGTCCTGCAGACTGTGCTCTTCGCGCCCGAGGATCTGTCGTTGGTACGCGGCGATCCCGGTGAGCGTCGACGGTACCTCGATGATCTGGCCACGACACGTCGACCTCGAATGGCCGCAATACGAGCAGATTACGACAAAGTGCTCAGGCAGCGTTCGGCACTGTTGAAGACTGCAGGTGGTGCGCTCAGGCGTGGTAGCAGGTCAAGTGACGGTGCCAGTGCTCTTGCGACGCTGGATGTTTGGGATGGACATCTCGCAGCACACGGTGCGCAAGTGCTTGCTGCGCGTATTGCGTTGGTACACGAACTCCTTCCGTTCGTGGCGGAGTCCTACTCCTCGATTGCACCCGAATCTCGTCCTGCAGCAGTCAGATACCGAAGCAGTCTCGGTGATGCGTTGCCTCCGGAGTTCGCCGATGCACACCGTACGCCCGAATCGGATGACGTCGAGGTCCTCGAGGCCGCGTTTCTTCATCAACTGATGCAGATGCGGCAGCGGGAAATCGAGCGTGGGGTGTGTCTGGTCGGACCGCATCGAGACGATCTCGAGTTGGCACTCGGTGACCAGCCCGCGAAAGGCTTTGCCAGCCATGGTGAATCGTGGTCCTTCGCCCTGTCACTTCGTTTGGCTTCGTTCGCGTTGTTGCGGTCCGAAGGATCCGACCCCGTCTTGATGCTCGACGATGTCTTTGCCGAGCTCGACCGCAAGAGACGTAGTGCTCTTGCGAAAGTTGCAGCCGATGCCGAACAAGTTTTGATTACCGCAGCGGTGGCCGAGGACGTTCCGGACGAACTCAATGCGAACAGACTCGAAGTCGAAGCAGTACAACATGAATCGGCCCGAATTTCGAAAATCGTAACTCGCGATGCGGAAGAGGGTGTGCAGCTGTGAACGACGATCGATCCGACGGCGACAACCCCAGTGCACCAACAGAACCCGAACTGAAAGGGGTTGATCTGGCGCGCCGTGCCCTCGAGGACGCGCGAGCGGCCGCGAAGGCCAGCGGTAAATCTGTCGGTCAGGGCAGATCCTCGCCGACGGGTGGAGTCAGAGCCCTTCGCGGTCGCCGAAAGCGAGGTTGGTCCGGACCGGGCCCCGATGATCGTGACCCGCAGACGCTGGGTTCCTTGACAGGATCCATCGCCAAATCACGCGGGTGGTCCGACAAGGTTTCCGAAGGAACAGTTCTCGGCCGTTGGGCCGCAGTGGTCGGGGATGACATCGCATCCCACGCGACACCGACAAAACTTGAAGACGGGGTCCTCAGTGTGAGTGCCGAATCGACCGCATGGGCGACTCAGCTGCGGCTTATGCAGGCTCAGATACTGGCGAAAATCGCTGCGGCCGTCGGTCACGGCGTCGTGAAGACATTGAAGATCCATGGCCCCACCACCAAGAGTTGGCGCAAGGGTGATAGACACGTCAAGGGCCGCGGACCGAGGGACACGTACGGGTAGTGAGAAGTCTCCGAAAAAACGGATCACATTAGTGGTCGAGAGTGATCTTGGTTGCTCTCCAGAGCCTCCATGCGTAGCGTCTCGGTGATCGATGGAACGGGCGACGAGGTCGGGATCGTCGCCGAAATGTCGTCCACTTTCGGAAAGGGATGTGTGTCTTCACCCGAATATTCGCAGGAACCGGGCGGGTCGGCTTCTGGTCGTGCGCCGGGCGATCGGGTTGTGTTGCAGGCCCGGAACGTCTCGTTCGATTGGGCGTCGTTGCCCCTGCATTACCTCGATCGTGATCCGTTGGCGACACATTTGATCAACGTGATGCATCTGCTCCTTCCTGAAGGCGAGGAGTGGTTCGTGCGCACGTTCAAAGAGGCGTTGCCGTTGATCCATGACGAACAACTTCGTGACGACGTGATCGGATTCATCGGGCAAGAAGCAGTCCATGCCGATGCACATACTCAGGTTCTCGACTCGTTGACCGGGCATGGTATCGACGTCGCTCCCTACGTTGAGCAGATGCAGTTCCTGTTCGGGCGGGCTCTGGGCAACCGTGAGGGTCACAGCCGTAACTCTCTGATCGAGCGGGTTGCGTTGATCGCCGCGGTGGAACATCTGACGGCGTTCCTCGGTGATTGGGTTCTCAACGCCCACGCACTCGACGAGGTCGAGTTCGATCCCACGATGCTCGATCTGCTGCGTTGGCACGGCGCTGAGGAAGTCGAACACCGATCCGTTGCGTTCGAGGTGATGCAGTACTTCGATGTCCGCCCGGCCCGGCGACTACGCACTTATCTCGCGATCGCCCCGACTCTGGTGTGGTTCTGGACCCGCGGGGTGCGGTTTCTGATGGAGCAGGACCCCACATTGGCGCATCTACCGCGTCGTAGACGCCGTCCGACTCTGCGCGCGTACCGCGATGTCGCACGTCGGGGACTGTTTCCGTCGCCGTCCATGATCATGTCCGCGTCACTGCGGTACTTCAAATCCGGTTACCACCCTGCGCAGGAAGGCAGCACCGAACAAGCCGTCCAATACTTGGCGTCGTCGCCGGCCGCGCGCGCTGCCGCCCGATGATGGGCCTGCGGCGTAGGTGGGCGCTTCTGACCGAGACCGTCGAGACCTTTAGGCAGGGTCGGACGATCCCACCCGATCTCTACGGTCGGGCGATACCCGATCAGACCGTCTCCTTGGTCACCGACGCATTGGACAAATGGTTCGCCCTCCTCGACCACAGCACTACCCACACCGACAGCAACAGCAGTGGGAATGCAGCGATGCCAGTTGCGCAGACCCTGGCCTTGACCGTGGCCCGGCGGGTCGTCCTTTGTGTCGACGAGCAGGTCGTGCAGTTGACGTTCACATCCCCGGACGGCACCGACCTACCGGCGTGGGTACCGGGAATGCACATCGATCTGCATCTCCCATCCGGGCGGCGACGACAGTACTCACTGTGCGGTGACCCGGCCGACCGCTCCAGCTACACCGTCGCCGTACGCCTGATCCCCGACGGCGGTGGTGGATCGCAGGAGATGCATCGACTCGACATCGGCACCGAAATTCTCGTACGTGGACCCCGCAACGGATTCCCGTTCGTCGCCCGCGGACAGGCACTGTTCATCGCCGGCGGTATCGGTATCACCGCAATCCTGCCGATGGTGCGCGCCGCCCAGGCCGCTGGAATGGACTGGCAACTGCTCTACTGCGGGCGCAACCGCGAATCGATGCCGTTCCTCGACGAGATCGAAGCCTGGAACAGCCCCCACGTCCGAATCCGAACCGACGACGTCGACGGACACCCCACCCCCGCAGACCTCCTCGCCCAGGTCACCGGCGGCGCGGTGTACTGCTGCGGACCACCACCGATGATCTCCGCAGTACGCACCACCGTCGACGCCACCGACGCCACCCACCTGTACTTCGAACGGTTCTCCCCACCCCCCGTCACCGGCGGCGTCGAATTCGAAATCCAACTCATCGACACCGGCGACATCATCACCGTCGCCCCCGACCAAACCGCCCTGCACGCCATCCGCAAAATCCGACCCGACATCGCCTACTCCTGCCAACAAGGATTCTGCGGAACCTGCCGCACCCGCGTCCTCGCCGGCACCCCCGAACACCGCGACACCCGACTGACACCCGAAGAACAACACACCGACATGCTCATCTGCGTCTCCCGCGCCACCGGCGGCCGAATCGTACTGGACCTCTAGCAACCGAGGACGGATCTGCCGTCCATCTTTGCCACCGGAATGCGAGAAAATGCGTCTGTGAGGCATTCAGAGGGTGTTTCGGGGTGTCATCGTCCCCATGCCGTCGGCAGGTACCCGTAGTATGGACCGGTAACACACATAGCCCTTCGGATCCGCTCTGCCGAAACGGTCGCCCCTGGTGGGCCGATCGCCTCGGCGGGGCGAAATCGTGCGGTGGCACCACCAGGTGCGCACGCGGCAGCACCGACTTCGGTGCGAGGGGGTCGAAGACGCTGAAGGAGAACAACCGAACCGTGGCTGCCGAGAAGTCAGGTAAGACCGAGAACAAGGATTACGGCGCTTCGTCGATCACCGTGCTCGAAGGACTCGAAGCAGTCCGCAAGAGGCCCGGTATGTACATCGGATCCACCGGTGAGCGAGGCCTGCACCACCTGATCTGGGAGGTCGTGGACAACTCCGTCGATGAGGCGATGGCGGGTTATGCGTCCACCGTCAACGTCACCATCCACGAAGACGGCAGCGTCGAGGTCGAGGACGACGGTCGAGGCATTCCCGTCGACATCCACTCCTCCGGTGTCCCTACCGTCGAGGTCGTCATGACCCAGCTGCACGCCGGCGGCAAGTTCGACTCCGACTCGTACGCTGTCTCCGGTGGTCTGCACGGAGTCGGTATCTCCGTGGTCAACGCGCTCTCGACCAAGGTCGAACTGCAGATCGCTCGCGACGGCCACCGCTACACACAGACATACGACTACGCCAAGCCTGGCCCACTCGAAACCGTCGGCGACACCAAAGACACGGGCACGAAGACGCGGTTCTGGCCCGACGGCAAGATCTTCGAGACTCTCGACTTCAGCTTCGAGACGGTGCACCGTCGCCTACAGGAGATGGCGTTCCTGAACAAGGGACTCACCATCAACTTCGCCGATGAGCGGGTCGCTGCGACCGACGCCACCGAGGACGAGCTCGGCGAAACCGCGTTGGCACCGAAAACCGCGGAAGAAGAAGAGGCCGAGGCAGCCAACGCGAAGCCGGCGAAAGCCCGCAAGCGCACCTATCACTACCCGGATGGATTGGTCGACTTCGTCAAGCACATCAACGCGAAGAAGACACCCATCCACAGCTCGGTCGTCGGTTTCACCGGCAAGGGCGAGGGCCACGAGGTCGAAATCGCGATGCAGTGGAACGCCGGCTACTCCGAATCGGTTCACACCTTCGCCAACACGATCAACACGCACGAGGGTGGCACCCACGAAGAAGGTTTCCGCACCGCGTTGACCTCCACGGTGAACAAGTACGCGCTGGAGAAGAAGCTCGTCAAAGAGAAAGATGTCAAGCTCACCGGCGACGACATCCGTGAAGGACTCGCCGCCGTCGTGTCGGTTCGTGTCGGAGAACCTCAGTTCGAGGGTCAGACCAAGACCAAACTGGGCAATACCGAGGTTCGCTCGTTCGTGCAGAAGGCATGCAACGAGCACCTTGCACATTGGTTCGAGTCCAACCCGGCCGATGCCAAGACGATCATCAACAAGGCCGTGTCCTCGGCACAGGCCCGAATGGCTGCCCGCAAAGCACGAGAGTTGGTGCGCCGCAAGAGCGCAACCGATATCGGTGGGCTACCCGGCAAGCTGGCGGACTGCCGCTCCAACGATCCGGCGAAGTCCGAGATCTACATCGTGGAGGGCGACTCTGCAGGTGGTTCGGCAAAGTCCGGTCGTGACTCGATGTTCCAGGCAATCCTTCCGCTGCGCGGAAAGATCATCAACGTCGAGAAGGCTCGCATCGACCGCGTCCTCAAGAACAACGAGGTCCAGTCGATCATCACTGCGTTCGGTACCGGCATCCACGACGAGTTCGATCTCAGCAAACTTCGCTATCACAAGATCGTGCTGATGGCCGACGCCGACGTCGACGGTCAGCACATCTCCACCCTACTGATGACGCTGCTGTTCCGTTTCATGCGTCCGCTGATCGAGAACGGTCACGTCTACCTTGCGATGCCTCCGCTGTACAAACTGAAGTGGAGTCGCGGCGAACCGGACTTCGCGTACTCGGACCGCGAGCGCGACGGTCTACTCGAAGCGGGTATTGCCAACAAGCGCAAGATCAACGTCGAAGACGGTGTCCAGCGTTACAAAGGCCTCGGCGAGATGAACGCCAAGGAACTTTGGGAAACCACCATGGATCCGTCCGTTCGAGTGCTTCGACTGGTCACCCTCGACGATGCCGCCGCAGCCGACGAGCTGTTCAGCGTTCTCATGGGCGAAGACGTCAGTGCCCGACGCAGTTTCATCGCGCGCAACGCCAAGGATGTTCGATTCCTCGACGTGTGATGCCTGAATCCGCTTTCGCCACGAAGACTTCCGCTTAAAAGGAGAATTGATGTCGGACATTACCGAGCCTCCTGTCGGGCCTCCCGGACAGACCACGAACGCCGAGGGCGGCGACCGGATCGATCCGGTCGACATCCAGCAGGAAATGCAACGCAGCTACATCGACTACGCCATGAGCGTCATCGTCGGTCGTGCACTGCCCGAGGTACGTGACGGTCTCAAGCCCGTGCACCGCCGTGTGCTGTACGCGATGTACGACTCGGGCTTCCGTCCCGACCGTAGCTACGTCAAATCCGCACGCCCCGTTGCCGAAACGATGGGTAACTACCACCCACACGGCGACACCTCGATCTACGACGCGTTGGTTCGCCTCGCACAGCCGTGGTCGATGCGCTACCCGCTCGTCGACGGTCAGGGCAACTTCGGATCCCGCGGAAACGACGGCGCGGCCGCCATGCGTTACACCGAGGCCCGGCTGACACCGCTCGCGATGGAGATGCTGCGCGACATCGACGAGGAAACCGTCGACTTCATCCCCAACTACGACGGCAAAACCCAAGAGCCGACGGTACTTCCGTCGCGGGTACCGAACCTGTTGATGAACGGTTCCAACGGTATTGCCGTCGGTATGGCCACCAACATCCCGCCGCACAACCTGCGCGAGCTCGGTGATGCAGTCTTCTGGGCGCTCGACAACTTCGAAGCGGACGAGGAGACGACCCTCGCCGCATGCATGGAACGCGTCAAGGGTCCGGACTTCCCGACGCACGGCCTCATCGTCGGCAGCCAGGGAATCTCCGACGCCTACTCCACCGGGCGTGGCTCGATTCGTATGCGCGGCGTCGTGGAGATCGAAGAGGACTCCAACGGTCGTTCGACCATCGTGATCACCGAGTTGCCGTACCAGGTCAACCCGGACAACATGATCACCTCGATCGCCGAGCAGGTTCGCGACGGCAAGCTGTCCGGCATCTCCAAGATCGACGACGAATCTTCAGACCGCGTCGGTATGCGCATCGTGGTCACCATCAAGCGCGATGCTGTCGCGAAGGTGGTGCTGAACAACCTCTACAAGCACTCGCAGCTGCAGACGAGCTTCGGCGCGAACATGCTCTCGATCGTCGACGGCGTCCCTCGCACGTTGCGACTCGACCAGATGATCCGCTACTACGTGGCCCATCAGCTCGACGTCATCATCCGTCGTACCCGCTACCGTCTGCGCAAGGCCGAAGAACGGGCTCACATCCTGCGCGGTCTGGTCAAGGCACTCGATGCTCTCGACGAAGTCATCGCGCTCATCCGTCGCTCTCCCGATGTCGATGCCGCGCGCACCGGCTTGATCGATCTGCTCGACGTCGACACGATCCAGGCCGACGCGATCCTGGCCATGCAGCTGCGTCGCCTCGCTGCCCTCGAGCGACAGAAGATCATCGACGAACTGGCCGAGATCGAACTCGAGATCGCCGAACTGCAGGACATCCTGGCTCGTCCAGAGCGACAGCGTCAGATCGTGCGCGACGAACTGGCCGAAATCGTCGAGAAGTTCGGCGATGACCGTCGTACTCGCATCATCGCCAGCGACGGAGACGTCAACGACGAGGATCTGATCGCACGCGAGAACGTCGTGGTCACGATCACCGAGACCGGTTATGCCAAGCGCACCAGGACCGACCTCTACCGTTCGCAGAAGCGCGGCGGCAAGGGCGTCCAGGGTGCAGGGCTCAAGCAGGACGACATCGTCAGCAAGTTCTTCGTCTGCTCCACCCACGACTGGATCCTGTTCTTCACCACGAAGGGCCGTGTCTACCGGGCGAAGGCGTACGAGCTACCCGAGGCCAACCGAACTGCCCGAGGGCAGCACGTGGCGAACCTGCTCGCGTTCCAGCCCGACGAACGAATTGCCCAGGTCATCCAAATCCAGACCTACGAGGATGCGCCGTATCTGGTGTTGGCCACCAAGGGTGGGTTGGTCAAGAAGTCCAAGCTCACCGACTTCGACTCGAACCGCAGTGGCGGAATCGTCGCCGTGAATCTTCGCGGTGAAGATGAGCTCGTCGGTGCGGTGTTGGCGTCCTCGGACGATGATCTGCTGTTGGTCTCCGCACAGGGTCAGTCGATTCGCTTCTCGGCAACCGACGAGGTGTTGCGTCCGATGGGCCGTGCCACGTCCGGAGTGCAGGGCATGCGGTTCAACGGCGAGGACCAGCTGTTGTCGCTGAACGTCGTACGCGAGGACAAGTATCTGCTGGTTGCGACATCGGGTGGCTACTCGAAGCGCACTGCGATGGAGGATTACCCGCAACAGGGCCGTGGCGGAAAGGGCGTGCTGACAATCCAGTACGACCCGAAGCGTGGCACCCTGGTGGGTGCTCTCATCGTCGACGACGATGACGAGCTGTACGCAATCACTTCTGGTGGAGGCGTGATCCGTACCGCAGCTAAGCAGGTTCGGAAGGCTGGTCGACAGACGAAGGGTGTTCGGTTGATGAATCTCGGAGAAGGCGACACACTGCTCGCTATCGCCCGTAACGCCGACGAACACGAACCGGAGCCGGGCGCAGTCTCTCCCGAAGACGAAGCACCTAAGGAGTCGTAGTGAGCACTCCCAACCGGCCTGGTAGCAGGCCAGTCCCGCCTAGCGAGCCTGCTGAGCAGCCGCGGACATCAGCGCGTCCGCAGCCAGCGGTCCGCCCGGGACCGCAGCCACCGCAGAACGGCGGAAATCGTCCGCCGGTGCGGCCTCCGAACGAGCCGAGTCAGACTTCCGGTCGGCCGGCTGGGCAGGCCCCGCAGAAGGGCGCTCCTCAGCGCCCGGGAACTGCAAACGGGCCTGCTGCGGGCCGTGTGGCGCCTGCCGAGCGCTCCGGGAATTCGGTCCCACCGCAGGCGAGTGCGCCGACGCGGCCGGCCGGTTCGGGTGGGAAGCCCGCCGCCGACCAGAAGCCCGCTGCTCCTCCGGCGACTGCTCCTCCGGCGACGCGTCCTGCCGCCGCGCAGCCACGAGAGCAGGAGAGGACCGGTCCACCGGCGAACGGCCAGCCGCAGCCGCCGGTGCCGCCTCGTCCGTCTGCACCAGCTCGTCCAAGCGCAGCACAGCAGCCTCCTACCGAAGCTGCTCCCCGCGTCGAGGCCGAGCGTCCTGGACCGCCTCGTCCGGATGGACCTCGTGTCGAGGAACGGCCGTTCGATCCACTTCATCCGGGGGACGTGGGGCAGCCTGCAACTGCTGCGTTCGAGAACCCGCAGTCCGGGCAGGTTAGAAGTGCACCCGCGCAGAGCAACGGCGCGCCACAGGGAGCTCCTCCCTGGCAGCGCGGTTCCAGTCAAGGTGCGCCCCAGCAGGGCGGACCCCAGCAGGGACCACAACGGTCTCCTCAGAATCAACCGCAGACGAACCTGTCGGCCCGGGGAGGCACCCTGCCTCACGGTGATCCGGCGCAGGGAGCCCTAGCGGGGAACACCGGCCCGGAGAAACCAGCAGACAAGACCCAGCGTCGTGAAGCTGCCAAGAGCAAGGCCGCGGGGATCGACGGCCCGACGCGCCACATCGAGCGCAAGGATCTGGCGAAGGACATGCCGGACTTGTCGGAGGTTCGGCACTCGGAGCCGGGGCCCGATGCCCGACCCGTCGCGCAGCCGGTTGCCATAGCCGCTCGTGAAGACGGGGAGCCTCTGCGCGCGACCATCCAGCTTCGGAAGATCGACCCGTGGTCGACGCTCAAGATTTCGCTGGTCATTGCCGTGTCGTTGTTCTTCGTGTGGATGGTCGCGGTCGGCCTGCTGTACGCGGTGCTCGACGGCATGGGGGTGTGGGATCGCCTCAACAGCGCATTCACCGAGATCGTCAATGAATCCGGCGACGGTGGGTTGGTCAGTGCGGGACAGGTCTTCGGCTATGCCGCCGTGATCGGCATCATCAATATGGTGTTGTTCACTGCATTGACGACCATCGGATCGTTCATCTACAACCTGTCCTCGGATCTGGTCGGCGGCGTCGAAGTGACGTTGGCGGACCGCGACTGAGAGCTCGTATGCGGAAGCCGTATCGAGCCGTTTTGGAGTACAGCGGTTCGATACGGTAACCTCACTCCTCGGTTCGAGAAGAGAAATCTTCTTCTTCAGCCGAGGTACGAGGGCCTATAGCTCAGGCGGTTAGAGCGCTTCCCTGATAAGGAAGAGGTCGGAGGTTCAAGTCCTCCTAGGCCCACACCGGACACGACGGCGAGGTGATACAGAAGTGAGAATTCTCGTTCTCGTCGGCGTGGTGGTGACAGTGGTAGTAGCAGTGTCGAAGGTGCGCTCGGTTCGCAGCGGAGACGGTGTCTGGCACGAGGTTTCCACCGCCTGAAAGGGTTCGCAAGCGTGTAAGGTATTGTTCGCTTGCGCAGTTCGAGAATTACAGATACACCCGGGGCCTTAGCTCAGTTGGTAGAGCGCTGCCTTTGCAAGGCAGATGTCAGGAGTTCGAATCTCCTAGGCTCCACAGAAATGAAAGAGGACGTCCAACTTCGGTTGGGCGTCCTTTTTCGTGTCTGCCTCGTCATGCCAGCCGGTGCATCGATTGTGATCCCGGCCAAGGAGGCAGCCGCGCTGTGCTGACATGTCCAGACATGACAAACATCGGTGACTCTCACCACACTGGTGCCCTAGCGTTCAGCTGATAGTCGAACGCGTCACGTCGGCGCCTACCGTCATCCGACCGCGTCTGAAACTTTGTGAACCGTGTGAAGGAAAAAGATGCGCAACCTCGATCACACCGAATTGTTGACCGAACTCGAAGAGACACTGGAACAGAACCTGAACCGCCATCTTTCGATGGCGAAGGAATGGCACCCACACGACTACATTCCGTGGGACGAGGGTCGCAACTTCGCTGCGATGGGCGGCGACGACTGGGATGAATCGCAATCGAGACTCTCGGACCTGGCTCGCACCGCGATGATCACCAACCTGCTCACCGAAGACAATCTGCCGTCGTATCACCGGGGTCTGGCCGACAACTTTTCGCTCGACGGCGCCTGGGGTACCTGGGTCGGTCGCTGGACGGCCGAAGAGAACCGCCACGGAATAGTGATGCGTGACTACCTCGTCGTAACCCGTGCGGTCGATCCCGTCGAACTGGAACGCGCTCGCATGCAGCACATGACCACCGGAGTCGATGCCCCGATGGATGGCGCGAACTTCCTGCATTCGGTGGCGTACGTGACCTTGCAGGAACTGGCCACGAGAGTGTCGCACCGAAACACGGGACTGGCGTGCGGGGACGAGGTTGCCGATAAAATGCTCGCTCGAATAGCAGCCGACGAGAACCTGCACATGATTTTCTACCGCAACCTCGGGGCGGCCGCCCTCGACCTGACCCCCGACCAGACGGTGCGGGCCATCGCCGACGTCGCAACCGACTTCGCGATGCCGGGGCTGAACATGCCCAACTTCCGCAAGAACGCGATGGCATTGGCCAAGTACGGCATCTACGACCTCCGTCAGCACCTGGACGAGGTTCTGATGCCGGTGCTGCGCAAATGGCAGATCTTCGAACGCAACGACTTCTCCGGCGAAGGCGAAAAGGACAGAGATCGCCTTGCGCTCTTCATCGACGAGCTCTCCGCCAAAGCCACCAAGTTCGAAGAATCCCGGGACCGACTTCTGGCCCGGGAGGCGGCCCGCGCCGAACTCGTCTCCTGACCCTCGCTCCGCTCCAGCGCGGGGGTCGCTCCGCTCCTGCACGGTTGAGTACGCCCTGGTGCACTTAACCGCGCCACTACGGCGGAGCCGTAGCGAGAGAGCGCTCCCGTCTCCAGCTCCAACCCCGGTGGAAAGTGTTAAAGTCCCGCACGAGCGACGTCGCCGTCGACACTGAGCGCGATGTCCTGGGGAGGTGGATAGTGCCGATGCGACCTCATCGGGCAGCGACTCCCACCTACGTCCCAAGTTCGAAGAATCCCGGGATCGACTGGTTCGAGGTGCGGACCCCATGATCGACCGAATGATGTCCGTGACATCGAAACTCGACGAGTCGGGGCTGACCCTCCTGGTGTACATCGTCGGCACCACACTTCTCTTCGGTGCCAGTGGAAGTGCGTCGTGGGGCAGTTCCGACTCGCTGGAACGCGGCGCGCTCTTCCTCGCTCTCGCGCTGGGAATCGCCGCGACCGTCATGCTGATGCGCACCAGGGGACCGAGCCCCAAACGCACCATCGGTCTGGTGACCTTCATGGGCATCCTTGCTGTGGCTCTGTCGTTCGGGGCGAGCCACACTCTTGCGGCGTTCCTCGTCTGCGTCCAAGCCACCATGTTTCTCGGCATGCACATCGGCGCGTTCTGGTCCGAACGCAACGCCGGGATCTGGGTTGCCGTACTCGCCGTCTCTGCAGTTCTCGGCGCTGCGATCGGACCCTACGAATCCTCGATCATCGCCTACGTCCTGATCGCGCTAGGCGTGGTCGGTGCCACCGAGGTGTTCGGCGCATTCGCTCGCCGTATGCGCTACAGCGCCACTCATGACGCCCTGACCGGACTCCTGAACAGATTCGGATTCGAGTCCAAGGTGGAGAAGATGCTGCCGGCATGTGCCGCACGTGGACTCTCGGTCAGCATGGCTGTACTCGATATGGACAACTTCAAGCAGATCAACGACGAATACGGTCATATCGCCGGTGACGTTCTACTGGCGCGCGTTTCGAAAGCATGGAAAGCAGAATTGAGCCGCCGCGACGTGCTCGGCAGGCTCGGTGGTGACGAGTTCGTGCTCTTCATGCCCGGCGTCCTCGAGGCGGAAGCGTGGCAGATCATCGATCGTCTGCGTCGGGCGCATCGTGCCGAGTGGAGTGTCGGCCTCGTATGTATGCCCTCGGCCAGGCGTTGGGCCGAGATCTATCGGGCAGCCGACGCTGACCTGTACCGGGCGAAGCGCAGCCGCCCGTCGAAAGTGACTCCTGTGCAGGAACCAGGTCCGGACGAAACGGAGTGGAGAATAGCGCGCTGACGCAATCTCCACACAATCCATCCACAGCCTGGGGATAGATTCTCCGGTTCCTCACTTTTTCGAGGTTGACTACCCACACGTGAATTGGATCGGTGATGGGGTAGGACATGGTGTCGTGGAGTGAGATTCAACAGTGGAACCCGTCGGAGGTCTCGCAGCTGGGGCATCGAGTGAGTGATACCGCGCGCGATCTCCGGCTCGGCGGCGATGCGCTGCAATCGATCACGCGTGAGCTCGTATGGCGCGGTGAGGCGTCCGACGCTGCCCGGAATGCGATAGCTCGTGCGTGGGAGCAGTATCGCGACTCGGCGCGCACACTCGTACGCGTCGGACGATGCCTCGCCGATGTCGCCGACGACATGTACCGCGTCCGATCAGCAGTACTCGACTGCGAATCGACTAGCGTCGAGCATGAGCTGGAGATCGACGTCGACGGCGCCGTCAGTGACGGAATTATGCTGTATGCCACCAGCTCCGAGGATGCGTGGGAGACAGCGCGCAGCCGCGCACGCCTGTGCCGCGATCTCGCCGAGCGGGTGACCGAGGTAATCCGGCGCGCCACGGAGATAGATCGGAATACGACCGCGGATCTGGCGCGGATCGGTGACGGGGTTCCCATCGAACCTGCGACGCTCACGGTGCATGACCGCACGGTGCAGGACCACACGGCACCGGCGAATGCGGCGTTCTGGGAGTTGCTTCCGCAGTCCGACCGAACCTCGCTCCTGGTGAACGATCCCGGAACCATCGGCAACCTCGACGGTATACCTGCCGACGTGCGTGATGCGGCGAACAGGAGGGTTCTCGTACGCGAGCGTGCCCGACTGCACGACGTAGCGGACGAACTGAGTCGTCGGCTCGATTCCACCCTCTTCGGTGGTCTCTTGAACAATGCCGACGCCGGATTGGCACAGACGAAGAAGCGCCTCGAGGCTCTCGACGCCATCTCGACTGTTCTCGACCAGGGAAATCGCCAGCTCTTGGTGTTGGACAACTCGAGCGCCGAGGACACGTTGGCGGCCATAGCCGTCGGCAACGTCCACACTGCAACACACGTCGCAGTCTTCGTCCCTGGTCTGGACTCCGATGTCAGCGGCGATATGCAGCGGTACGACGGCGACATGGAATCACTCGAACAGAATGTGCGCGAGCTGGTTTCACCCGGTGAGAGTGTCGCGTGCGTGACGTGGATGGACTATCAGGCCCCGCAGCTTGGGTGGAGTCTGCTCGATCCGAAGACGACAGTGCTCTCGTCCGCGGCAGCTGCGGTCGGCTCGGCCCGCCTGTCGTCGTTTCTCGACGGTCTCGATGCCTCGCGCGCGGAGGACCCGCATCTGACTCTGCTCGGCCATTCGTACGGTTCTCTGACCGCCGCTCTCGCGCTGCGAGGAATCGACGACACGGGCGTCGACGAGATGATTGCGGTGGGTTCCCCTGGACTGGGATTCGACGACGTCTCCAGGCTGTCAATTCCACCCGGTCATCTGTTCGTCGCCGAAACACGTGACGACCTGGTGGCGGACACCGGACTGTTCGGCGGGGATCCGAGCGAACTGGACGGCGTACGCCCGGTAGCCACACGTTCGCCGGACGGCACGCTGACGAACAGTCACGGTCACAGCGAGTACCTGTCTGATGGCACCGTGACTCAGCGCACCATCGCCCTCGTCGTGTCCGGCCGGACCGACGAGGTTTCCTAGCTGTTGCTACTTTCGCGCTGCGTGGGCCGAGGACCCGTTGACCGGCGTCGGAGTCTCCTCGTAGTCCTCCAGGCTCGGCGGCGCGTCGGCCGGCTCGACGAACGTGTTCCGGCGTTTGGAGACCAAAATTGCGATGCCCGCTGCCGCACCGAAGAGCGAGCCGAACACCACGAATTTTCTCGTCTTCGTGCTCAAGAGCGATCCGCGCGTTGTGTTGGTGGCACGCGGCGCGGAGGTCGCCAGCGCACGATGAGTCTTGCGACGATCAGCTTCACGCCGTGCCAGCGCGTATCCGCGCGTGGCGAGCTGTAGGCCGACCCCAGCGGATCCGGTCCCGAAGATCTTCGCTGCCTTGATCAGATTTCCGCCGGTGCTCGCTGCGACGCCCCGGAAGTGCTCAGACTTCGATGTGCTCGTCATGCCCCCACTGTTCCACAACGTGGGTGTGAATGACCGTCACCGTTTCGGCCAGTGCCTGTCAATGGCACGATGGTGGGGTGACTTCACCAAACAAGACATCGACGGCAACGCTGCACACAAACCGCGGCGACATCATCATCGAACTGTTCGGCAACCACGCGCCGAAGACGGTCGAGAACTTCACCGGTCTCGCTGACGGCACGAAGGACTACTCGACCACCAACGCCTCGGGCGGAAAGACCGGACCGTTCTACGACGGCGCCGTCTTCCACCGCGTCATCGACGGCTTCATGATCCAGGGCGGCGACCCGACCGGAACCGGCAGCGGCGGACCGGGCTACAAGTTCGGCGACGAATTCCACCCGGAGCTTTCCTTCGACCGCCCGTACCTGCTGGCCATGGCCAACGCCGGCCCGGGAACCAACGGTTCGCAGTTCTTCATCACCACCGGCAAGACGCCGCACCTGAACCGCAAGCACACCATCTTCGGCGAGGTGACCGACGACGCTTCGAAGAAGGTCGTCGACGCCATCTCCGGTACCCCCGTTGGACGTGGCGACCGTCCCGTCGACGAGGTTGTCATCAACAGCATCACCCTGGCCTGAATCGACCAACCTGCTGTAGATACCTGTACGCGGAGGACTGAAAGACGATGACGAACCCCGGCTGGGGTGGCGCGCACGGCAACGAGCCCACCCCACCTCAGTCGAGGTGTGTCCGACACCCCGAGCGTCCCACCGGTCTCGCATGTTCGAGATGTGGCAGACCGGCGTGTCCGGAGTGCCTACGGCCCGCTGCAGTCGGCCAACACTGCGTCGACTGCGTTCGCGCAGGCAACGCGTCGGTGCGTCGGGCACGAACAGTGGCCGGTGCACCGATGGGTGCCGCGTACGGCCGCGTCACGTACATCCTGATGGGGTTGAACGTGCTGGCGTTCGCGGTGACGGCGCTCCAGTCCCGCAGTCTGTTGGACAACACCGGAGACTCGTCCCTGTTCGACGCCTGGGCCCTGTTCCCACCGGCCGTGGCAACCGGCGATGTCGAGCGAATTCTCGGTAGCGGATTCCTGCATATTGGGCCGATACATCTGCTGGTCAACATGTTCGCCCTCTACATCATCGGCAGAGACGTCGAGGCCATTCTGGGGCGCGCGCGGTACGTCGCCGTCTACGCGGTGTCACTTCTCGGTGGCAGTGCGTCGGTGATGGTCCTCGAAGCGCCGATCAGTCTTACCGCAGGTGCGTCGGGAGCGATCTTCGGACTACTCGGTGCGCAAGCGGTCATTCTTCTCAAGCTGAAGCGAAGTCCGACGCCGGTCCTCGTCGTGATCGGACTGAACATCGTCATCAGCATCTCGATCCCCGGCATCTCACTGTGGGGTCACGTGGGTGGACTTGTGGCGGGAGCCGCTGCCACTGCCGGCATCCTCTTTCTGCCCAACAAGACTGGGTCCTCACAGGGGCGGATGGGTTGGATCGCCGTGGCCGGAGTTGCCGCGCTCGCTGTGGTCATCATCGGCGTGCGAGTTCTGGACCTACGGTCTCTGATGGGTCTGTAGCTCACTCACAACTGGTCACTGTGACGCTTCGGGCACGAACCCGCCGCGTTCGAGGGCATCGTAGACGTCCTGGGGGTTCGTCCCCAGATCCCACCTGCCGAAGATGACCAATCGGTCGTCGTCTTCCCCAGCGCGGCGCACGTCCATCTCCAGCATCGGTACGCGCCGTCCGAGGCGGGGGTACTTCACCGTCTTGATTCGTACGATCTCCTCGCGTCGGTACGTCTGCACGCCGGTGAGTCGTTTCATCGACACTGTGCTGTCGTTCATCCACAGACGTGGCCGCTGGTAGGCCGCGAGACCGGCAATTATCCACAGGCCGAGGGCCGCCACGGTCACCAAGAACCGGCCGGCGGGATCCGTATCCGTCAATATCGCAGCGATGACCAGTGCAAATCCGCCGAAGGCAAGTGCGAATACGGCCGGCATCGGCGTCGCCCACCGCTGTTCATCCACACCCTGTGGATCGTCGGATAAGTTATCCACAGGCTTTATCCACATTGGGGATGAATAACACGCGTGTAAGTAGCTCGACTCGAGACTGTTCGATCAACGACACCGGGTGATCAACGCCACCGCATGGTCATGACGAGGCCGACCACCATGAATCCGAAACCGATCAAGAAGTTCCATGCTCCGAGGCTGTTCATCCAAGAGATGTTCTCTGCCGCCAGGTAGTACACGAGCAGCCACAGCAGCCCGAGCAGCATGAATCCCAACATCACTGCCACGTAGAACGGACTGGACGGACCTGCCTTGACCGAACCGGGAGTGCGCGTCCCCGGTGCGATCACGTAGTCCTTCTTCTTGCGAACCTTCGACTTCGGCATGCTTTCCCCTTCTCTGTCGTTGCTGCATCAACGCCGTCGTTCGTGCAGTAACACTCTCGTACCCGGTACCTCGCCTGTGGATAGAAGGTTGTGGACAACTAGGCCTGTGTACGGCCCAGCCGCCGATCCAACCCTCGCATCGCCCCGCGGCTGGAGCAGGTAGCGTCTGGTGTTGACACATGCCCAATGTTGAGCACATGCCCTGTACACGCTAGCTCAGCGGAAACGCGGGTGAGAGCACCGGAGGAGTACATGCCCTCGGACGATCGGCACACGAGGACGACATCCTTGGTGTGGCAGGTACTCACAGTGGTGGTGTGCCTCGTTGTCGGGATGCTCCTGGCTACGACGAGGCAGTTCTCGCACGGCGACGAGATTCGCCGTAGTGACACGACGAGACTGTCTTCTCTGGTGCGGTCCGCGCAGGTCAGTGCCGATGATGCCGAGACGATCCGTGACGACCTAGCCGAGCGGGTCGACGAACTTCGAAACACTGCGGGCACGGTCGACGCCGACGTCGGCGACGCGCTGGCGCAGACTCGACCGCTGACGGCCCCCGCGGGTATGACGGCCGAGTCGGGACCGGGCGTCGTCGTGACGATGACGGATGCCCCGAGAGGTCCGGACGGGCGCTACGCATCGGACGCGTCGCCCGATGATCTCGTCGTACATCAACAGGACGTACAGAGCGTCCTCAATGCCCTGTGGGCAGGCGGTGCGACTGCGATTGCGATGCAGGATCAACGAATCGCAAGTCGAGTTGCTCCTAGGTGCATCGGAAACACCCTGCTGTTGGGTGGCCGCACGTACAGCCCGCCGTACGTGGTGACAGCGATCGGGGATCCGACCGAGCTGACGGCATCCCTCGACCGGGAGCCGGGCGTCACGGTATTTCGTCAGTACGCGTTGCGGTACGGCCTCGGCTATACCGCGGACGCATCCGAGCAAGTGGACGTTCCGGCGTACGACGGGTCGATCCGGATGCAGTACGCCCAGCCAGGGTGAACTGTCGGTCGACGGGGCCACTGCCTTACGCTGGCACTATGCGCATCATGGTCGTCGACAACTACGACAGCTTCGTCTTCAATCTGGTCCAGTACCTCGGCCAACTCGGTGTGGACGCGACCGTCTGGCGAAACGACGATCCACGCCTCGACGACAGGGATGCGGTCGCCCGCGAGTTCGACGGCATTCTGCTGAGCCCCGGCCCCGGTACCCCGCATCGAGCAGGCGCGACGATGGACCTGGTGACCGCAGCGGCGACCGCGAGGACTCCGCTGCTCGGAGTGTGCTTGGGACACCAAGCGATCGGAGCTGCCTTCGGAGCGACGGTCGATCGCGCCCCGGAGCTCCTGCACGGAAAGACCAGTTCGGTCCACCACATCGGTGTGGGTGTACTCGAGGGCCTGCCGCAGCCATTCACGGCCACCCGCTATCACTCGTTGACGGTCCTCGAGGACACGATCCCCGAAGAACTGGAAGTCACCGGACGAACCGAATCAGGTCTGGTGATGGCGATGCGCCATCGAGAGCTGCCGATCCATGGTGTCCAATTCCACCCCGAGTCGATCCTCACCGAAGGCGGGCATCGGATGCTGGCGAACTGGTTGTCGATCTGCGGTGCAGAATCGGACGACGCCTTGATCGGTCAGCTCGAGGCGCAGGTAGCGCTCGCGTTCCGCTAGCGCTACCTGCCGGGTATCCCCAGAACACCGAGGCTGATGTTCACCGTCTGTGACTTGGTGATCTCCGATCCAGCGGGTTCGGCTTGATTCACCACGCGGTTGACCATGGTCGGATCGAGAGTGCTCTCCTGCGACGTGATGATGCTCGTCGCCGAGCCGGTCCAGCCTGCCGCCTCGAGAGCGGTCTTTGCCTGTGCCGCGGTCAGCCCCAGTAGATCCGGCATGGGGATCTTGTCGCCATTGGACACGCGCAACGTGACGGTGTCACCTGCGACTGCGTTGGATCCACCGGCGGGGCTGGTCGAGACGACCTCGCCGAGCGGCTGGCTCGAGTCGATGTTCTCGACTTTCACCTGGAAACCTGCCCCCTCGACGTTGGGCTGCGCCACCTCGACCTGCTGCCCGACGACGTTGGGGACTCGCACCTGCGCAGGTCCGCTGCCCAGGGTGATCTTCACCGACGATCCGACGGTGATCCCGACGCCCGAAGACGGATTCTGCTCGACGACCTTGTCCAGATTCTCCGGCGTGGATGCTGCCCGAGCGACGGCGCCGTCGAGTTCCAGTCCCAGCGCCGACAGTGCTTGTGCGGCCTGCTGCTGGGTCTTGCCTGCGAGCTGCGGGACCTGGACCTGTTCCGGACCGCTGGACACGTCCAGGTTGACTGCGCTCTTGGTGTCGACCTCGGCACCCGCCCCCGGCCTCGTGGCAATCACGGCGCCGGGGGGAACTGTCGCGTCGGCCTTCTCCTCGATGTCGAACCGGAGGTCTGCTTCCGCGAGTCGTGCCTGGGCGTCCGATGCCGACAGACCGGTCACGTCGGGAATGGCGACGCGAGCCGGGGACGAGCCGGGGCCGAGAGACCACAGGAACCCGCCGATGATTGCGACGACCACGACTGCAGCAAGCGACAGCAGTGCGATTCGGACGCCCCTGTGTCGGGGACCTTCGTCGTCGACACCTGCGTGTCGGCCGCTGGCCGTGCTCGCAGGCTCCGACGCGGTGGACGAGCGTGGAAGTGGAGCCCGCGCATCCATCGAGCCGAGGATCGTGGTGCGATCCTCGTCGTTCATGACCGTCGGCGCGCTCGGACGTTGGCCGCCGAGCACGCGGACCAGGTCGGTGCGCATCTCGGCAGCGGACTGATACCGGTTCGCTGGGTTCTTGGCCATCGCCTTGAGGATGATCGAGTCCAGTTCGCGAGGCACGTCTGCATTGACGCGCGACGGTAGCTCGGGATCTTCGCGCACGTGCTGGTAGGCCACGGCGACGGGAGAGTCGCCCTTGAACGGAGGTTCCCCGGTCAGTACCTCGAACAGGACGCAGCCGAGAGAATAGACGTCGGAGCGGGCGTCGACCTGCTCGCCTCGGGCTTGCTCCGGGGAGAGGTACTGGGCGGTGCCGATGACGGCTGCGGTCTGCGTCATGGGACTCGAGCTGTCGGCAATGGCCCTGGCGATGCCGAAGTCCATGACCTTGACTGCGCCCGCGTTGTTGATCATCACATTCGCGGGTTTGACGTCACGGTGGACGATTCCGTTGCGGTGCGAGAAGTCGAGTGCCGCACACACATCGGCGATGACCTCCATCGCATGGCGCGGCGCCATAGGGCCTTCGCCTCGGACGATGTCACGCAGCGTGCTGCCCTCGACGTATTCCATGACGATGAACGGCAACGGACCGGCTTCGGTCTCGGCCTCGCCGGTGTCGTACACAGCGACGATGGCGGGGTGGTTGAGTGCTGCCGCATTCTGCGCCTCACGGCGGAAACGCAGATAGAACGTCGGGTCGCGCGCAAGGTCTGCGCGAAGCACCTTGATTGCCACGTCGCGGTCGAGTCGGTTGTCGCGTGCCAGGTGGACCTCGGACATGCCACCGAATCCGAGAATCTCGCCCAACTCGTAGCGGGACGAGAGGTTGCGGGGAGTCGTCATCGCTGTCCTTGTCGATCAGTGCCAGAAGAGTCTTTGTCCACGAAAGGGGTTCCGGCGGCCTGCGGTTCCTCTTCGCCGCCGCCGCCTGTCCCGGGGAGGCCCGGAATGGTGAATGGCGGGATGGTGAGCCCGCCGTTGGTGGTCGTCGTGGTCGGCTGTGTCGTGGTCGGCTGTGTCGTCGTCGGTTCTGTTGTCGTTGTGGTCGGTTCCGTCGTGGTTGTCGTCGGTTCCGTCGTCGTCGGCCGCGTTGTCGTCGGTTCTGTTGTCGTTGTGATCGGTTCGGTGGTGGTGGTGGTGGTCGTCGTGGTCCGCTGCGTCGTCGTGGCCGGGCTGAAGGGAGCCGGAGTCTCGTCTTCGCGGTTCAACAGCACGAAGCCACCGATGAGGATGGCAAGTAACAACAAGCCGGCGCCGCCCCACGCGAGAGCCTTCTGCGCCGACGACATTCCGGTGGGTTCCGGCTCCGCGGGCGCGGCGGCGCCCGTACGGGGACCGGTGTACTGATTGTGCGACGTCGGCATCATCTGAGTACTGCTCGGTGCTGAGGCCGCGACCACTCCGGGCATCATGACCCTGCCGGTGCCGGGTCCTCGGCTGGTACCTGGCGCCGGCGGTCTGCGGCCGGCACGGACTGCGGCGACAGCATCGGCGAACTCACCGCCGTTCGCATAACGCGCAGCGGGATCCTTCGCCATCGTGATCTCTATCAGCTCCCGAACACCGGGAGGGAGATCCGCCGGCAGAGGTGCCGGTGTGTCGCGGACATGTTTCATCGCGACGGTAAGCGCGCCGTCACCGACGAAGGGACGGGTCCCGGACAGAACTTCGTAGCCGACGACGCCGAGTGAATACACGTCACTCGCGGAGGTCGCTTCTTCTCCCAGTGCCTGCTCGGGAGCAATGTACTGGGCAGTGCCCATCACCATGCCGGTCTTCGTCACCGGTGACGCGTCGACTGCCTTCGCGATGCCGAAGTCGGTGATCTTCACCAGACCGGCGGGAGTGATCAGGATGTTGCCGGGCTTGACGTCACGGTGCACGACGCCTGCCGAGTGCGCAACCTGAAGCGACCGGCCAGTTTGCTCGAGCATGTCGAGAGCGTGGCCGAGCGGCAGTCGTCCGATCCGTCCGAGCACAGCGTTGAGCGGCTCGCCGTTGACCAGTTCCATCACCAGGTACGCGAGCGACTCGCCTGCTTCGTCGCGCGTCTCGCCGTAGTCGTACACCCCTGCGATGCCGGGGTGATTGAGTTGCGCGGTGGTACGAGCCTCGAAACGGAACCGCTGCAAGAACTCCGGGTCCTCGGAAAACTCTGCTTTGAGCACCTTGACTGCGACCTTGCGGTCGAGGCGATTGTCCATCGCCTCCCACACCTGGCCCATTCCGCCTGTCGCGATCAATCGCAACAGACGGTAGCGCTGTGCAATGACTGCACCGTTCTTCAGTGGCACGAGTTGCTCACCTCCCCTGCAATCCGGCAGCGATGACAGCGCGACCGACCGGAGCTGCGACCGACCCGCCGGTCGCAGCGAGGGCACGGTCGCCACCGTCCTCGACGATGACGGCGATGGCTATTTTCGGGTCTTCGGCTGGCGCGAAGCCGATGTACCAGGCATGCGGCGGCGTGTTCCGCGGGTCGGTACCGTGCTCGGCCGTGCCGGTCTTAGACGCGATCTGAACGCCGGCGATCTTGCCCTCGCCACCGGTGTTGTTCTCCGACCCGATCATCAGCGACGTCAATGTCGCGGCGGTGTCAGCGCTGATCGCCTGTCCCCTCGAGTCGAGGGCTGTGGTCGACAAGTTCGACAGGTCGGGCGCCTGCAATTGGCTGACCATGTGCGGAGCCATCCGGACGCCGCCGTTGGCGACGGTGGCCGCAATCACCGCGTCCTGTAGCGGGGTCAGCGCGACGTCGCGCTGACCGATGCTGCTCTGGCCGAGGGCTGCATCGTCTGGAATGGATCCGATGGTGCTGTCGGCGACGGGAAGCGGCAGCGACGTGGTTTCCTCGCCGATCCCGAAGGCGCTCGCCGTGTCACGCAGGGCGTCGCCACCGGTTTTGATTCCGAGTTCGACGAACGCGGTGTTGCACGAGCGGGCGAAGGCATCCCGAAGCGCCGCGGTCGCGCCGCTGCCACAGGTGCTCCCGTTGTAGTTCTCGAGGGATGTCTCGGTGTCCGGCAGCGTGATCGTCGAGGCAGCGGTCAGCTGATCGTCGGGGCTTGCACCGTTCTCCAGAGCTGCAGCGGTCACGAGAACCTTGAATGTCGATCCGGGTGGATACGTCGCCGAGATCGCGCGGTTGAGCAGGGGCTTGGCGGGATCGGCATTGAGTTGGTCCCACGCCTCGGTGGTCTGGGCACCGTCGTGGCTCGCCAGCAGGTTCGGGTCGTAACTGGGTGAGCTGGCCATCGCGAGGATGTTCCCCGTCGACGGCTCGATCGCGACCACGGCACCGGTGTATCCCCTGGAGAACAGCTGATCGTAGGCGACCTGCTGCACGACGGGGTCGATGGTCGTGACGACGTTTCCACCACGCGGATCGCGACCGGAAATCAGATCGAACAGTCGGCGACCGAAAAGGCGGTCGTCGGAGCCGTTGAGCACCTGATCTTCGGTGCGTTCGAGGCCGGTGCTCGAGTAGAGCATCGAGTAGAACCCGGTGACCGGGGCATTGGCCATCGGACTGTTGGGAGCCAACTGATTCGGCGGATACGTGCGCAGGTACTTGTATCGATCGTCGGTGGAGATCGAGGCGGCCAGCACCTGTCCGCCCGCGGAGATCTGTCCGCGCTGACGGGAGTACTCGTCGAGCAGCACCCGGGAGTTGCGAGGATCGGAGCGCAAGTCGTCGGCTTTGATCACCTGCAGGTACGTGGCATTCGCCAGCAGTGCGACGACCATCACCATGACGGCGATGGACACGCGGCGGAGAGGAGTGTTCATGAGCGTTTCACCATCTCGGTCGGCGCCTCTGCGATCGGGGCTGCCGGGGCCGGCTTCTTCTTCGGCGTCGCGGGTTCACGTGCGGCGTCGGAGATCTTGATCAGTAGTGCGAGAAGCAGATAGTTGGCGAGAAGCGACGATCCTCCGTAGGACAGATAGGGCGTGGTCAGACCCGTCAGCGGAATGAGCTTGGTGACGCCGCCGACGACAACGAACAACTGAATCGCGACCGTGAAGGACAGGCCGGCAGCGAGGAGCTTGCCGAAGCTGTCACGAACGGCGAGTGCGGTGCGAAGCCCACGGATGATGAAGACCAAGTACAGGATCAGGACGGCGGTGAGCCCGATGAGACCGAGCTCTTCACCGACCGCTGCGATGATGAAGTCCGTCTTCGCGAACGGCACCTGTGAGGGTCGCCCACTGCCCAGGCCGGTACCGGCGAGACCACCCGTAGCGAAGCTGAACATCGACTGGACGATCTGGTAACCGGTGTCGTTGTAGTCGTCGAAGGGATGAAGCCAGGTGTCGGTGCGAATCTTGACGTGGCCGAATACCTGGTAGGCGAAGAGAAATCCGACCAGCAGCAGACCGAAGCCGATGATGAGCCAGCCGACGCGTTCGGTGGCGATGTAGATCATCACCAACACGGTGCCGAAGATCAGCAGTGATGATCCGAGGTCCTTCTCGAAGACGAGGACTCCGACGGAGACGATCCACACCAGCAGAATCGGTCCGAGATCGCGTGCACGCGGAAAGTCCATGCCGAGGAAGTGCTTACCTGCGGTGGTGAACAGCTCTCGCTTGGCGACGAGTAGCGACGCGAAGAAGATCAACAGCAGTATCTTGGCGAACTCGCCGGGCTGAATGCTGAACCCGGGCAGCCTGATCCAGATCTTGGAACCGTTCACCTCGGAAAAGGCCGACGGGAGAAGCGCTGGGATCGCCAACAGCACCAGACCGCACAAACCGACGGTGTAGCTGTACCGAGCCAGGGTTCGGTAGTCGCGAAGAAGCACGAGAAGCACGATGAAACCGGCGATCGCAAGCGTTGTCCACAGCACCTGCTGGGTCGCGTCGGGCGACGGAATCTCCTGCCCTAGATATTCGGCGGATTGCTGATCCGCCAGATCGAGCCGGTGAATCAGAACCAAACCGAGCCCGTTGAGCAACGCCACGATCGGAAGCAGCAGCGGATCCGCGTACGGCGCGAACCTGCGCACTGCCAGATGCGCAATCGTGACGAGCGCGAGATAGGCAAGGCCGTACTTGGCGAGATCCCACGTGACTGCCTGTTCCTGGCTCGCCTCGACGAGCACCAGCGAGAACGTGGTGATCAGAACGGCGATGCCAAGGAGCAGCAATTCGACGTTTCGACGATTGGACTGGACGGGAGCGGGCGCGAATCCGCCCGGTGGGCTCGGAAAGGACGCCCCCACAGATGGATTGGAGCTCATCAAGTACCGGCCCTGCAGTTCTGACCAGGCAGTTGAGGCACCGTAGGCGCGGGTGTGGTGGTCGGCGCCGGTTCCGCCGGGGGAGCTGCCGGATCTGCGGGCGGTGCGGCGGGATCGGCAGGAGGCGCCGCGGGGGGCGCCGATGTGGGCGCCGGGGCTTCGGTCGTGGTGGTCACCTCAGCGACAGCCGCGCACTCGGGAAGAAGGTCGCCCGACGCGAGTCGATTCATCTGCCCGTTCGCGTCATCGAGCTTGCCCGACGGTAGTCCCGCGCGAACCTGCTCACGAGCGGCCGGCGCGAGATCGTCGATCTCGAAGACCTCGCAATTGCTCGGAGCAGTGTCCGGTGCCGTCAGGGTGAGCGCACCGTCGTCGCCGAGGCATCCGATGGAATGCACCGATTGCAACGAGTAGCCCAGGATCGAACCGGGCACGCCCCGCATCACTGCGACGCGATTGTTGTCCTCACCGACGTAGTAGTTGTTTCTGATGGCGGTGTTCGCGACGAACGCTCCGCCCACCAGCAGTGCGATGAGGGCCAACGCCACCAGGGTCCAGCGAAGTTTGTGAGACTTCTTCTCCGGCACCGGGGGAGGGGTTGCAACCCGCTTGGGCGTCGACCGAGGTGGCCGCATGGCGGCCGCGCGGCCGGCAGCGGTGTTGGGCGGCGGGGCATCCTCTTCGTCCTCGGTACTGGCTGCGCCACCGAGAATCGGTGAGCTCTGCCCGTAGTCGAGATCGATGACATCGGCGACGACGACGGTGACGTTGTCGGGTCCGCCGCTTCGCAGCGCGAGTTCGATGAGTCGGTCTGCGCATTCCGCGCAATCACCCTCGTTCATCGTGTTCTCGATGGTTTCGTCGCTGACGACATCGGACAGACCGTCCGAGCACAGCAGGTATCTGTCGCCGGCGCGAGCTTCGCGAACCGTCAGTGTCGGCTCGATTTCGTTGCCGGTGAGCGCCCGCATGATCAGCGACCGCTGCGGGTGGGTGTGCGCCTGTTCGGCGGTGATACGCCCTTCGTCGACGAGCGACTGGACGAACGTGTCGTCTCGAGTGATCTGCGTCAGCTTCGTCTCGCGCAGCATGTAGGCGCGGGAATCGCCGATATGGACGAGTCCGATCTTCCTGCCCGCGAACAGAATTGCGGTCAATGTGGTGCCCATGCCGTCGAGCTCGGGTTCTTCCTCTACCTGATCGGCGATGGACGCGTTGCCCTCTCGGGTCGCCGCCTCGAGTTTGCCGAGAAGGTCGTCGCCCGGCTCGTCGTCGTCGAGGTGGGCCAGAGCGGCGATCATCAGTTGCGATGCGACCTCGCCCGCAGCATGTCCACCCATACCGTCGGCAAGCGCGAGAAGGCGTGCGCCTGCGTAGACCGAATCCTCGTTGTTCGAGCGGACCAGTCCGCGATCGCTGCGCGCTGCATACCGGAGTACCAGGGTCACGGGCGCAGCTCTATCACGGTTTTACCGACACGGACCGGGGTACCGAGCGGGACACGTACGGCCGTGGTCACCTTGGCTCGGTCGAGGTAGGTGCCGTTGGTGGAACCGAGGTCCTCGACGTACCAGTCGCCGCCGCGCGGCGAGATGCGCGCGTGCCGCGTCGACGCGTAGTCGTCGGTCAGTACCAGCGTCGAATCGTCGGCACGGCCGATGAGCACCGGCTGAGTGCCGAGTGAAATTCTTGTTCCGGCGAGGCCGCCCTGTGTCACCACTAGATTCTTGGCAACCTTCTGTTTGTTGAACGACGGAAGAACTTTCGATCCGCCGGAGTACCGCGCGGGCATTCGCATGCCGGACGCCGCATAGATGTCACTCCGAAGAGTCCGAAGAACGGCCCAGACGAAGAACCACAGCAATAGCAGAAAACCCGCTCGGGTCAACTGCAGTATCAAGCCCTGCACAGCCCTCCACCTCCTTCGCAACCGTCCTTGATCATCGCCGTCGAGCAACGGAGGAATGAACCGTATTCCACCGAGTATGCGCATGCGAGGCGACACGACTTCTCACGCAGCATCCTAGAGTGAAGCTGCGTGTGCCGATCACCATACTGGTGACGCCGGTTAAACGATGCGGACGAGAATTTCGGAGTGTCCGGCCCTGATGACGTCGCCGTCGGCCAATTGCCAATCCTGAACCGGTGAGCCGTTGACCGTGGTGCCGTTGGTCGAACCGAGGTCCGACAGCATGGCCACACGTCCGTCCCAGCGGACCTCGACGTGGCGCCGCGACACACCGGTGTCGGGGAGGCGGAACTGCGCGTCCTGACCGCGACCGATGATGTTCTGACCGTCGCGAAGCTGAAAGTAGCGTCCGCTGCCGTCTTCGAGCTGCAGCGTTGCGGTCAGTCCCTGACTGTCGGCGTACGCCGGCTCGTCGTAGTCGTAGGCGGGTTGCTGGTATCCCGCGGTGGCGTACTGGCCCTGCGGGTAGCCGCTTTGCTGCGGCGGGTAGTCGTACGACGGTTGCTGCTGGTAGCCGGCGGGCTCGGAATACGCCTGCTGGTCGTACTCCGGCTCGGCGTAGGCCTGCTGGCCGTAGCCCTGCTGGCCATATGCCTGCTGACCGTAGGCCTGCTGGCCGTAACCCTGCTGGCCGTAACCCTGCTGGCCGTAGGCGGGATCGGAGTACGCCTGTTCGGGCTGATCGCCCTGCTCGTACGCCTTTTGGTCGTAGCTGGGGTCTGCGTATGCCTGCTGTCCGTATGCCTGCTGGTCGTACGCCTGATCCGCGTAGGGCTGCTGGTCGTAGCCCTGTTCGTTGTACGGCTGATCCTGGTGGCCCTGACCGTATGCCTGCTGGTCGTACTGGCCTTCCGCCGCTGGAGCCGGCGCGTCATAGGGTTCGCCGCCGTGTGATGCTCCGTTGCGGTAGTCCTGGCCGTATGCGCGCGGGTCACGGTTCTGCGGAGCGTAGCGAGGGTCCTGGCCTTGAGCTGGGTAGCCGTTACGGGCACGCGGATCCGGGTGAGAGCCTTCGGCTGGATCGCGGTGCGGGTCGTAGCCTGGGTTCTGCGTCATGTGGCCGGCTCCTGATGTCGACATAGGTGGTGCTGACGGGCGCGCGGGTCGCGGACCGGGTACTGCAGCCTCCGCGGGCGTGGAAGCTCGTGGCGCCGCAGTGTGATTCTTCGGTGGGTTGTTGCCGCCGGCCGCAGTCGGTGATCGTCCCACATCGGGATCCACCGAACCACTTGCCCGGAATTGGCCCGTGTGCAACGTAGGTGAGGGTTCGAACCGAACCACGATGTCACCGTAGGTCTGCCACCCCTGGTCACGGATGTAGTCCCCGAGGTGGCGGGAGAAGGCTTTGACGGTCAGATCCCGATCGGCGGCGAGTTCTTCGTGATCGGAATTGTTGATGGTGATCACATAGCTGTTGGGTGCGAGGTAATGGCCACCGTCGAGTGGCCGAACCCGGTCGGCAGCTTCCTGCTGCAGCGCAGCTTCTACTTCCTGCGGCACCACACCGCCGCCGAACACACGGGCGAACACGTCACCGACCGCGCCCTGCAGCTTTCGCTCGAAACGCTGGACAATGCCCATGGTGACCACTCCTCCCGATCTCTTCTGCCACGAGCGCGTGTCGCCTCGAGGTCGTCGTCCAAGCATGATATACGTTGCCGGTTGCGGTGAGTCCCCGCTGGAGGCGAAGCACGAACACGATTTCATCGCCGCCGGATGTGCGTGTTAATGTTCACCGGTCACTCGGGCGGGTGGCGGAATGGCAGACGCGCTGGCTTCAGGTGCCAGTGTCCTTCGGGACGTGGGGGTTCAAGTCCCCCTCCGCCCACAGCAGTTTCAAGAGTCGCAAACGACGCATTTCTCGTCGTTTGCGATTTTTTGTTTCGGCCTGATTCCGCCGTCCTGGCTCACCGGCTGCTCCCGCTTCGGAGGCGGACCCGAGTCAATAACCCACCGCAGCAATCACATTCGACCGACGGACCCGCTCTCCGAGCTGATCGCCCTGTCCGGGGCCGTGATCTGGACGAACAAACGCTGCACGATCGCCGAGCAGAGTGCATCCGAAATTCGACTCTCGACCCCCGCATGAGGCCCGCTCGATCTTCGAGAAACCCCAGGTGAAGGGCGAATATAGGTATACCTTAGTTGCGGGGTGGGCTAGGTGCTGACTTATCGTTTGTGGTTGGACCGGCGTACCCGAAGCCGAATCCACCCGCTAGACGCTTTGCGCGCTACGAACGAGCCCACCTGCTCGAGGTTAGCCGAAGAACGTTTTCGGGGGTGCTGCTTCAACGGCGAACGGCACCAATATAGCCGTCCGCGACGGCCGGCGACCCGTGCCGCGCCGCTGCGACGTACTTGAAGGCTGGACTTATCCGAAGGCTAGGTATGAAGCACACTCCGGGCCCCCAAGGCCTCTACGACCCCCGAAACGAGCACGACTCCTGTGGCGTCGCGTTCGTTGTGGACATGCATGGTCGTCGTAGTCGAGACATCGTTGAGAAGGCCATCACTGCGCTGGTCAACCTCGAACATCGGGGCGCCGCCGGCTCCGAGCCCAACACCGGTGACGGCGCCGGAATCCTGATCCAGGTACCCGACGCGTTCTTCCGCGCTGTCGTGGATTTCGAGCTGCCCGCTGCCGGCGCATATGCCACCGGAGTCGCCTTCCTTCCGCAGGGAAAGAACGATGCGGCCCGTGCATGCGAGGGCGTGCGACAGATCGTCGAAGACGAGGGCATGAAGGTCCTCGGGTGGCGTGAAGTTCCCACCGACGACTCCTCTCTCGGGGCGCTCGCGCGCGACGCGATGCCGACGTTCCGTCAGTTGTTCTTCGCCTCCCCCGACTTCTCCGTTACCGACATCGAACTCGAGCGCCGCGCGTTCGTCATTCGTAAGCGCGTCGAACACGAGTTGGGTGAAGAAGGCGCAGGCAAGGACGGCCCGGGCCGCGAGACTGTGTACTTCCCGTCGCTCTCACCTTCCACCTTCGTCTACAAGGGCATGCTGACGACGCCGCAGCTCAAGGGTTTCTACCTGGATCTGCAGGACGAGCGCGTCGAAAGCGCTCTCGGACTTGTGCATTCGCGCTTCTCGACCAACACGTTCCCGTCGTGGCCGCTCGCGCACCCGTTCCGCCGCGTCGCGCACAACGGCGAGATCAACACCGCAACCGGCAACGAGAATTGGATGCGAGCCCGCGAGGCTCTCATCGAGTCCGACGTGTTCGGTGGCGCCGAGGCGCTGGCCAAGATCTTCCCAGTCGTCACGCACGGCGCAAGTGACACAGCACGTTTCGACGAGGTCCTCGAGCTGCTCCACCTCGGTGGACGTAGCTTGCCGCACGCCGTGCTCATGATGATTCCCGAAGCATGGGAGCGTCACGAGTCCATGGATCCCGCTCGTCGGGCGTTCTACAAGTACCACTCCTCGCTCATGGAGCCCTGGGACGGACCGGCCTCGGTGTGCTTCACCGACGGCACCGTCATCGGCGCAGTTCTCGACCGCAACGGGTTACGCCCGAGCCGTCTCTGGGTCACCGACGACGGTCTCGTCGTCATGGCGTCCGAGGTCGGCGTACTGGACATCGACCCGTCGAAGGTCGTCCGCAAGGTTCGCCTGCAACCGGGCCGCATGTTCCTCGTCGACACCGCGCAGGGCCGCATCGTCTCCGACGACGAGATCAAAGACGAGCTCGCCGCCGAGCACCCGTACCAGCAGTGGCTCGACGAGGGTCTGACCTCGATCGACGACCTGCCGGATCGCCCGCACGTCCACATGCCGCACGATCGTGTGCTGATCCGTCAGCAGATCTTCGGGTACACCAACGAGGAACTGAACGTACTCGTCTCGCCGATGGCGAAGACCGGGGCGGAGGCCATCGGCTCGATGGGCACCGACACGCCTATCGCAGTGCTCTCGACGCGTCCGCGGATGCTGTTCGATTACTTCTCACAGCTTTTCGCGCAGGTCACCAACCCGCCGCTCGACGCCATCCGCGAGGAGATCGTCACAAGCCTCGGTGGCACCATCGGACCCGAGGGTGACCTCCTCAACCCAGGTCCCGATGCTTGCAAGCAAATCGTGCTCCCACAGCCGATCCTGCACAACGACGATCTGTCCAAGCTTGTCCACATCAACGACGACGGCAC
Organism: Rhodococcus sovatensis; assembly: GCF_037327425.1. Classification (NCBI taxonomy): domain Bacteria; kingdom Bacillati; phylum Actinomycetota; class Actinomycetes; order Mycobacteriales; family Nocardiaceae; genus Rhodococcus; species Rhodococcus sovatensis. The sequence continues at coordinate 4,720,707 of NZ_CP147846.1, read as the reverse complement.
CCAGGAAGAACTGCGTTCGGTCGTCGTCCGCGGTCTGTACCCGGTCGCCGACGGCGGCGAGGGCCTGCGCGCGTCGTTGGAAGCCATCCGAACTCAGGTTTCCGCGGCGATCTCCGGCGGCGCACGCATCATCGTGCTGTCCGATCGTGAGTCGAGCGAGAAGCTCGCACCGATCCCGTCGTTGCTGCTGACCTCCGCGGTGCACCACCACCTCGTTCGCGAGAAGACCCGTACCAAGGTCGGTTTGATCATCGAGGCCGGTGACGCCCGCGAGGTGCACCACATGGCACTGCTGATCGGATTCGGAGCAGCAGCGGTCAACCCGTACATGGCATTCGAGTCCATCGAGGACATGATCGAACGCGGTGCCCTCACCGACATCGACTTCGACAAGGCCGTCGCCAACTACATCAAGGCCGCAGGCAAGGGTGTACTCAAGGTGATGTCCAAGATGGGCATCTCGACGCTGGCGTCCTACACCGGCGCGCAGCTGTTCCAGGTCATCGGCCTGTCCCAGGATCTCGTCGACGAGTACTTCACCGGACTGAACAGCCACCTCGGTGGCATCGACCTCGAGCAGGTCGCACAGGATGTGGCCGCACGCCACTCCGTCGCGTACCTGACCAACCGTCAGGAGCGCGCCCACCGCGAGCTCGAGACGGGTGGCGAGTACCAGTGGCGTCGGGAAGGGGAATACCATCTCTTCAACCCCGACACTGTGTTCAAGCTTCAGCACTCCACTCGCACGGGTCAGTACGACGTCTTCAAGGAATACACGAAGATGGTCGACGACCAGTCCGAGCGCCTTGCGTCGCTGCGTGGTCTGTTCCGCTTCAAAACCGAGGATCGTCAGCCGATCTCGATCGACGAGGTCGAGCCGGCGTCGGAGATCGTCAAACGCTTCTCGACGGGTGCGATGAGCTACGGCTCCATCTCCGCCGAGGCGCACGAGACACTGGCGATCGCGATGAACCGCCTCGGCGGCCGATCGAACTCCGGAGAGGGCGGCGAGGACGTCTCACGCTTCGAGCCGGACGAGAACGGTGACTGGCGACGCTCGGCCATCAAGCAGGTCGCGTCGGGCCGCTTCGGTGTCACCTCGCACTACTTGACCAACTGCACGGACATCCAGATCAAGATGGCGCAGGGCGCGAAGCCCGGTGAGGGCGGCCAGCTTCCGGCGCACAAGGTGTACCCCTGGGTTGCCGAGGTTCGGCACTCGACGCCAGGCGTCGGGTTGATCTCGCCGCCGCCGCACCACGACATCTACTCGATCGAGGATCTCGCTCAGCTGATCCACGATCTGAAGAACGCCAACCCGCAGGCTCGCATCCACGTCAAGCTCGTCTCCGAGGTCGGCGTCGGAACGGTCGCCGCTGGTGTCTCCAAGGCGCACGCCGACGTGGTGCTCATCTCGGGCCACGACGGTGGCACGGGTGCTACACCGTTGACGTCGGTCAAGCATGCAGGTGGACCGTGGGAGCTCGGGCTGGCCGAGACCCAGCAGACGTTGCTGCTCAACGGACTTCGCGATCGCATCGTCGTTCAGGTCGACGGCCAACTCAAGACCGGCCGTGACGTCATGGTCGCGGCGCTGCTCGGTGGTGAGGAGTTCGGTTTCGCCACCGCGCCTCTCGTCGTGTCGGGCTGCATCATGATGCGCGTCTGCCACCTCGACACCTGTCCAGTCGGTGTTGCGACGCAGAACCCGGTGCTGCGCAAGCGTTTCGCGGGCAAGCCCGAGTTCGTCGAGAACTTCTTCATGTTCATCGCCGAAGAGGTCCGTGAGCTCATGGCGCAACTCGGCTTCCGCACGCTCGACGAGGCCGTCGGTCAGGTCGGGTTGCTCGACACGACCGCTGCCAAGGAAGCGTGGAAGGCGTCGAAGCTGGACCTCTCGCCGATCCTCGACGAGGTCGAGTCGGCCTTCATGAACCAGGACCTCTACAACACGGGCGTTCAGGATCACGGACTCGACAAGGCTCTCGATCAGCAGCTCATCGCGCAGAGCCGCAACGCCCTCGACAAGGGCGAGAAGGTGACCTTCGAGTCGAAGATCACCAACGTCAACCGCACGGTCGGCACGATGCTCGGGCACGAGTTGACCAAGGCGTACGGCGGAGTCGGACTGCCCGACAACACGATCGATATCACGTTCACCGGTTCGGCGGGCAACAGCTTCGGTGCGTTCGTGCCTTCGGGCATGACGCTGAGGCTGCACGGCGACGCCAACGACTTCGTCGGCAAGGGCCTGTCGGGCGGACGCATCGTTCTGCGCCCGTCGCTCAACGCACCAGCGGGATTCGTCGCCGAGGACAACATCATCGGCGGAAACGTGTTCCTGTTCGGTGCGACGCAGGGTGAGGCTCTCATCCGCGGTGTCGTCGGGGAACGTTTCGCCGTACGTAACTCCGGAGCAGTGGCAGTCGTCGAAGGCGTCGGCGATCACGGTTGCGAGTACATGACGGGCGGCAAGGTCGTCATCATCGGTGAGACCGGACGTAACTTCGGTGCCGGGATGTCCGGGGGAGTCGCGTTCATCTTCGATCCGAACAAGACGTTCGAAGCGAACCTGAATACCGAACTCGTCGATATCGAGAGCATCGAGGGTGACGAGTTCACCTGGCTCAAGGAGATCGTCACACGTCACTACGACGAAACGGGATCCGAGGTTGCAGAGCGAATCCTCGCGGACTGGTCACAGCAGGTGAACCACTTCGTGAAGGTCATGCCGCGCGATTACAAGAAGGTACTGCTCGCCATCTCCGAGGCCGAGAAGAACGGCGCGGACGTGGACGAGGCAATCATGGAGGCAGCTCGTGGGTGACCCACAAGGATTCTTGAAGAACACCGTTCGTGAACTGCCGAAGCGGCGTCCCGTCGACCTGCGGCTGATGGACTGGAAAGAGGTCTACGAGGACTTCTCCAAGGACACACTGCGGACCCAGGCGAGCCGATGCATGGATTGCGGTGTCCCGTTCTGCCACAACGGTTGCCCGCTCGGGAATCTGATTCCCGAGTGGAACGACCTGGTGTACAAGGACCGTTGGCGCGAGAGCATCGACCGGCTGCACGCCACCAACAACTTTCCGGAGTTCACCGGTCGGTTGTGTCCGGCGCCGTGTGAAGCGTCCTGTGTTCTGGGCATCAACCAGGATCCGGTGACGATCAAGCAGGTCGAGGTCGAGATCATCGACAAGGCTTTCGAGGAAGGTTGGGTCACCCCGGTCTACCCGACGCACCTGACCGGCAAGACCGTCGCCGTCGTCGGCTCCGGACCTGCGGGACTTGCTGCAGCGCAGCAACTCACGCGCGCCGGCCACACCGTCACGGTGTTCGAGCGTGCCGATCGCATCGGTGGCCTACTTCGCTACGGCATTCCCGAGTTCAAGATGGAGAAGCGCCACATCGACCGTCGCCTGGCCCAGATGGAGGCCGAGGGCACGGTGTTCCGTACCGGCGTCGACGTCGGCAAGGACATCTCGGCCGACGAGCTTCGCGCACAGTTCGATGCAGTCGTACTGTCCGGTGGAGCAACCGCGTGGCGTGACCTGCCGATCGAGGGTCGCGAGAACGAGGGTATCTACCAGGCGATGGAATTCCTGCCGCACGCCAATCGTGTGCAGCAGGGTGACTTCGCCGAGCCCCCCGTCAGCGCCAAGGGCAAAAAGGTCGTCATCATCGGCGGCGGCGACACCGGCGCGGACTGCCTCGGCACCTCGCACCGCCAGGGTGCGGAGAGCGTCCACCAGTTCGAGATCATGGCTCGGCCGCCGGAAGAACGCGCGACGTCGACGCCGTGGCCGCTGTACCCGCTGATGTATCGCGTGGCCTCGGCGCACGAAGAGGGCGGCGAGCGGGTGTTCTCCGTGAACACCGAGCGCTTCCTCGGCAAGGACGGCAAGGTCACCGCACTCGAAGCACATGAGGTCGAGTTCAAGGCCGGCAAGTTCGAGAAGATCGAGGGCAGCGAATTCACGCTCGAAGCCGATCTCGTGCTGCTGGCCATGGGCTTCGTCGGACCGGAAAAGCCTGGTCTGCTCACCGATCTCGGAGTCGACTTGAACGAGCGCGGCAACGTGCAGCGTTCGAAGGAATGGGTCACCAACGTTCCAGGCGTCTTCGTTGCGGGTGACATGGGCCGCGGCCAGTCGTTGATCGTCTGGGCGATCGCCGAAGGCCGGTCCTGCGCAGCCGCCGTCGACACATTCCTTCAGGGTGCCACCGCGTTGCCGTCGCCGATCGTCCCCACTCAGGCGCCGCAGCGGTAGTTTTCTCGCACGCCGACCCACCGCTTGAATGGTCTACCGTAGCCATCTGATCGTATGGATGGACCGTTCGAGCGGTGGGTCGTCCGCATTCTCCCCGCTTGAATGGGACTTTCCAGCCATCTGATCGTATGAATGGACCATTCAAGCGATCGCCGGAACACCGGGCCATGCGCACGTTTTCCCGTGCCATAACCTCGTTTTCGTCTCGGTGTATGCGCGCTCATACTTTTAGGTAACCTCTGTTTACCGATTGGGCATCGTTTCGACATCGGAGCGTGGAATTCTCGCTCGCGAAGTCGAAAGTCCGCTAAGCAGTGAGGCCGCATCATGCGCGTGAAGAAGCTCGTCGCCACCATCGGATCGGTCGTGGCCGTTGTTGCAGGAGTCACCGCCCTGCCCACAGTCACTGCATCGGCAGATCCAGCATCCTGCCCAGGCCTGTACGTCGTCGCGATTCCCGGCACTTGGGAGACCAGTTCGGGGGCGGCACCGAAGCCGGGCATGCTGACTGCGGTGACCGATCGTATCGCCGGTTCCGATATCCGTACCGACTACGTGTCCTACCCCGCTACGGCGTTCCCGTGGGAGGGCGGAATCTACGGCGAATCCCGAGCAGTGGCGACCGCCAACGCGGGCGGCATGATCAAGGCCATGGCCGATCAGTGCGGCGCAACCAAATTCGGCATCATCGGCTACAGCCAAGGTGCCGACGCGGCAGGTGACTTGGCAGCGTCCATCGGCACCGGCCTCGGCGTCGTGCCTGCAGATCGCGTCGCTGCGGTGGGTCTGATCTCCGATCCCAAGCGTTCCGACGCGGACGCGCTCGTCGGACCCCAGGTAGTCGGCACCGGAGTCGGAGGCCCCCGCGTCGGAGGATTCGGCTTCGTCAGCCCGGTCGTTCGTACGTTCTGCGCCGTCGGTGACCTGTACTGCTCGACACCCAAGGACGACTACGTCGCTCGGCTCGCCGGCTTCCTGGCCGTGTCCTCCGATCCGAACCCGGCCGTTGCCGCGCAGGCGCAGCAGGATGCGGAAGTTCTACTGGGCGACATCGCGTCGGCAGGAGGCCTGCCGACACTGCAGGGCCAACTGTCCGATCAGGCGAACCAGCAACGCAGACGTGAGATCGAGGCGTTCTACCGCTCCGGTGTCCATCAGGAATACGGTTCGTACGCCGTCGATTCCAACGGAACCAGTGCAACGACGTGGCTCGCCAACTACCTGCGGGACAGTATCTAATCAACCAAGTGTGGCTGTAACCGCTTGCCGCGCAACAACAGGTACACGACGAACGCCGATATCCCCATACCTGCCGCACACCAGGCCGCCGCGAGATTCAAACCGTCGACGAAGCCCGATGCGGCGAGTTCGCGGAGGGCGTCGTTCAGTGGTGCGGGCAGGTACTCGGCGACCGCCATGCCGCCTCCGACGGTTTCCGACGCAGGGCCGGCGATGTCGGGGGGAGTTTCCGGAGGGAGTGAGTCCTGGAGGCGGTTTCGGTAGACCGTGGTGCCGATCGTGCCGAGGATAGCGATGCCGACTGCACCACCCAGCTCGGCGCCCGTCTCCGACAATGCCGATGCCGTGCCTGCCTTTTCAGGAGCTGCGGCGGTGAGGACGATGTCGGAGTTCAAGGTAGATGCAGCGCCGACTCCGAGTGTGATGAGTGACATCCCGATGATCATCAACGGTATGCCGGAGTCCGCTCCCACGAAGCTCAGTGTCAGCGAACCGACCGCGATGAGTACCAGCCCACCGGCGATGATGGTGCCCGTCGGGACGATCTTGCTCAGCGTCGGCGACAAGATCGCACCCACCCCGGCAGTGCCCGCAGGAATCAGCAACCACAGTCCGGCGGCCAGCGGCCCGAGGCCGACCAACAGCTGCAGGTACTGCGAGGCGAACAGACTGAACCCGGTGAGGGCGAAGATCACCAGGAACTGTACGAGAACTGCTGCACTGAACGCTCTTTCGGTGAACAACGTGATGTCGATAAGGGGATCGGTGGCACGCCGCTGTCGGACGACGAAGAGGTAGCCGAGAACAAGGCCCCCGAGTGCCGTGGAAATCGTTGCAGTGTCGAAGCCCTCCTGTGCGCCATGCTTGATCGCGTAGACGATGCCGAGCATCGCCGCGATCGACAGAACGACACTGGTCGGATCGAACTTGCCTGGATTCGGATCCTTGAACTCCGGGACGAGTAGTGGTGCAGTGACCAGCAGTAGAGCCATGATCGGTATGTTGACGAGGAACACCGATCCCCACCAGAAGTGTTCGAGCAGGAATCCGCCGATCACCGGACCGATGGCACCACCACCCGCGAAGCCCGCCGTCCACATTCCGATAGCTTCCTTGCGTTGGCCGGGATCGTGAAACATGTTGCGGATCAAGGACAGCGTGCTCGGTGCGATCGTTGCTCCGCCGACACCGAGGAGTGCGCGCGCGACCAGGAGCATTTCGGGGGAGGTCGAGAACGCGGCCAGCACCGACGCCGCGCCGAACACGACCGCACCGATCATCAACAACCTGCGTCTGCCGATACGGTCGCCGACAGAGCCCATCGTGATGAGCAACCCGGCCAGGAAGAACCCGTAGAGATCGAGGATCCACAGTGTCTGGTTGCTGGTCGGTTCGAGATCGGCGGCGACCGCGGGAAGCGCCAGGTAGAGCACTGAGATGTCCATCGATACGAGCAGGATGGGAATGACGAGGACACTCAGCCCGAGCCAGTCCTTGCGCGTCGCCTTCTCGTTCACGACTCCCCTTCTTCCCGACCACGACGTTCGCGATACGAATGCGTACCTGACGGTACCGTCGGCGCTTCGGGGTGCTCGAGTCGAGGGCTACGCGTAGTCGGGTGACACCGTCTCGCGGGAGTTGTCGGTAGCTCGGTAGACGAGTGCGGAAACTACCAGCAGTACGACCGTCATGGGGACGGCGAGCCCACCGGTCGACGTCATGGCTGAATAGCCGATCTCACGAGCACCGGCGGCGGTGTAGGCCATCGGCATGAAGGCCGACAGGTGTACCCAGATTGCTGCGCTGCTCGCGTAGGCGGCGCCGCAGACGACCACCTGGACAACGAGTAACGCGATGTTGACGGCTTGTCCGACGGTGGCGCCGAGCAGACGTTGGATCGCGCCCGCAGCCGTGAGGTAGGCAGCGGCGGATACGACGAGAAAGATGCCTGCGGCCAACAGTGCTCCGATGCCCGCTTCCGGCGCAGTGAATGCGAACGCCAGTGCCGCGCATACTCCGACGGCCAGGATTGCGACGGCGGCGGCGATCCACCGGAAGCGAGAGTCGCGGCTCAGTACTCGTACCAGGCTGACGGCACCGATCGCTCCCACAGCGACGAGAGCGGCGATGAGGTAGGGCGCGACCGGCGTGCTGGACGTGGACGCGGCGGTGTCGGTTGAGGTTGCGGGTGCGGACAGTTCCTTGGCAGTCGGAAGCCCGGTCGTCGCGTCCTGGACGTTGGTTGAAATGCCGTCGACGATACCCGTGACGGGTTCTACTGCGGTGATGAGCTGATCGGTTCCGGCGCGGAGTTGGCCGCCACCGTCGTCGAGTTGGCCGAGTCCGTCACGAAGCTGGACTGTGGCGTCACCCAGCTGACCGGTCGCCGTCAGGAATTGGCTGGAGGGGTCGTTGAGCTCGCCGGACAGCTGTTGCGCGCCGCTCTTGAGGGTTTGGAGATCCGCGAGAGTCGACGGTCCGAAACCCTGCGTGTTCAGAGTGTCGATGACGCCGCGGATCTGGCCGGAGATGGCGTCGGAACCGGGGTGGGGGAAGGCGTCGACCTGGGAGGCCGCGGCGTCCAGCGCAGCCGTGAATTCGGCCTGCTGCGCACCGAACGCGGACAGGCGGTCGACGAGCTGGTCGACTCCACCACTGATCTGCGACGCGCCATCGCCGAGTTGGCCTATGCCGGCGCGATACTGGCCGAAACCATCGGCGAGCTGAATTGTGCCGTCGTGAGCCTGGGTGATGCCGTCGGAGAGCTGCACGACGCCGTCGTTGAGTTGATTGCCGCCATCGGTCAACTGCGTGATTCCGCCGGCCAGAAAGCTCAGGGGTAAACCGGCTTGCTGCAGGCTGCTCCGCGACTCCGCCAGCGGGTCTCCGGCTGCGGTGTTCTGGGTGGCTGTCGCGGGTGGCGTGGACGTTTCGGTGGCAGGGCTCAGGTCGTATCCGGCACCGAGCGCGAACGCACCGGCAGCCACCAGAGGAAAGGCAATGGCGACGAGAGCAGCGGACGGCCTGCGGAGAACGCGGAATTTACCCATAGTGGTTCTGAGGCTAACCGGCGTTCGGGTGCGCTTCGACCAGCTCACCGCACATATTCCGTCAAAATGACGGTGTGAGCTGGCAGTTTAAGAGGTCTATGAGGATCTGGCGCGCGACGGGGGAATCTAGCGGTTGCGCGGCAGTAGATCCCACACATGCTGCGTCTCGTTGATCGACGCAACCGAGCGTTTACCGTTGCGTGAGTACAGGATTCGTGTGATCGAACAGTAGTCGATCGGAAATCCGAGCACCTTCGGAGTCGTGAGAATGTCCTGCAGCACGATGTTGATGACACCTCCGTGCGCGAAGACCACGACGGTATCGGTGTGCTCGACGCCGTGGACCGCCGCCGCGACCCCCTCGAGGACACGAGCGCGGAACGCCACCTCGTCGACCTGCTCGGGGAGGTGGCCGTCCTTGATGCGCGCAAAGGCGTCGGCGAATTCGGTGCGCGCGTCCTCGATGGGGACGTAACCGCCGAAGTCGCGGTCGTACTCGGTGAGGCGCTCGTCGGAGTCGAGATGCAGACCGCGGTGCGTGGCAAGCGAGGCCCCGGTCTCCAGCGCGCGCAACTGGGTGCTGGCGACGGCACGCGCGACGCCGAACCGCGCCAGGGCGTCGGGAATGCGTGCTGCCTGCTGGTGCCCGAGTTCGGCGAGCGGTGGGTCGGCGGACTCTTCGGAACGGAGCGGAAGCGCGTGGCGTACCAGAATCAGCTGCACGGACTTACTCAACCACAGCGAGGTTTCGACGTTCTGGCGCTCCGCGCCAGTGGCACGATTGAGTGCACCCCGATGCACTTAATCGTGCCACTGGTGGCGGAGCCACCTCACCTGACGACCAGGCCGCGGCCGTTGCGGATGACCATCGATCGAAACGCCTCGACCTGGCTCGCGTGCTGGCGGGTGGACCAGACCATCCCGATGCGTCGTCGTGCTGCTGGATCCGCGATTCGCACCTCGACCGTTTCCCGGCCGTGGCTGCGCATCCGCGGAAGGATGCTGATCCCGAGCCCGGCGCCGACGAGTCCGCGCAGCGTATGGATGTCCTGGCCCTCGAAGGCGATCTCGGGAGCGATGCCGGCGCCGGACCAGAGCTCGTCGCAGATCGACCGCATGCCGAAACCGTGACCCATCGCGACGTAGTTCTCTTCGGCCGTGTCGGCGAGGTCCACCGAGCGTGCGCCGGCCAACGGATGGTCGGCAGGAACGACGAGGACCAGACGTTCGTCGTAGAGCTGGAACGAGTTCGTCGCCGTGTGCTCGGTGCTGAGAGAAACGAACGCGAGGTCGGCTGCTGCGTCGTCGAGACGGTCGAGGCACCGTGCACGCGCCCCCTGATCGAGTTCGAAGGTCACCGCGGGGTGCTCTCCGCGAAACTGCTTGATCAGGGCAGGCACGATGTCCTCGCCGAGCGTGTTCTGGAAGCTGATCGAGATGCGCCCGCGCGCTGTGGCGTCGTGCTTGCTCATGGCGTCCAACCCCGCCTCGAGGTCTACGGCGACACGGTGCAGGTACGGCATCAGAATTCGTCCCGCGGTGGTCAGGGCGATCCCGCGACCTCGCCGCTCGACGATCTCCACACCGAGGATCTTCGACGCCCGGGCGATCTGTCGGCTGACGGTGGGCTGCGGGATGCCGAGGAGATCCGACGCTTCGGTGATGTGCTCGGTGTCGGCGACAGCGAGGAGCGTCGGAATGAGGGCCAGCAGGTCCCTCGCCTCGTCGCGCATCGCTGAATCATATCGCTGACGTATCGAATTGACCCGGTTCATGCATTGGACGTAGGTAGTTTCGAGTCATAGCGTCGAAGCAATGAGTTCGATGTCCGAATCTTCGCTCGAGTGGGAGGGCCACCCACGCGGCTCTCGCCAGTACAAGCGACTCGTCGCAGCACTGCTGTTCGCGGGTATCGCGTCGTTCGCTCAGCTCTATTCGGTCCAGGGCATCCTGCCGCTCATCGCATCGAGCCTGGAGATCACGCCGTCGCAATCCTCGCTCGCTGTCGGACTGGCAACCGTCGGAGTCGCGGTGTCGGTGCTGCCCTGGTCGGTGGTCGCCGACCGGATCGGCCGGGTACGCGCGATGAGCATCTCGGTCGTCACAGCGACAGTGCTGGGTCTGATCGTACCGCTGTCGTCGTCGCTTCCGGTGCTTCTGTCGATTCGCTTCTTCGAGGGCGCGGCTCTCGGTGGGCTGCCTGCCATCGCAATCGCGTACCTCAGCGAAGAGGTGCACCGTAAGCACACCGCGCTTGCAGCAGCGACCTACGTGTCGGGGACGACGCTCGGCGGTCTGCTCGGACGGATCGTGGCGGGTCCGGTTGCAGAATTCACGAACTGGCGCATCGGCACTCTGACAGTGTCCGTGATCGCTGCCGTCGCTGCCGGGCTGTTTCTGCTACTCGCCCCGAAGCCTCGACGCTTCCTCGGGACCGCGTCCGACGGTCCGTCGCTGAGTGCGAGATTGTGGGCGAACCTTCGTGAACCGGGAATGCTCGCGCTGTACGCGCAGGGCTTTCTCCTGATGGGCGGCTTCGTCGCGATCTACAACTTCCTCGGGTTCAGGCTGGAGGGTGTGCCGTTCGGGTTGCCGCAGTCGATCATCAGTCTCATTTTCATCGCGTATCTGAGCGGGACGGTGTCCTCGCGGGTCGCCGGTTTGCTGGCGGTCAAGCGTGGCCGTGGACCCGTCCTAGCAGGATCCACCGTCGTCATGATTGCGGGCGTTTCGTTGACGATCAGCAGCAATCTCGTCGTGATACTCCTCGGACTGGTCGTGCTCACCATCGGGTTCTTCGCAGCTCATGCCATTGCCTCGGGGTGGACCGGACAGCGGGCGATCGTCGGCCGAGCGCAGGCGACGTCGCTGTACAACCTGTTCTACTACGGCGGATCGAGCGTCGTAGGGTGGTTCGGCGGCGTGATCTACCAACAGTTCGGGTGGACCGCGATGGCGTCGTTCGTGATGGGCTTGGCGGTGCTCGCCGCGGTGATCATGCTGGTGGCGGGATCAGACCGCCGCAACGAGCGCGACCGTCAACGGCACGACGGAAATGCAGCAGATCGCGACCACCAGAAGTGCAATGACGCGTCGGCGATCCCATCTCTGCTGGGCGCCCGCAGCAGCGGACACGAACAGAACGAAACCTACGCACACCGATGCGATGGTGACCGCCACCGGGAGAGAGATCATTAGCCGACTTTGCCCCAACCGACGTACGCGTCGATTTCGAGGTAGCCGGTGACTCGAGCCTGGTCGCGCACCGGATACGGGTCTCCGGTGTAGAAGGTGGAGATGCGGTCGATGTCGACCAGATCGGGATCGTCCTGCAACGTGATGGTGCCGTGCACGGTCACGTGGGTGTACCAGCTGGCTTCGTCGAGCACCGATATCGAAACCTTCGGGTTGCCGCGGATGTGTTCGAGGCGCTTGCGGTCGGCCTGGAAGTTCAGCACGATCTTGCCGTCCTCCCACAGGTACCAGGTCGGCGCGGTGATCGGTGTTCCGTCGGCGCGTACGACAGCCATGACGGCAGGGTTCGGCTTCTTCAGGATTTCGATTGCATCTTCGGGCAACGGTGGCTTCGGCATGTCGTCGAGCCTACCGAGGAGTCGAGATCGACGTTGTGCACGGATTTCGGTGGAAACCCAAGCACAACGTCGATCTCGGCTTCGTGGGGCTACAGCGTGGGGAGCTTGACGACCTGGCCGGCGTACGACAACCCGGCGCCGAACGCGAGGAGCAGCGCGGTGTCGCCGGCCTTCGCCTTTCCGGTACGCAGGAGCTCTTCCATCGCCAGCGGGATCGACGCGGCCGAGGTGTTGCCCGTTTCGGCGATGTCGTTGGCGACGGTGGTTCCCTCATCGAGGTTCAGGCTTCTGGCCAGCAGCTCGGTGATTCGGCTGTTGGCTTGATGTGGGATGAACGCGTGCAGCTCATCGGTCTTGATGCCCGCGGCGTCGAGCACCCGCTGCGCAGCTTTGCCCATCTCGAAAGCAGCCCAGCGGAAGACGGAAATCCCGTTCATCCTGATCCAGGGACGCTCGAGACCTTCAGTGGTGATGTACTCGTACCAGTCGGTTGTCTGGACGATGGCATCGGACTGTGAGCCGTCCGAGCCCCATACAGCAGGCCCGATCTCGGTCTCGTCACTCTGTCCGACGACGACAGCACCCGCACCGTCGGCGAAGATGAATCGCGTAGTGCGGTCGTACGGGTCGGTGGTCACGGAGAGCTGCTCCGCGCCGATGACGAGGACGTATTGCGAGGTACCGGCCTTGACCAGGTCGGACGCTACGGCCAACGCGTAGCAGAAGCCAGCGCACCCGGCGCAGATGTCGAATGCGGCGGGACCTTTGGTGCCGAGTCCATGCGCAACCTTCGCGGCAGCTTGGGGAGTCAGCTCGAGATGCGTCGAGGTGGCGACGATGACGGTGTCGATCTGCTCGGCCGAGATACCGCTCGCCTCGAGGGCTTTGCGACCCGCCGCGATGGACATCTGCACGACGTTCTCTTCAGGTTCGGCGAACCGCCGGTTCTTGATGCCCGACCGAGTCTGGATCCACTCGTCACTCGAATCGATGAACTCGCAGATCTCGTCATTGGTGACCACCCGCTCCGGGCGGTAGACACCCAGACCCAGCATTTTCGACTGCCGGCCCTGCGTAGTGCTGATCGCACCCATCCAACATTCCTCTCCTTCGCTACCGTGCCATCGCCGAGCTTCGGCTCGGGTCTTGGGCAACGGGCTAGGTGAACACGTTACGGGTCGAGTTGTTTCGGACGTCACACCAGTTCGGCGATCAGCCCTGCGACCACGGTGGGTTGATCGATCATCGCGTGGTGATGTGCGCCGTCCACCACGGTGAACTTCGCATCGAGGTAGCGCGCAAGACGTCGCTGTTTGTTCAGCCACGCACGTCCCCACGGGGTCCGGCGCCCGGTATGTGCGGCTGCAACGGTCACGGGCAGAGTCTTCTGGTGCATGGACGTCCGACGCCGGATCGTGTTCAGTTCGGCCGCCATATCCGGATAGACGAAGTTCTCGACGAGGGCAGCTTCCAGGTACGACGGTGTGCGGTAGATCTGCTCGATCCAGTCGTACGTCTCGATCGGGATTCCGTCGGGTGGGATCGACTGGTTCAGAATTCTCCTGGAGGTAGTGGCCAGGAGTCGTTGCATGCCGCTCGCGGTCGACACCTTTGCAAGGCCGTAGGCCGCAGCGACGCGTATTCGTTTCGGGATCACAGCCCACGGGTCGCGCTCGGCACTCGAATCGAGCAGCAGCACCCCCGCCGTCCGCTCGGGCTCGATCCGAGCGAACGCCTCCGCATAGAAACCGGCAAGAGAATGCCCGACGACGACAGCAGGCGTCGTCAGCTCCAGCGCGTCGAGGACCCCGAGGATGCGGTGTGCTTCACCGGCGACGGTCGGTGTCGTCCCGTGCGGGAACGGTTCACTGAGTCCGAACCCGGGTCGGTCGAATACGACGACCGTGTGAAATGCCGACAGAATGCGGGCGCAGTCGTCCCAGTCGAACCAGTTGCCTCCCAAACCGCCACACAGCACCACCGTCGGGCCGGCGCCGGTGACCACGACATGAGTCTCGAGCCCGTCGACCGTCAGGAAGCGGCCCGGCGGCTGCAGAGTCGAGTGAGGCCGTTGTTTCATGTGAAACATCTACTGTCGCGGTTTGGCGAGCGGGAACGCGAGGGTCTCCCGGATGCTGCCTCCCGTGATGAGCATGACGACGCGGTCGACGCCCATACCGAGGCCGCCGGTCGGCGGCATGCCGTATTCGAGCGCCTGGAGGAAGTCCTCGTCGAGCGACATCGCTTCCTCGTCGCCGCCTGCGGCGAGCAGCGACTGCTCGGTAAGACGCTGGCGTTGATCGACCGGGTCGGTCAGCTCGCTGTAGGCGGTGCCGAGTTCGACCCCCCAGGCGACGAGGTCCCACTTCTCGGCGACGCCGGGGATGGACCGGTGTGGTCTGGTCAGCGGCGACATCGACGTCGGGAAGTCCTTGTAGAACGTCGGGAACTCGGTGTAGTCCTCGACCAGGTGCTCGTACATTCCCTGTGCGACCGCCCCAGCATCCCAATCCTTTTCGTACGGAATAGCGTTCTCGTCGCAGATGCGTTGCAGGTCCTCGAGGGAGGTGTGCGGCGCGACATCGATGCCGAGCTTCTCCGCTACGGCTCCGTGCAGTGTCTTGACGGGCCACTCGCCGGAGATGTCGATCTCGATCATCTCGCCGTTGGGACCGTCGGGCCGCAGGACGATCTCGCGTCCATGTGCCGCCACGGCCGCCCTCTGAATAAGCTCGCGGCACAGCACCATTGCGCGTTCGTAGTCACTGTGCGCCTCGTACGCCTCGAGGATCGTGAACTCCGGGTTGTGTTTGAAGTCAGCTCCCTCGTTGCGGAACACTCGGCCGATCTCGAAGACCTTGTCCATTCCGCCGACACACAGCCGCTTCAAGTACAGCTCCGGGGCGATGCGCAGGTACAGGTCGAGGTTGTAGGCATTGATGTGAGTGATGAACGGCGCTGCGTTGGCGCCACCGTGCACCTGCTGCAGGATCGGGGTCTCGACCTCCATGTAGCCGCGATCGGACAGCGAATCACGCAGGGACTTCACGACATTGCTGCGCGCGATCATCAACTCACGCGCACTGCGGTTGATCGCGAGATCCACGTATCGCTGACGGACACGCGACTCCGGATCGGTCAGCCCCTTCCATTTGTCCGGCAGGGGGTGCAGACACTTGGCGTTCATTCGCCAATCCGACGCGAGCAGCGAGAACTCGCCCTTCTTGCTGCGACCGATGACTCCGCTGACCTCGATGAGATCGCCGAGGTCGAAGTCGGAGTCGAAGCTGTCCATCCTGTCGCCGACCTGTGCGCGGTCGAAGAGCACCTGGATGTCGTCGGTCCAGTCTCGAATCAGGGCGAACGCGACGCCTCCGTAGTCGCGAATTCGCAGTATTCTGCCCGCAATCCGAACTGTCGTGCCCTGCGGTGCGGCGAGTGCCTCGGCGACGGAATGCGTCGGGGGATGCGCGACGGGATAGCCCTCGATGCCCTCACTGGTCAGACGTTCCAGCTTGGAGATGCGCACTCGCACCTGATCGGGACGCTTGGGACCGGTCCGCGGCTGCTCGTCGTCGCGCAGATCCAGGCCACCGCCTTGCGGTCCGCTGCCGTCCGCATGGATGTCTTCGCTCCCGACGAGAGCTGCGGGCACCGCGACATGGCTGCCGGTGTGCTTACTGGCGCGCCGGAAGCTGGGGAGCGTCAGGAATCCCTCTGCGATCGCCGATGCGATACCGACCTTGGGGAGCTCGCGATTGTCGGCGAAGCAGAGGTACCTCGGTTCCCAGTCGGGTTGGTATTTCAGGTTGGAGCGATACAGCGCCTCCAACTGCCACCAGCGAGAGAAGAACACGAGCACCGAACGCCAAATCCGCAGCACTGGACCAGCCCCGATGCGGCTTCCCTCTTCGAAGACAGCACGGAACACGGCGAAGTTCAGGGAAATCTTGGAAATGCCGAACTGGTCACCTCCGGTCGCCAGGTCCGTCACCAACAGCTCGATGACACCGTTGGGGGACTGCGGGTCACGTCGCATCAGATCGAGCGAGACGCCGGTGCGCCCCCAGGGCGCGAGCGAGAGAACGGCCACCGTCTTCTCGTCCTGCCGCGCCTGAACGAGCAGGCAGTCGCCGTCGAGTGGATCTCCGAGACGGCCGAGGGCCATCGAGAATCCACGCTCGGTCTCGGTATCGCGCCAATTGTCCGCGCACTCGATGATTTCGGCCATCTCTTGCGCCGGAATATCGCGGTGGCGCCTGATCGATGTCGTGACGCCGGCGTTGCGGGCACGGTTGACGGCTTGACGAACCGGACGCATCTCGCGGCCACTCAGGTTGAACTGCTTCGTATAGAGGATGGCCTCGTCGCCGAGTTCGAGGACGTTGAGTCCCGCGCGCTTGAACGCCGTTGCGCCGTTTTCGCTGGCGCCCATGACCGCTGGACTCCACCCGTACTTCTCGGCAAGTTCCAGCCAGGCCTCGATGGCATGTGGCCAGGCCTCGGGATTTCCGATGGGATCTCCGCTGGCAAGACAGACACCGACCTCGACGCGATACGTCACCGCGGCCTTTCCGCTCGGCGCGAAGACGACGCCCTTGTCGCGGCGGGTGGCGAAGTATCCGAGCGAATCGTCTGCTCCCCATTTGTCGAGCAGGCCTCGAAGGGCGGACTCGTCGCTGCCGGTCAGTGCGTTCGACGACCGCTGCGAGCGGAACAGCGTCACGACCGCAGCCAGCAACGCGAGTGCGCCGAACAATCCCAGGAGGGTGTTGACGAATCCGTGTGGGCGACCGTCGAACTGCTCGTTGTCGACCGTCGCGAGTGCGGTGACCCGGTTGAACGCCCACAGGAACGTCTGACTCTCCGGGAGTGTGCCGGGGAACAGCGCGACGAGACCCCACCCGACGAGGGTGCCGACTATCGCGCCGAGTATCAGGACCCCGAGAGCTTTCCACGCGGCACCGCGCCGAACCCGTGTGTAGAACTCTTTGCGTGCTGCGATGAGGATGCCGAGAATGACGATGTGGACGCCCAGCGCAACCCACGCGTTGGCGTCCTTGCCGTTGAGATCTTCACTCAGATTGTTCAACGAGACGAGTACGAGATACAGCGTCAGGAACCACCATGCGATGCGTTTGCGGCTCGCGAGGGCTGCCGCGGTGAGGCCGACGACCAACGCCCAAGCAAGCGAGGTGTCCGGCGCGTCGATGTAGTAGTTGTCGACGTACTCGCGGGGAACGCGAATCACCACACGCAGCGCGGGCGAGAGACTCCAGAGGAACACGAGTACCGCGAAGACTCCGAGGACAAGCCCGGAAATGTGTGGAACCTGCCGCAGTGGGCCGTGTTCGGGCGGCATGAAAGCTCGTGGAGCTTTCTTCTCGACGTGCTTGTCGACCTGCTCCGATTCCTCCGTCGAGACCGATGTTCTGGTCAATGCCCACTCCTGCCGTCAGCGCTACCTCGTATACAAGGCCAACGGTAGCGCTGACGGCAGCGATAGTGCTGTCCATTCGGAGTGTGGACTGCGGTTATCACCCTTTGCGGGTACCAGTGTCAGTGTTCCCGTACGGCGTGGTCCCGTACTGCGGTGTGCTTGCCTGCCATGGCGAGTGCCGTCCGCAGGCCACGACGTTTGCCGGTCTCCGGATCGACGCCGAACACCTCCTTCATGCCGCCGCGGATGCGGAACTTCAGCTCGGAGGACGTTTCGGGTGCGTCGTCGGCGGTCGCGGAGAGGAACCGGTTGGGGAGCGAGAGCTTGAGGATGGTCCTGAGCGTCTGGCCGTACTGGTGCGGCAACGATCCCGTTGTGTACGGCAGGTCGTACTTGTCGCACAGAGCTCGAATCTTGACCGAAATCTCGGCATACCGATTGCTCGGCAGGTCCGGGAAGAGGTGGTGCTCGATCTGGTAGCACAGGTTGCCGCTCATGAACGCGAGCACGGGGCCGGCACGGAAGTTGGCGCTGCCCAACATCTGACGCAGATACCACTCCGGCTGAGTCTCGGTCTCGTATTCCTCGAGCGTGAACTTCTCCGCCCCGTCCGGGAAATGCCCACAGAATATGACGCCGTACGTCCAGTAGTTGCGAATGAAGTTCGCCGTCGCATTGGCCGTCAACGTCGATTTCCATGCCGGACCGGTCAGCAGCGGGAAGAGGATGTAGTCCTTGCCGA
This sequence comes from Rhodococcus sovatensis, assembly GCF_037327425.1. Classification (NCBI taxonomy): domain Bacteria; kingdom Bacillati; phylum Actinomycetota; class Actinomycetes; order Mycobacteriales; family Nocardiaceae; genus Rhodococcus; species Rhodococcus sovatensis. Next base: position 4,702,372 of record NZ_CP147846.1, on the reverse strand, counting down.
CCTGCCTGCCGACCTTACGGAGCACATCGATCGCCATCTCCTTCTTGTCTTCCCACTTCACCTCACCGGTACGCAGCTTGTCGGTCTCGAGGTGATGCAGTGCGACGCCCCACTCGAAGAACGTCGCAAGAAGTGCATTGACCAGGGGCTGCCCGAGGTACTTGGGGTGCCACTTCTGGTCGCGGGTGATCCGCAGGACACCGTAGCCGACATCGTTGTCCAGGCCGACGATGTTGGTGTACTTGTGGTGGGTGAAGTTGTGCGAGTGCTTCCAACCGGACGACGGGCAGGTGTTGTCCCACTCCCAGTTGCTGGAATGGATCTCCGGATCGTTCATCCAATCCCATTGCCCGTGAATGACGTTGTGACCCAGCTCCATGTTCTCGATGATCTTGCCGACCCCGAGCATCGCCGAACCCAACAACCACGCCGGGCGCTTCCTGCTCGCGAACAGAACCAGTCGACCCGCGACGATCAACGAACGCTGGAACGCAATGGTCCGTTGGATGTATCGGGCGTCCCGTTCCCCTCGTGAATCCTCCACATCGCGCCGAATAGCGTCCAATTCCGCACCCAAGGCCTCGATATCCGCCTCGGTCAGATGGGTGTACTCCTGAATGTCCGATATAGCCATGCTTTCCCTCCCCAGGTTCCATGCGGCACGGGCCCCAATGTGGCCCCCGACACACTCCCAAAGGTACTGGCCATCGGCCGGGGCGTCGAGCCGGGCGGGTTGGGGCCGGGGTTTGGGTGCGGTGCGGGGACCGAATGATGCTCCTATGTTTGTCAACCGTGCTGTGGGTGTACAAGTAGGCCGAATACTTCGCGGGCTATGGCACGTTTGAGGCAGCGCATAATTTCGCGTGGTGTTTTGCCTTCTGCCAGTCGACGGTCGCGGTAGCGCTTGGTTCGTTCGTCGCTGCGTAATCGGACCAGGGCGATGATGTAGAGAGCGCGGTTGGCTTGACGGTCGCCTCCGCGGTTGAGTCGGTGTCGGTGCGTTCGACCTGAGGACGCCTGGATCGGTGCGACACCGCACAGGTGCGCAAAGGCTGCTTCTGTGGTGATGCGATCCGGATTGTCGCCGACGGTGATCAGCAACTGAGCCGCGGTGTTGACACCGATGCCGAATCGAGCGAGGAGCTGGGGTGCGTGTTCGGCGACGAGTGCTTCGATGTGTTTGGTGAGGTCGCGTTCTTCGGTGGTCAAACTGTCGATTCGGATCGCAATCGTTCGCAGCGCGTTCTGCACGGCTTCGTCGAGTGTGAGAACTCTGTGGGTAGCGGGCGCGAATCGTCTACAGGTGGCGAACAGGACCGCATCGGTGAGGTCTCGAAGCTCGGTGCGAATACGGTCGGGGGCGTTGACGATCATCGACTTCAATTGGGTGATTGCTTCGGCACGCGACTTCACACAGGAGTGACGTGCGTTGTGCAGGAAACGAATTGCTTCGACATTGCCGTCATGCGCTTTGGGTGTCGTGGTGGCTTTTCCGGTCAGCGCAGCGCGTGCGGCCGAACGCGCATCGATCGGATCGGATTTGCCCTGGGCTCGGCGCGCACGACGGTCAGGGCGGTCGACGTCGACGACCTCTACCTCGGCGTTGTGCAATGCGGTCGCCAACGTCGATCCGTAGCTTCCGGTTCCTTCCACTCCGACACGTTCGACAGTGCCCGCCGCGGTGATCCAGGCGATCAACTCGGTGACACCGGCAGCGGTGCTGGCGAACTCTCGGTCGTCGAGGTCACGTCCGAGGTGGTCGGTGAGTGCGACGTGGTGCGTGTCCTTATGAGTGTCGACGCCGACGAAGATGCGGGCGCTGACATCGGGCAGGTTTTCGGTCATGCTGGTCATGGCTATCCCCTTCGAGGTGGAGGCCACGCACCGGCCGGGCGGCGGACAAGACTGTGATGGGACTCTTTGGACAGGCTCCTATGAGGTCACTTCGCCCACCGGTCGCGTGTGTGTACAACCGCCAGTGAGATGGGGCCGACACATCATTCGTAGGACAGTCTGAGACGTCGGTCTGTTTCAGAGTCAGGCCCCAACTCACTGGAGAAGTCCAGTATCAACCGGACACACCCATACTCACAGTCTGTTTCGGTCACTTGGGGTGAACGAAAGTCTGTTTGAGTCACTCTGAGTGTGCGACTGTCTCATTCGGTCACTGGTGTACTAGCGAATGTCTCATTCGGTCACCCCGGAACGGAGCGAATGTCTCATTCGGTCACTCCACGGCACCCGAGAAGTTATCCACAACCTAGGAAGTTATCCACAGGGGGTGCGGTCGGCCGACCGTATTTGTCACACACCTGGGTTTCGATGTGTGCCATGAAACGTGGGGGATGGGCAGACGACGATTACGCGCTGCGACAGAAATCGAAGAACGGGGTCATCAGGACTTCCGTACTCAAGGCGATGGGGGTGGGAGCGAAGACGATCGTCGACAGAACCTCGGGTGGACCTTGGCAGCGGATATTGCCGGGACTGATCCTGCTGCACAACGGGCAACCGTCCCGACAACAACGCGACACTGCCGCCAGCATGTACGGCGGCGACGGCTCGATGCTGAGTGGCCGGGCTGGTCTCGCGCTCCACGGGTTCGGTGCGCCAAAATCGTCGGCGGATATTTTGGTGCTGATACCTCCGGTGCGGCACCGCAAGGATGTGTCCTTCGTCGTCACCGAGCGAACGGAACGAATGCCCGCAGCAACGACCAAAATGGGTCTGCCGGTGGCACCGATAGATCGATGCTTGCTCGATGCAGCCCGCCGAATCCGCGATCGACGTGCATGTATCGCCTTGATCGCCGAGGTCGTTCAACGCGGAGTCGTCGACGTCAGCTCACTTCTGACAGAACTGGACGACGGTTGCGGCCGAGGCAGCGCTGTTCCGCGTCGTGCGCTTTATGAGCTCCTCGGTGGCGCGCATTCCACGGCTCCACGGCCGAGGTGGACGCCGAGAAACTGTTCGAGCGCAGTGGCCTGCCACCGAGCGAGGCCAACGTCGATCTGTACACCGAGGGCGGTGTATTCATCATGAATACAGACAGGTGGTTCGACGATGTCGCGCTTGCCAGCGAAATCAATTCGTACCTACACCACGCGAGTCCTGCGGATTACGAAAAGACGGTCAAGCGGCGGGCTGGAGCGGAAGGCCACGGCGTGATCGTCACGGCCTACACACCGAAAATGATTGTCGAAGACCCACAGCAGGTGATCGAAGACCTCCGTCGAGCGTATCGGAGAGCGCAGGAACGTCCACGCCCCAATATCGTTGCCGTGCCGCGCGGGACACGCTACCGTGCGGCGTCGTAGATCCAGATCATCTGCCGCCCGGTCTGGTGCGATGTAGTGACAGGGTGATCGACAACGCGATCCAAGCGGTAACCCAAACGCTCGGGTACCGCTTGGCTGCGCGCATTCGCTGCATCACAATGGATTTCGACGCGAGATACCCCGTCCATTCTGGCAGCGATCATCGTTAGCGCCGAGCTGGCTCTCGTCGCGATTCCTTGGCCCTCGGCAGCTCCGGTGAGCCAGTACCCGATCTCGAGCACGTCTTCGGCCGTTCGGTGGATACCGATTTTTCCCAGAACCTCGTTATTCGACGGGTCGAAGACGATGTAGTCGTAGACACTGCCCGAGTTCCACTGCACCGCCGCGTCGGCGATTCTGCTGCGTTGCGCATCGACGCTCGCAGCACTGTCGACGGCCCACTCCATCCATGGGGCCAAGCGCGAAATGTTCGACGCGATGGCGTCGGCCACGCCCTGAGCGTCGTCGTCCGTTTCGCGTCGGATGACGAGTTGGTCGAGTTCGATGCGCTCGGGCGGTGTTGTCGTCATGACAGCAGTGTGAGGCCGATTCGTTCGCAAAGCGACTGGATTTCGGCGAACCTCAGGTGACCGAATGGGACATTCGCTCCGCTCGCAGGTGACCGAATGAGACATTCGCTAGTACACCAGTGACCGAATGAGACAGTCGCACACTCAGAGTGACTCAAACAGACTTTCGTTCACCCCAAGTGACCGAAACAGACATTCGGTCACCGGAGAGGGGGCGCATACACCTACGAAGCCCGCCAGGAACGCCAGGTCAGACCCGCGACCACGATGACGGGACCGTCAGGCCTCGCTGATGCGTACTGGCCGTACTTGGCCACGAGAGCGTCGATGGCTGCTGTGCCCGCGTCGGTATCCGCCTCGATGACTCGAGCGGAGCCGCTGGCCCGGACCCACCACAGCTTGTCCCAGTCGTCTTCGTAATTGTCGACGATCATGCTGACTGCGGGGTCGGCCCGGATGTTCTCGAGCCGCTGAAGTTTGCGGGTGGATTTCGGTTTCCAATCGATCGCGGTGACGAGCGTATCGCCGGTTCGTGCGAAAACGATGGGTACCAGGTGTGGGGTGCCGTCTGGGTTGATCGTGGACAGGAGTGCGCGGGGAGCAGCAGAAAAGCGCTCGATTTCGTCGTCGATCTTCACAGCTTCGTTGTCCTGACGTCATATTCAGTGCGTTTATGCGGATGCGCTGTGGGCGCCGTTCTGGAGAAGGATCGTTTCGAATTGTGTGGCGGTCATGGGAAGCCCCAGCAGATGACCTTGCCCGAATGTGACGCCCATGTCGACGCAGGACTCGAGTTGGTCGATAGTCTCGATGCCTTCGGCGACGGTGTCCTTTCCGAGATCGTGGGTCACTTCGACGACTGCCTTGCACAGGGCGGTCATCGCGCGACGACGTTGAAGGTCTTTGCTGTCGAGATGCTGGGTCAGTGATTTGTCGATCTTCAGAATGTCGACGGGCAGTGTGGCGAGGCGTTCGAGGGAGGAGAATCCGGAACCGAAGTCGTCGATCGCGACGAGTGATCCGTGTCGTCGAACGTCCATGAGTTGGTAGTAGACGGCGTCGACGTCGTGCAGGGATTTCGATTCGGCCAACTCGAGGACGAGTCGTCCTGGTTCGATGCCGAGCGAGTCGACGATGCTGTTGACGTCCGTCGCGAGGGTACCCGCGGCGAAGTGCAGTGGGCTGACGTTGACGCCGACTTGCACGTTGAAGTCTTTGTACTGCCAGGCAGCCAAGGTCCGTCCGACCTGGGTGAGGATCCAGTTGCTGAGCGGGATGATGAGATCCGCGTCCTCGGCGAGGCCGATGAAGCTGTCCGGCATGAGCAACCCGAGTTCGGGATGGTTCCAGCGGATGAGGGCTTCGGCTCCGACGACAATTCTCGTAGACAGCTCGACGATCGGCTGGTAGAGCATTTCGAGCTCGTGTTCGGCCATCGCGACGCCGCGCAGTCGCTCCACCAGCTCCAGCCGATTTCGGTTGCTGTCGCGCAGTTCTGGTGAGAACACTTGATGGCTGCTGCGGCCCAGCGATTTGGCGGCGTGCATTGCTGTGGTCGCGTCGTGAACGAGTTGCATGGAGTCGACCGTGCTCTGGTTCGAGGTGGCGACGCCGACGCTGGCAGTGATGGTGAGGTGTCGGTCGCCGATTTCGAACGAGGGATCGAGGACACTGGAGAAACCTGCCGCCATGGCGCGTGCGGCAATCGGTTGACAGCCTCGGGCAATGACGACGAACTCGTCGCCTGTCAGCCTGCCCAATGTGTCGGTGGGTCGGGTCGAGGCTTTGATGCGAGCGGCGACCAACTGTAGGAGTTCATCGCCGGACGTCGGGCCGAGCGCGTCGTTGACTTCACGGAATCCGTCGATGTCGACGAGTAGAACGCTGACTTCGTTGTCCGGTGCCCGCACGGCGAGTTCGCGAGCAAGCAGGGATTCGATCTCTTCCCGGTTCGGGAGTCCGGTCAATGGGTCCCGACCGGGGGCTACGTCGTCGGTGTGGAGTTCGGCGACGTCCTCGTGAGTCAGATATAGGCCGGCTCCGTCGGCGAGTCTGATTGCGCGTAGTCGAAAGTGGAATGCGCCTGACTTGTAGTTCATCGAGAAGACTCGCTGATCGCCGGAGACGACGCCGTTCAGACCGTCCAAAATCGCAGCAGCGGACTCGTTGCCCTGCGCGGCCGCACGGTGGCACAGGTCGAAGTAGTTGCTGCCGGGACTGAAGGACTTGCCTGCCGGTCCGTCGGCCCAGAACCTTGTCCACACCCGATTGACCAGCACGATCGTGCCGGTGAGGTCGAGTACGACAGTGCCGGCGGGCACTGCATCCAGCATGTTCTGTGCGAGCTCGTCGGTCCATTCGGTGCGGGTGGTTCCGAGCCGCTCGGCGGTGATGTCGGAGGTCCAGATCGCATAGCCGCTGGCTCCGCGCACCGTGCTGTACTGCAGCCATTTCTGCAGGCTGTACGAGAAGTCTTCGAAGACAGCAGCGTCGGCGGCGGCGCAGGCAGTCGTGAACTCGGTCCACGAGGTTCCCGTGAACCACGCATCCATGCAGTGACCGACGACTCGATCGGCAGGCGCGGCGAGCAACGACATCGCTGCGGGGTTGGCGTAGGTGACAGTGAATGCGCCGTCGACCATCAACAGGGGATCCGTCATCGAATCCAGATCGCTGTAGGAGCATGCGAACGGATTCACCGAGATACGACGGGGCGCTGACGGCACTGTGCTCACGCTTCCCCCCTACGGCCGGGCGACCGGACCCAAGAATAGCCCCTAGGTTTGCTTTCGCGCTAGAAACAGGGCGACGCCCTTGTTTCCTTCTACCCCAACATAGGACCTACGTGTGTCGTTGGGCCGAACGCCGGACCTTCAGTGACCAGGGAGCGTCCGCGATGTCCGGCCGTGTTCCGAGCACCCAGCGGGCGGCGTCTCGGCCCTGGTCGAACAAGGACTGTGCGACGGTGGTGAGCCCTGCCTCTTGTGCTGCCTCGGAGTCGTCCCAGCCGGTGACCCTGACATCGGCCCCGACATCCAGCACACCGAGGGCGAGATCGTCACTGGTGCACAGGATCGCGTCGTACCCGCGTGTGATCAGTTCCTCGGCCGCTCGACGACCCTCGTCGCGTGAGTTGACGGGAACGAACGCGACGGGAATGTCGGCCCAGTCGACACCGGCGTCGACGACGGCTTGTCGGTATCCGGTCAGGCGCGCGGCGGTGACCGGGAAGGTGGCGTCGTCGGGGTCGGGACCGAAGACGATGTGGGTCTGGCGATCCCGATCACGTGGAAAGCTGATCACCGCAGGATGTTTCGCACCTTCGATTCCTACTGCTCCGACCGCGTGTGCAGCGACGACGTCGTCGATCCCGATCAGTTGGGTCCCGGGAAAGACCGGCCCGCCCTGAATGCAGATGGGTTTTCCGGTACCGACCACCACGCCGAGCATGGGGTCGTCGACGACGGTCGTCCACAGCACGAAACCGTCGACGTGGGCATCTCGTATCCGGTCCAGATCGGTCCCCATCCTCGAGTTGGGGAGCAGTACGAGTCCGGAGTTGGTGTCGAGGCAGGCCTCCGCGACACCGGACAGGAAGGCTCGCGCCTGTGCATTCTCGAACGAGTAGGTGAGTTTCTCGGTGAGTACGACGCCCAGATTGTTGCTCTTTCCACTGCGCAGACCCTGTGCTGCCGGGTTCGGGCCGGCGTACCCGAGTAGGGCTGCGGCGTCGCGGACCTTGCCCCTCGTCGCCTCGGACACCCTGGCCGGTTGGTTGTAGGTGTACGAGACGCTCATGACGGAGACGCCTGCGGCGGCGGCGACGTCTGCCATGGTCGGGCGGGTTCCCATGGGTCAACACTAGCGTCTCCCGGCGAGTTGTGTAACGATACACAGCATGGTTCACACGAGGATGCCGGGTTCGAACGCGCTCCGTCTGAGCGTGCTCGCGGCCGCTGCGTTCGTCTACGTCACTGCCGAGACGCTTCCGGTGGGGCTTCTGCCGGAGATTTCGACGGACATGAACGTCAGTGAGTCCAGTGTCGGGTTGCTCCTCACCTTCTATGCGTACGGCGTCGCTGTGATGACGATGCCGTTCATGACGTTCGTTCGGCGGTGGCCACGTCGGCGAATCGTCGTCGTCACGGTTGCAGCTCTGGCTGTGTCGCAACTGATATCGGCCATCGCCGTCGGATATCCGATGCTCGTCGTCGCGCGGATGATCTGTGCTTCGACGCACGGAGTGTTCTGGGCTGTCGTCGCACCGGTGGCGGCGTCCCTCGCTGCACCGGGCAAGCAGGGCAAAGCGATTGCGACGGTGTACGCGGGAACGTCGTTGGCGCTGGTGGCCGGCAATCCTCTCTCGGCCGCACTCGGGCAGTGGCTCGGGTGGCGAACGGCCTCGATGTGTATCGGGCTGGTTGCTGCGGCCATTGCCATCACCCTGTGCTTCGTGTTGCCTGCGATGAAGGTCGAATCGGTCCGATCCAGGGCTCCGAAGACCCGAACCCTCGATCGGTCCTTGCTGCTGATCTGCGTCGTCACGTTCCTCGCTGTGCTCGGTCACTTCATCGCGTACACCTACTTCTCGTTGCTCGTCGATCGTGGACTCGGTTCGATGGGTACGACGTTGACGCTGATGCTGTTGTTCTACGGTCTGTGCGGCGTCGTCGGAATCTGGGTGGTCGGGAAGACGTTCGATCGGTGGCCGCGCCGATCGACCATCGGTGCGTTGAGCGTCGTCGCGGGGGCGCTGCTCGTGCTGTGGACGACCGTGCAGTCGGTACCGGGATCACTTGCGGTGCTTGCTGTCCTCGCAATCGGGCTCTGGGGATTCGCATTCACGACCGTTCCGGTGTGCCTGCAGTCCTCGGTGCTCAACACCTCCCGCAACGACCCGGATCGTGCATCGGCGATCTACGTCGTCGCATTCCAGTTGGCCATCGCGTCGGGTGCTCTGGTGGGTGGCATAGTCGTCGATCGCAGCAGTATCGCGGTCGTCACGATAGTCGCAGCTCTGCTGGTTGCCGCAGCTCTGCTGACGGTTGTGCTCGCTCGCGATGCGTTCCCTGGGCAGCGGCGCAAACGGTCCGAACAGGCACGCCAGCCGGCATGAGCAACCTGTGGACCAGCTCGGACAGGATGCCGATACCGTCGGTGGACAGTATGGACTCGGGGTGGAACTGGATCGACTCGAACCCGCTGCCCCGCAGGGCATTGACCTCGGTGCCGTCCGCCGAGACCAGGGCGCCGTCGATCGAACCCGCGGTGGCCGCGAAGGTGTTGTAGAAGCCGACGGTCCTACTCACCCCGAAGACGTCGGCCACCTTTTGCACGCCTTGTTGCGGACGGGCGAGTGCGACGACTTCCAACCCCAGCAGCCTGGCCAGCACCTGGTGGCTCAGGCAGATGGCGAGGAGCGGGGATCCGCTCGTAAGTCGCTCGCGCAGAGCAGATTCGACCGCGCTGATCCGGGCATTCGACGACTCGCGGGGATCACCTGGTCCCGGCCCGCAGACCAACAGGTCGGCGTCGCTCGACACGTAGTCCTCCCACCGTACGACGGACACAGCCATGCCGAGATGCCTCAACTGGTGCGCGAGCATCGCTGTCCATTGGTCCTCGAAATCCACCACCACCGCTGTCTTGCCACTGAGTTCGGTGTCCACCTTCGGCTGTTCGTCGAGCCAGAACGACGCCAGCTTTTCGTTTCTGCGCGTGAGTGCGTCGGACACGCCTGGAAAGTCCGACAACCGCACCGCCGCCGAGGCCGGCGGTCTAGGTGCCTCGACGCCGAGAGCTGCCAGCACGCCGCCCAGCTTCGATCTCGTCTCGGCCACTTCGTGTTCGGGAACCGAGTTGCGCACCAGCGTCGCGCCGGCCGAAATCTTCAACTCACCGTCGGGGGCGATTTCGCAGGTCCGAATGAGAATCGGCGCGTCGACGGTGGACACACCACGAGCTCCCTCGAACAGTGCCAGCACTCCTGAGTAGTACCCGCGTCCCGATGTCTCGTAGCGTTCGATGACGCGAGCCGCGTTCTCGATCGGCGAACCGGTGACAGTCGGCGCGAACATCGTCCGACGCAAGATCTCGCGCGGGTCGAGCGAGCTTTCTCCCACGAGGACGTACTCGGTGTGCGTCAGATGCCCCATCTGCTTGAGGCGGGGCCCGATGACGCGGCCGCCTTCCGCACATATCCGGCTCATCATCTTCAGTTCCTCGTCGACCACCATGAACAGCTCGGCGTTCTCCTTCGCGTCGTCCAGGAAGTCGAGAACGCCCGCACCGGAGGGTCCTTCGACTGGATGCCGATAGGTGCCGCTGATCGGGTTCATGGTGGCGGAGGTCCCGTCGAATCCGACGTGACGCTCGGGCGTCGCACCGACGAGGGTGATCGACGGCGTGTGTACGAAGAAGGTCCAGTAGGAGCCGGATTCGCCGCTTAGCAGTCGCCGGAAGATCTCGAGTCCACTTCGCGACGCGTCGGCGAGCCGCGCACGAAAGTCGCGACGGATCACGAAGTTCGCACCCGCGCCGGTACCGATCTCGTCGGCGAGAACTCGCGAGACGATCGATCCGTACTCGTCGTCTGCGGGTTCGAAACGGCCGTCGGTCACCCTCAACTCGGCCGGCGACATCGCGGCCAGTACCTCGTCCACGCTTACTCGTGCGTGCTCGCGCACCCGGAGGCAGTGCAAGGCGGCATCGTCGTCGTGGCACACGAACCCGCGTTCGGAGATTTGGCGAAACGGCACGAGGGCGAGTACGTCGGGTCCGTCGGCCCCCGGATCGAGCGGGATGTCGGCCAGTGAATCGACGGTGACAACGTCACCGATCAGGACATCGACGCCGTGCTCACGGCTCAGCAGTGCACAGTGTTCGGAGCCGGACAGTGCTCTGGTCAACAGGTCGTTCATCGAATGCCTCTCGGGTGAGAACGGACTTCGAGAGTGACCAGGACATGAAAAATGGCCACCTCGAAAGGCGGCCACAGGTAGAAATACGCGAGGTGTGGGCGCCTAGGAGCGCCACCACCATGATCCTGCTACGGAGCGGTTCGCGTACATGGCCGCTTACTGTACACACCCGCGGCAGGATAAGGTCACCCTCGGACCGCTCGCGCGGTCACGTGGGGTGCAAGGGAACCCGGTGCGAATCCGGGACTGACGCGCAACGGTAACTGTCTCGTTCACGAACAGAAGTCCGATCGCTTGCTCACCACGATCTTTCGATCAAGGCTCCGCGAGACGAGCCCCTAGTAGGAAGTTCCCGCCCTTCTCATGGCCAAGCGCACCTCCCTGTCCGTCGTTGCACTCGCAGCGGCGATGATCCTGTCGAGCTGCTCCTCGGGCTCGACGACCACCGAAGCCCAGACAACCGACGACAACTCCAACTACCCGCTGACCATCACCAACTGCGGGCAGGATGTCGTCGTCGACGCTCCTCCGCAGCGTGCGGTCTCGCTCAATCAGAGTTCGACCGAGATCTTGCTGAGCCTCGGGCTCGCTGATCGGATGGTCGGAACCGCGACGTGGACCGATCCGGTTCGCGACAACTTGGCGTCGGACAATGCCAAAGTTCCGCGTCTGGCGGACAACAAGCCTGCCCTCGAGGTCGTCCTCGACGCCGAACCGGACTTCGTGTCGGCGTCGTTCGGCGGCACGCTCGGCCCGGGGGGCGTCGCCGATCGCAGTCAGTTCGAGCAACTCGGCGTCCCCAACTATCTCTCGCCGACGGACTGCAATGGCAAGACCGACGAGAGCGTCAACTCCGACGGGGCGCGGACCGATCCCCTCGAAATAGCCACGGTCTATCAGGAGATTCGCGATCTCGCGGCCATCTTCGACGTACGTGAACGCGGCGAGCGCTTCATCGGTGAACTGCAGGATCGCTTCGATGCGGCATCGGGGGCGGTCACGGCATCCGGCACCTCGCTGGTCTACTGGTTCGCCGACACCGCGACCCCGTACATGGCCGGTTGCTGCGGATCCTCCGGCATCATCACCAATTCGGTCGGCGCACAGAACATCTACTCCGACACCACCGACGAATGGCCTCAGGTGAGTTGGGAGTCGGTCGCGGATCGCAACCCCACCGCATTCGTGCTCGCCGATCTGAGCCGTCGCACACTGGCCGGCGACGCCCTCGATTCGAAGATCGAGTTTCTCGAGTCCGATCCGGTGACGCAGAGACTGCAGGCGGTCGTCGACAAGCGCTATATCGTCGTCAACGGCGCCGATCTGAACCCGTCGATCCGCACAGTCGACGGCGTCGAAAAGGTGGCGGCCGCACTGCAGGGCTGGGGCTTGGCGAATTGACAGCCAGGCGGAGCCTTCTGCTGCCGTTGCTGCTTGTCGGTTCCGTAGTTCTGACGCTGTCGATCGCGTTCGCGATCACGATCGGTCCGGCGAATCTGTCGGTGTCCGATGTGTATCGCATCGTGCTCGAGCACCTGGGGTTCGGGAACTCGAACGTGAGCCGAATCAAGGACGGCATCGTCTGGGAACTTCGGCTTCCTCGAACTCTGCTGGCTGCGATCTGCGGTGCCGGTCTGGCGTTGTGCGGGGCGATCATGCAGTCGCTGCTTCGTAATCCACTGGCGGATCCGTTCGTTCTCGGCATCTCTTCGGGCGCCTCGACGGGTGCCGTGCTGGTGGCGGTGCTCGGTATCGGCAGCGGTGTGTTGTCCTTGTCCACAGGTGCGTTCTTCGGCGCAGTGTTTTCGTTCGTACTGGTGATGTTGCTTGCAGCAGGAGCCGGAGGCGGTACAGATCGAGTAGTTCTCGCCGGAGTCGCAGGCACTCAGCTCTTCTCGGCGCTGACCTCGTTCATCGTAATCTCATCGGCGGACGCCGAGCAGACGCGTGGGATTCTGTTCTGGCTGCTCGGTTCGCTCGCCGGCGCAGACTGGGCAGATGTCGCGATGTGTGGATTCGTCTGTGCCGTAGGCATTGTCATATGTCTTCTGTACTCGTCTGCGCTCGACGCCTTCACGTTCGGTAACGATGCCGCAGCCACCCTCGGTGTGTCGGTGAAGTGGATTCGGCTATTGCTGCTCGTGCTCACGGCCTTGATTACCGCGACGCTCGTCAGTGCCGCGGGCGCCATCGGATTCGTCGGCCTCGTCCTACCGCACGCGGCACGATTCCTAGTCGGAGCCGCCCACCGCAGACTGCTGCCGACGACGGTGCTCGTCGGAGCCATCTTCATGGTGTGGGTCGATGCAGTCGCGCGAACTGTCTTTCAACCGCAGGAGATTCCGGTCGGAGTGGTGACTGCGCTGATCGGCGTACCTGCATTTGCGATGATTCTGTACCGGATGCGGAGGACTCGATGACTATTCGAGCCAACGGAATTCACTGGTCGAGGGGTTCGCAGTCGATCCTCGGCGGCGTCGACTTCGACCCGAAGCCCGGTGAGACGGTGGGCCTGATCGGACCCAACGGATCGGGAAAGTCCTCGCTGCTACGAATTTTGGCGGGCATCGTCGCACCCGACGAGGGGACGGTGACACTGGACGGCTCGGCGATGAAGTCGATGCGACGTAGGCAGATAGCGCGACGGATCGCGATGGTCGATCAGCACTCGGACACCGACGTCGACATTTCGGTGCAGGGCGTGGTGAGTTTGGGGCGGATCCCGCACCAGGGCATGTTCGGCGGTGATTCGGCGGTGGACGCTCGCGCTGTCGCGCGTGCGCTCGAACAGACCGGGATGACGTCGAAATCTCATCGGATGTGGCACACACTGTCCGGCGGAGAGAGGCAGCGCGTTCAGATTGCGCGGGCTCTGGCTCAGGAGCCGACGGAGTTACTGCTCGACGAGCCGACCAATCACCTCGACATCCAACATCAATTGGACATCCTGGCGTTGGTGTCGGATCTGCCGTTGACGAGTTTCATCGCGTTGCACGACTTGAATCTGGCGGCGATGTTCTGCGGCCGCATCGTGGTGCTTCGCGAGGGCACGATCGTGGCCGTCGGGACTCCGGCGGAGGTGATCACGAAAGAACTCGTTCAGGATGTGTACAACGTGCAGGCCGACGTAGGGCTCGACGACACTGGTACGTATCCCCAGGTCACGTACCGGAGAAGGCGGGTTCCACCCTCAGTGGCACGAATGAGTGCATCGGAACGCACTTAACCGTGCCACTGCGGCGGAGCCGCCTTGGCCCGGCTGCGGCGGAGCTAGTTGTCTTCCGAGTCTTTCTGGTTCCGCGCTGCCCGACGCTGCTCTTCGGCGCGAGCCCGGCATTGGCGCAGGAATTCCTCGTCGGCATCGGGGCTGGTTGCGACGGCTCGGCCCGGCTTCGCGTCGTACTCGGGGAAGTCAGAGTTGCTTCGCTGCCTAGAACCGGCGCCGCCCCAAATGCCACCGTCGATGGGCCGTCCGACCAACAGCCACACGATCGAACCGGCGAGCGGAATGAAGATCACCAGCAGTAGCCACATCATCTTGGGAAGGTGACGCACACCTGAGTCGTCGGCGGTGATGACGTCGATCAGGCAGAACACCCACAGGATCATGATGATCAAGCCGAGATATGGCACGTATGACCTCCCCAACGCGAGCGGGGCGCCTGCGCTGCAGGCTCCCGCAAGAAAGACCGGTCGGTCTTTCGCGTGGGGAACTATACATACGCGCGCGACGTCGCGCAGTTCGAATCAGACGAGCCGGTGCAGAGACCGCTCGATCGCCTCGACCCCCCGCTCCAGATCGGCCTCGCTCATCGTCAGCGCCGGTCGGAACCGTACGGCGCTGACGCCGCATCCAAGCGCGAGTACGTGCTCGGTGTCGCGAAGGTCGTCGACGAGCCGATCGCGCAGCGCCGCGTCGGGCAGCGTGAAGGCACACATCAACCCTCGTCCGCGCACCTCGGTCACGATGTCGTGGCGAGCGGCCATCTCGTGCAGGCGTCGCAGAAGTGCGTCGCCGAGAACTGCGGCCCGATCGATCAGATTCTCCGATTCGACGACCTCGAGGATTCGCCGCGCCCGCACCATGTCGGTGAGGTTGCCTCCCCACGTCGAGTTGATGCGTGACGACACCGCAAATACGTTGTTCTCGACATCGTCGACGCGGCCTCCGGCCATCACTCCGCAGACCTGCACCTTCTTGCCGAACGCCAGGACGTCCGGCACGACACCGAGTTGCTGGAACGCCCATGCGGTTCCGGTCATGCCCGCGCCGGTCTGCACCTCGTCGACGACGAACAGGGCGTCGAACTCGTGGCACAGATCGCGAAGTTGCTGCAGAAACTGCGGACGGAAGTGATTGTCACCGCCCTCGCCCTGGATGGGCTCGACGATCGCACACGCGATGTCGTGCGGGTTGGCCTCGAAAGCGAGTCGCGCCGCAGCGAGGGCGTCGGCTTCGAGTGCATCCATGTCTGCACCGGCGCGGATGTACGGCGACGGGATGCGGGGCCAGTCGAACTTGGGGAATCGTGCGACCTTGTTCGGGTCGGTGTTCGTCAGCGACATCGTGTAGCCCGAACGGCCGTGAAACGCATGCTCGAGGTGCATGACCTGGGTACCGAGTGCTGGGTCGATGCCGTGGGCCTCGTTCCAGCGGCTCTTCCAGTCGAACGCGACCTTCAGAGCATTCTCGACGGCCAGCGCCCCACCTTCGACGAAGAAGAGATGCGGTAGGCGCGGATCACCGAGGACTCGGGCGAAGGTGTCGACGAACTGCGCCATCGCCGTGGTGTAGATGTCGGAGTTGCTCGGCTTGTTCATTGCGGCCTGCAGCAGATCGGCCTTGAACGTCTCGTCCTCGACGAGCGCCGGATGGTTCATTCCGAGCGCGTTGGAGGCGAAGAAGGTGAACAGATCGAGGTATTCGGTGCCGTCACGGGCATCGACGAGCGTCGAACCGCGCGACGCGTCCAGATCGAGCACCATCGCAAAGCCGTCCGCCAGCATGTGACGGCCGATCGTGGAATGCACCGCACCCGGGGGGACGACCGTGGGTTCGGTGACGACCGTGGGTTCGGTCGGGATGGCGGGAGAGTGCAATACCTGCGTCATGATTGCCAAGATACCCGTTAATATTCCGTATGCAACCGGCTATGGCAGGAAATTTTACTGTCGCACTGCCTTCGACTAGATTGGGAAGAGCTGCCGACTCGCCCCGTCTGGCTCCAGCTCGACTTCACACGGAAGGTGGAAGTACATGTCCTCACCCGTCACCCACGATGAGTTGAGCGTTCGGACTCGTTCGATCCTGGATCGGCTCGGCGTGAGCGTCGATCTGGACGTCTCGCAGTCGCAGCTGCCGATCGTCGCGCGTTCGCCCATCACCGGTGGCAATCTGGGCTCGCTCGCCGCGGCAACCGTTGCGGACGTCGATGCCGTCATCGCCGATGCGAAATCCGTCTTCGCAGGGTGGTCCACGGTCCCTGCACCGGTTCGCGGCGGACTGATCCGGGAGCTCGGGGAACTGCTACGCGAGTACAAGGACGATCTGGGAGCGCTTGTCTCCATCGAAGCAGGCAAGATCGTGTCCGAGGGCCTCGGTGAGGTTCAGGAAATGATCGATATCTGCGACTTCGGGGTCGGTCTGTCCCGCCAGCTCTACGGAAACACCATCGCCACCGAGCGACCCGGCCACCGCATGATGGAACAGTGGCACCCCCTCGGCGTCGTCGGCGTGATCACGGCGTTCAACTTCCCGGTCGCCGTCTGGTCGTGGAACGCGGTGCTGGCCCTGGTCGCCGGCGACACCGTCATCTGGAAGCCGTCGGAGAAGACGCCGTTGACCGCGCTCGGAGTCCAGGCATTGTTCGAAAGGGCTGCTGCCAAGGCCGGCGTCGATCCCAAGGTCGCTCAGCTCGTCATCGGCGACCGGGTTGCGGGTGAAGCTCTCGTCGACGATTCGCGGGTGGCGTTGCTGTCGGCGACCGGTTCGACGCGCATGGGCCGCGCAGTCGCTCCCCGCGTCGCCGAGCGATTCGGCCGAGTGTTGCTCGAGCTCGGGGGCAACAACGCTGCGATCGTGACGCCGTCCGCGGACCTCGACCTGACCACGCGCGGCATAGTGTTCTCCGCCGCAGGCACTGCGGGACAACGGTGTACGTCGCTGCGCAGGGTCATCGCGCACTCGTCCATCGCTGAGGAACTTGTCGAGCGCATCACGCGAGCGTACGAATCGCTGTCCATCGGTTCGCCTCTGGATTCCGACACGTTGGTGGGGCCGCTGATCGACGCCCCGGCGTTTGCGGGATACGCGAAGGCTGTCGACGCGGCGGTGGGCGCGGGTGGCACCGTTCGGGCCGGTGGTCAGCGAGTCGACATCTTCGGTGAATACGCCTATTACGTGCAGCCGACTGTCATCACGATGCCTGCGCAGACCGATATCGTCAGACACGAAACGTTTGCACCGATCCTCTATGTGCTCACCTACGACACCCTCGAGGAAGCTATCGCGTTGCACAATGATGTGCCGCAGGGGCTTTCGTCGTCCATATTCACGACCGATCTACGCGAGGCAGAGCAGTTCCTGTCGGCAGCGGGATCCGACTGCGGAATTGCCAACGTCAACATCGGTCCGTCGGGCGCGGAAATCGGCGGTGCGTTCGGTGGCGAGAAGGAAACCGGTGGTGGGCGCGAATCCGGTTCGGACGCATGGAAAGCCTATATGCGTCGGGCGACGAATACGGTCAACTATTCCAACGAGCTGCCGCTCGCTCAGGGTGTGGAGTTCGGGTAGGTCAGTGCAGCAATCCCGCGACGAGGGAGTCCACGATGTCGTCGGTCGAGGTGTCCGGATCGATCGGGTATGTGAGTCGATCGAACAGCAGCCCGTCGATCGCGTAGTGGAAGAGCGCGACCTCGCGTGCACCGCCCGGTAGGCCGGCGGCGAGGTTGAACTCGACGTCGCTGCGAAAGTTGGATCGCTGCCAGCTGCCGAGAACGTCCCTGATTTCCGGGCGCCGTGATGCCTCCAGGCGGAGTTCGAACAGAGCGAGCGTGATGTCGCGATTGCCGAGCAATCGGGCGACGATGTCGCGCATGTAGTCGCCGAACAGCTCGGGACTCGGGGTCTTCGAGGCCAGTGTTCGATGGATCGTCGGGTCGGGCGCGAGCCGATCTCCGATGCGTTCGATCATGCCGGCGATGACGTCCGATCGCGATCGAAAGTAGTTGGAGCTGGTACCTTTCGGTACCTTCGCTTCCTCGTCTATCGCACGGTGTGTGAGCCCGCGTGCGCCCTCCCGCGCAAGTATGCGCAGACCGGCGTCGGCGAGCTCGGATCTGCGCTGAGGGTTGCGTGCCATGCGAAAAGACTAGCTGAACCACGACAGATGTCGTAGTCTGAGTTCGCATTCACTACAGCCGTCGTGATCGGAGAACACCATGCGTGAATTGGTCTACTACGTGGCAGTCAGTCTCGACGGATACATCGCCGCGCCCGACGACACCTTCGATGCGTTCCCGCAACAGGGCGACCACATCGACATGATCCTGGCGGAGTACACCGATACGATCCCGACGATCGGTCTGCAGATGACAGGCCTCGAACCGCCGCTGACGCGATTCGACACCGTCGTCATGGGGTGGAACACCTACGACGTCGGACGGCCGCACCCGTCGAACGGCCCGTACGGCCATCTGAGGCAGTACGTGTTCTCGAACGATCACATCGGCGCCGGCGTCGAACCTGCGGTAACCGTGACGAATCGGAGCCCGGTCGAGACTGTGCGAGAGCTCAAGCAGGACAACGGCAGTGCCATCTGGCTCGCCGGAGGAGGGGTTTTGGCCTCGGCGCTGATCGACGAGATCGACCGACTGATCATCAAAGTCAATCCGATACTGCTGGGCTCGGGAAAGAAAATCTTCGCAGACCGGGACTACGCGGTCGGTCGCGCCGACCTCGTCGCCAGCACGCCTTTCGGGTCCGGTGTCGTCGTCAACGAGTACACCATTGTCCGCTGAGTTCGTCAGTCGATCGAAATGCTGTGCGCACGAAGCTGTTCGACGATGCCAGCGGGGGGCCAGGCGGGGACGCGATACCGGACGGGGTCGAGCCCGTCCATCGGTCGCATGCCCGTGATCGACGATACGTCCTCGAACTGCACGTAGAACGGCGGCGAACCGTCGCGGTAGAACGCGACGAGATCGGTCTGGGGCAAAGTGCAGTCGACACCGTCGGCCCAGATCGTCACCGTCCGGGGCCCGAACGAGGTTGCCTTGACGGTCGCCGCCGCGACGTCGGAGCTGATCCGATCCAGCTCGTATTGTCGTGTGAGCCAACTCTCCTGCGCTGCATATTCTTTGGCTATGTGCACGCAGCGGGCCCGACTGCTACCTGGGTCCTCGGGGCGGACCTGATCGTATGTGACGACGGTACCCGCGTCGTCGACGGTGTACGCCTGCGGAGACAGTGATCGTGACGTATGCGTGTACTGGTCTTCGATCAGGCGGAAGTGCCTGGCGAGCAGCGCGGAATCGTCGCTCGGCACGACGTAGAGGGTATCGACGTCCGGTACGAAGGCTACCGGTGCACAGCCGAAGCGGCGACGGTGAGATTGGAGCCAGCCCGGATCCAGCAGCCACGAGGTGAAGTACTGCCCGCCCTTGTCGACGAGCCGTTGAGTCGCGCGACCCTTCGTCGGATCAGCGTGCTGCGTGATCGTCGCGAGATTGGATCGCGCTGCGGCGAACACGGTGGACGGGTCGACGCCCCACTTGCCGATCGTCTCCCACGACACGACTTCGCGATGGGCAGGCATGTCGACCACGACGAGCTCGTCGACGAGAGGGAAGACGCGACGGGAGAGCAGCAGACCCGACGGGGATCCGAGCGTGTAGGTCGACGGCTTCAGAACCGGCCTGAGCCGCGGAAGGGCGTCGTTCCAGTTTCCCGGCCACCCGTTGGAGGACATCGTCGTCGCCACGAAATGTGCGACGTGGGACTCCAGATCCAGTTCGGACGCATCTGCCGTGTCCCGAAGGAGATGGTCCAGTGGGAGCACGGCGCTGCCGTTGTACCTGACTGCGAATGCGGAGGTATCGAGATGCGGATCGGACCCACCCTCGCTCTGGACACGCTCGATGACCAGGCGTGCCAAACGCTCCTTCGGATTCTCGTTTCCCCCCACCTGGGTGATGGTAAGGGATGCGCGCGTCAGGTGGGCAGGTGATTCGACCGGTTTGGAGAAATCCCGATACGAATCTGCCAGCTGGGGAGTGGGCACACCACCTACTGTCCGCTGACGTCAGCAGCGATTGCCCCGATCATTCCGAGAAACTGGTGCCCACCGGATGGGTGCTCGACGAGCCGGGCGGACGGTAGTCGTGCTGCGTGCAGCGAGAGGTGGGTGAAGTCGACTACCTCGTCGTCCCGACAATGGTGCAGCGACAGCGCTGCCTCGGGCTCGGGCCCGGAGAACGCGTATTCGGGCACGTCCCAGCCGTCGGGGCCCCAGTCGGGCATCGCCAGCAACGTCGCTCTCGTCGGGACATCCCACCTCTTTTCGGCGAGTACCCGCAGCAGAATCGACGCCCCGAAGGAATGTGCGACGACGATGTCCTCCGGATCCAGTTCGCGCATGTATGACCGCACCGGCCCCGCCCACGACTCGTACGACATGTCCTCGTCTGGGAGCTGCGGCATTGTCGGAGCGATACCGAGTGCGTCGGACAGTCCGTCGACCAACACGCGATCCTCGACGTATCCGCCTGCGCCGTGAAAGAACATCAGCCGAGCCATTGCTCTCGCTACCTCCCCACGTACGCGGCCAGGTGTTGGCCGGTGACGGTGGAACCTGCGGCGATCAGATCGGCAGGCGTCCCCTCGAACACGATTCGACCACCGTCGTGACCTGCGCCGGGGCCGATGTCGATGATCCAATCGGCATGCGCCATGACGGCCTGGTGGTGCTCGATCACGATGACGGACTTGCCCGAGTCGACAAGCCTGTCCAGCAGTCCCAGGAGTTGCTCGACGTCGGCGAGGTGCAGGCCCGTCGTCGGCTCGTCGAGGACATAGATGCCGCCTTTGTCGCCCATATGGGTTGCAAGCTTCAGGCGCTGCCGTTCCCCGCCGGACAGAGTCGTCAACGGCTGCCCGATCTTGATGTAGCCGAGCCCGACGTCGACCAGTCTCGTCAGAATCTTGTGTGCTGCAAGCAGCTTCGAGTCGCCGTCGCGGAAGAACTCCTCGGCCTGTGCTGCGGACATCGCCAGTACCTCGCTGATGTCCTTGCCGCCGAAGTGGTAGTCGAGAACCGCGGCCTGGAAGCGCTTGCCTTCGCATTCCTCGCAGGGGATGGCGACGCCGGCCATCATGGCAAGATCACTGTAGATGACGCCGTTGCCGTTGCACGTCGGGCAGGCGCCCTCCGAATTGGCGCTGAACAGAGCAGGTTTGACGCCGTTCTCCTTGGCGAACGCCTTGCGAATCGGTTCGAGCAGCCCCGTGTACGTTGCCGGATTGCTGCGGCGTGATCCGCGTATCGCGCCCTGGTCGATGGCGACGACGTCGTCGAGACCGGACATCGAGCCATGGATCAGCGAGCTCTTACCCGACCCGGCGACACCGGTCACCACGACGAGCACACCGAGCGGGACGTCGACGTCGACGTTCTTCAGGTTGTGCGTGTCGGCTCCGCGAATTTCGACGACTTCGGTGTATTCGCGTACCGAATCCTTCACGGCAGCTCGGTCGTCGAAGTGATGACCGGTGATGGTGTCGCTCGAGCGCAGACCCTCGACGGTACCCTCGAAACACACGTTTCCACCGTTGGTCCCCGCGCCGGGACCGAGGTCGACGATGTGGTCCGCGATGACGATGGTCTCGGGTTTGTGTTCGACGACGAGGACGGTGTTTCCCTTGTCGCGCAACTGCAGAAGCAGATCGTTCATGTTCTCGATGTCGTGCGGATGCAGGCCGGTGGTCGGCTCGTCGAACACGTAGGTGACGTCGGTCAGCGAACTACCGAGGTGCCGAATCATCTTGGTGCGCTGTGCCTCGCCGCCGGAGAGCGTGCCGGCGGGCCGTTCGAGCGATAGATAGCCCAGGCCGATCTGCACGAACGAGTCCAACGTCTCCGACAGCGACTCCAGCAACGGGGCCACCGACGGCTCCTTCAGGCCACTGATCCAGGTCGCGAGATCACTGATCTGCATGGCGCAGGCGTCGGCGATGTTGATTCCCTTGATCTTCGACGATCGAGCCCCGTCGTTGAGACGCGTGCCATCGCAGTCCGGGCAGGTGTCGAACGTGACCGCGCGTTCGACGAACGCCCTTATGTGCGGCTGCATCGCGTCGACATCCTTGGACAGGAACGACTTCTGGATCTGCGGAACCAAACCCAGGTAGGTCAGGTTGATGCCCTCGACCTTGATCTTCGTCGCCTCGCGGTAGAGCAGGTCGTTCAGTTCGCGTTTGGTGAACTTCGCGATCGGCTTGTCGGGGTCGAAGTAACCGCAGCTGCGGAAGATGCGACCGTACCAACCCTCCATGCTGTAACCCGGGATCGTGATGGCGCTGTCGTTGAGGGACTTGCTGTCGTCGTACAGTGCTGTCAGATCGATGTCGCTGACCGAACCTCTGCCCTCGCATCGCAGACACATGCCGCCGGTGACACTGAACGTCCGCTTCTCCTTGGTTTCCCGGCCACCTTTGTTCACCGTCACGGCACCTGCACCGGACGCCGATGCGACGTTGAACGAAAATGCCTGTGCCGTACCGATATACGGCTTTCCGATCCGGCTGAACAGGATCCGAAGCATCGCATTGACATCTGTGGCGGTCCCGACGGTGGAGTGCGGATTGGCACCCATCCGCTGCTGGTCGACGATGATGGCGGTGGTCAGACCGTCGAGAAGGTCGACATCGGGCCGGGCGAGACTCGGCATGAACCCTTGGACGAAGGCGCTGTAGGTCTCGTTGATCATGCGCTGTGACTCGGCGGCGATCGTCGAGAACACGAGTGAACTCTTCCCCGAACCGGACACCCCGGTGAAGACCGTCAACCGGCGCTTGGGGATCTCGACGCTGATGTCCTGAAGATTGTTCACTCGTGCGCCCTTGACCCGAATGAGATCGTGGCTGTCGGCAACGTGGGGTTGGGGTGCTGCGGTCGACGTCCGTGCGACCATGATCTCGTCTGTCTCCATCTTCTTGGGCGTGCTCGAGTCTGCGAGGTCTTCTATAACGGGTTTGATCTAACCAGGACGCGGGAGCCCGGTCAGCTCAACGGACTTCCTGTATTCGTAGAAGGTTGCCCGCTGGATCTCGGACTGCGCAATCGCGCACGCCGTACGGCTGCTCGGTCGGCTCCTGGACCACGTCGGCGTCGGCTGCCTGGAGCTTGTCGAAGGTGACGTCCAGGTCGGGCGTCGCGAGCAGAAGGCCTGCGTACGTGCCCTTCGCCATCATCTCGAGGATCGTCCGACGCTCGTCGTCGGTGATGCCGGGATCGACGGCGGGGGGCGTCAGGACGATGGAGGTGTTCGGCTGGCCGGCTGGTCCGACGGTGATCCAGCGCATGCCGTCGTATCCGACGTCGAGGCGTACCTCGAACCCGAGCAGGTCACGGTAGAACGCCAGTGCGGCGTCGGCGTCGTCGTGGGGGAGAAACGAGGAATGAATTGTGATGTCCATGTCCGAGAACGCTAGTGGCGCATCCCGGTCCCCGCTTCTCGATTCCTGATCAAAAGCGAGCCTGATCAAAAGCGAGCCTGATCGAAACGAACTCGGCGCCCATCCGAGATGGATGGGCGCCGGGTTGGACAGCTGGGTGCTACCGAGCGGGGGTAACCGTCGTCGTGGTCGGGACGGCTGCCGTGTTCGGCGCGACCGAGGCGGCGGCTCCCGGAGTCACGGCGACGGAAGCTGCGGCGGGATCCTGAGCGGGCAGCTGGCCGTCGACCGGGAGGACCGGATCGACGGGGAGGGCTGGATCGACGGGGACGGCCGGGGCAACCGGAAGCGCGGCGCCAGGCTGAACTGCGACGCCCGGAGCGGCGACCCCCGTCGGGGCTGCCGTCGTCGTGCTGGCGGCCGCGGTAGTGGCAGTCGTGGTTTCGGACAGCACGACCATGCGCGCCTCCTGCTGCACTTCCTTGGACTTGATCGGCTTGCCTGCCTCGGCGTCCTTGGCAAGCTGGGTCAGCCAGGCCGCTGCGTACTGGGCCGACGTGAGGGGCTTGCCGTTGGATGCGTCGGAATCGCGCCAGTAGTCGAAGTGGGCACCCGTTCCTGGTTCGAGGGTCTGGCCGTACGGATCGTTCATGGCGACTGAAACCGTGTCGGTGTTGGATCCGATGAATCCGATGATCTCCTTGGCGACCTTCGACGGTAGGTAGGCGAGATTGACGGCTGTTTCCGCGGGAAGCGGCTCGCCGTTCTCGTCGGTCTTGGCGGCAACCTTGCTGGTCGGGTCGGCCGGTGTGTAACCGGGCTCGGACACCTTGATCAACACTTCGAGGAACGTTTCGTCACCGGCGAGCCAGTTGTCCTGGCTGGTGATGTCGGCGAATGCTGCGACGGCGATGCGGCCCAGGGTCATGGCCAGGTCGGCGCCCGTCGCGGGGGTGAGAGTGTTGTCGCGTTGCATGGTGTCGACGTCCAGCTGGCGTCCTACGTTCGCTGCGAGATGCAGCAGCGACGTGTTCTGGGGCATCGCGCACGTCAGGTCTCGCTGCGAGCAGAACGACGCAACTTTGCCGTCGAGCGCGCCGAAGCTTCCCGAGGTGGACGGCAGTGCGCCTGCGCCGCCGGGTCCACCGGTTCCGTTCTGGTATTTCGTGTCGAATCCGTCGGGATTGGTTCCGGATTCCGAACCCGGGAACGGACCTTCACCGTCGGTGCGTCCCGCGTCGGCGAGAATGACGACGCCGACGACGTTGTTGGGGTCGACGATTGCGTACTGGCCGTTCTCGGGTGTCTGGTTGCCGATCTCCATGGCTGCGCGCCGCGTGACGTCCGCGCCTTCGCTGTAGCCGACGATGGCGAAGCGGGTATCGGGGCACGAGGCGGCAATTGCGTTCATGACCGACTTGGTGTTCTCGACGCCGGTGCCGACGGAATCCTCGTAGCTCGACATGTCGGCGGGGTACTCGATGTACACCGCGGCGTACGAGCCTTCCTGCACTGCGCCGTTTGGAGCGCCGACCATCTGATCGATCCAGTCGCTCTGAAAGTCGTCGGCAAGCGCGGCCGGGAGGGGCTTGCCGTCGGGCGTGGTGAGCATCTTGGTTTGACCGGTGCGAGGAGAGTCTCCACGCCCGCCGACGGCGATGCTGACCATGTCGTAGCACGTCGCAGTCGATACGAGTTCGACCTGGGCGTCCGATGTCGACAGCTTGTCGGTCGTCAGTACCGCGGCGCCGACGGCCATGGCTCCCAGGGACACGAACGCGACAGCACTCGTGGCGAGTCGTCGCCGGTTCGCCGGTCTGCGGGTCGTGAAGCGTGAAGACAATGGACCATCCCAATCAGTCGTTTCCCGTTGCGATTTCGAGCTTGTGCTTACGGGTGGTTCCGGGTTGCACGCGCATTCCGGCACCGACACCGTGCGGTGGGTTACTTGGGATTCGCCGCAGGAACGCCGGGCGTTACACATTGGAAAGGTGTCGAATTCGGCGTCCGAGACCGGATCGAGACGCTTATACCCTAGGGGGGTATGGTAGACAGAGTGAAGAGGAGAGGGGTGCAGAACGTGACGACGACGATCAAGCTCGCGGGCTTCGTGCTCGGAATTACAGCGGTGTTCTTTCTTGCCTATGTGATCGGTACTGCGGTCGGACCTGTGGGCGTGGAAACGCCTGTGAATCATGAGCATGCGCAGGTCGAGCATGTGGAGGTCGAGCACCGATGACCGAGACGGAACTGATCCTGGGCGGTATGACGTGCGCGTCGTGCGCCAACCGGATCGAACGTAAACTCAACAAGCTCGAGGGCGTGACCGCGACGGTCAACTACGCCACCGAGAAGGCACGCGTCACGTCCGACGGCGTCCCTGCCGAGGATCTGATCAAGGCTGTCGAATCGGCGGGCTACACGGCGTCGCTCCCGGCGGAAGAGCCCGAACCCGAACCTGAGACAGACCCGATGAAGCAGCGCCTGCTGGTGTCGGCGGCGCTCTCGATTCCGGTGATCGCGATGGCAATGATCCCGTCGCTGCAGTTCACCAACTGGCAGTGGTTGTCGCTGACGCTCGCTGCGCCGGTCGTGGTGTGGGGCGCGTGGCCGTTCCACCGGGCTGCGTGGACCAACCTCCGCCACGGCACGTCCACCATGGACACCCTCGTTTCCATGGGAACGCTCGCCGCACTCGGTTGGTCGCTATACGCACTGTTCTTCGGCACCGCGGGAACCCCGGGCATGAAGCACCCGTTCGAACTGACGATCGCCCGGATGGACGGATCCGCCAACATCTATCTCGAGGCGGCAGCTGGGGTCACCACATTCATCCTGGCCGGCCGCTACTTCGAATCGCGGTCGAAGCGTCGAGCAGGAGCTGCACTGCGCGCGCTGCTCGACCTGGGAGCCAAGGACGTCGCAGTGATGCGCGGTGGCGTCGAGCAGCAGGTACCCGTCGGTGAACTCGCGGTCGGCGACGTGTTCGTGGTCCGTCCCGGCGAGAAGATCGCGACGGACGGTGTCGTCGAATCGGGTGCATCTGCCGTCGACGTCTCGATGCTGACGGGCGAATCCGTGCCGGTGGAGGTCGGCGAGGGAGATTCGGTCGTGGGGGCGACGGTCAACGTGGGCGGACGGCTCGTCGTGAAGGCCACCCGGATCGGCTCGGACACACAGCTCGCGCAGATGGCGAAGCTCGTCGAGGACGCGCAGACAGGAAAAGCGCAGGCGCAGAAGCTGGCCGACCGTATTTCGGGCGTTTTCGTCCCGATCGTCATCGCCATCGCCGCCGCGACCCTCGGGTTCTGGCTCGGCACAGGCGGATCTGTTGCCGCCGCATTCACTGCGGCAGTAGCCGTTCTCATCATCGCGTGCCCCTGTGCGCTCGGTTTGGCGACCCCGACTGCGCTGATGGTCGGCACCGGCCGCGCCGCTCAACTCGGCATCCTCATCAAGGGACCCGAAATTCTCGAATCGACGCGGCGCATCGACACCGTCGTTCTCGACAAGACCGGTACGGTCACCACCGGTGAGATGACACTGCTGGCAGTCCATCCCGCAGACGGTGAGGATCCCGACGAGGTTCTCTCGCTCGCAGGTGCCCTGGAGTCCGGATCCGAGCACCCTATCGCGCGAGCGATCACCAGCGCGGCAACGGACAAGGCCCTGGTCCCCGGCGTCGAGGAATTTGCCAACCAGGCAGGTCTCGGCGTCACCGGCATCGTCGACGGTCGGGCCGTGGTCCTCGGCCGCGCGACACTGCTGGCCGATTGGTCCTCGCCGCTTCCTGCCGAACTTCTCCAGGCCATGGCCGACGCCGAACGCGACGGTCGTACTGCCGTCGCCATCGCGTGGGACGGCAAGGCTCGCGGCGTGCTTGTCGTCGCGGATGCCGTCAAGCCGACGTCGAAGCAGGCGATCGCCGAACTGCGCGCTCTCGGCCTCACTCCGGTGATGTTGACCGGGGACAACGAGGCGGCCGCGAAGAAGATTGCCGCCGACGTCGGCATCGACGAGGTCGTCGCCGGGGTCCTACCGCAGGGCAAGGTGGAGGTGATCGAGAGGCTGCAGGCAGAGGGCAAGGTGGTGGCGATGGTCGGCGACGGCGTCAACGATGCCGCGGCACTGGCCACAGCCGATCTGGGATTGTCGATGGGAACCGGCACCGACGTCGCCATCGAGGCAAGCGACCTCACCCTCGTACGCGGTGACCTTCGGGCCGTCGGCGACGCGATCAGACTCTCGCGTAAGACGCTGACGACCATCAAGGGCAACCTGTTCTGGGCGTTCGCATACAACGTCGCAGCAATCCCACTCGCTGCTGCGGGCCTGCTCAATCCGATGTTGGCGGGTGCGGCGATGGCGTTCTCCTCGGTGTTCGTGGTGACCAACAGTCTGCGATTGCGGCGCTTCTCTGCTGCATAGGTCAAGATGGAGGCATGGCTGACGCAGAGGACGTACCGATCCGCGACGAGTCGATTCGGCTCGGGCAATTCTTGAAGCTGGCGAACCTCATCGAGTCCGGTGCCGAGGCGAAGAGCTTCATCGCCGACGGCCTTGTCAGCGTCAACGGGGAGGTCGACGTCAGGCGTGGGCGCCAACTCCATCAGGGTGACGTGGTCTCGATCGAGAACGGTCCCGCAGCTCGTGTCGCCAAGGAGGCGGCCCTGTGAGCGGGACTGTCGGCAAGAGCGGACTGCGCAGGGCTCAGGTACCCAGCGCATTCGACCAGGATGCCTCGTCCTACGACCGTCTCGTCGGGGCCAACCCCGGTTACCACGAGCATCTCGCCAAATCGGCGGAGCGCCTGCGACTTCCTGGGCTCGGCGACGGCCTACGACTGCTCGACATCGGTTGCGGCACAGGTGCATCGACGGCCGCGCTGTTGAAGGCCGCGCCGCACGCGGAGATCGTCGCGGCGGATGCGTCGGCGGAGATGCTCGAGGTCGCGCGCGCTAAGAAGTGGCCGCCGAACGTGACGTTCGTGCACTCTCGTGTCGAGGACCTCCGTGACAACGGCGTCGACGGCCCGTTCGACGGCATTCTCGCGGCCTACCTGATCAGAAACGTGGATGATCCGGACACCGAGCTGAAGTCGTTGCTTTCCCTGCTGAAGCCGGGGTCGTCCATTGCGTTCCACGAGTATTCGGTCAAAGAGTCACTACGTGCCAGGATCGTCTGGACGCTCGTGTGCTGGGCCATCATCATTCCGCTCGGCTACGCAGCCACCCGCGACCTCACTCTCTACAAGCACCTGTGGCGCAGCGTGGCCAGCTTCGACGGCGTCCGCGAGTATTCGCGCCGAATGCAGCGAGCCGGCTTCACCGGTGTCAGCAACGAGACCATGACGGGTTGGCAGAACGGCGTCGTACACACCTTCCTGGGAGCACGACCGGAGGAGACGACATGAGTGACCGTCGGCGCGTGGTGCATACGGCTCCCCCCGGATATTCGTCCGCGGAGTCGCTGTCCGCAGTTCCGCGGGTCGCCGTGGTCGGCGGTGGCATCGCCGGTCTCAGTGCGGCAACAGCTTTGGCCGAGCGTGGAGTATCCGTCGTAGTTCTGGAACAGGAAGGGTATCTGGGTGGACGCGTCGGCGGATGGTCGACGACGCTCGACGACGGCTCCCCGGTGACGATGAGCCGCGGCTTCCACGCCTTCTTCCGGCAGTATTACAATCTGCGGAACCTGTTGGAGCGCAGTGATCCTGGCCTGACGCGGTTGCATGCGGTCGAGGACTACCCGCTGATCGACGGCGACGGCCGAATCGACGGATTCAAGGGTCTGCCGCCGACGCCGCCGTTGAATGCGTTTGCGTTCGTCAAGCGAAGTCCGACGTTCAAGTGGCGCGATCTCGGCAACCTGAGCGGATTGGCGGCGCTGCCGTTGATGACGGTCAGTGTGCCCGAGACGTTCGACAAGCTCGACGACGTCTCGGCCGCCGAGTTCCTGCGTCGCATCAACTTCCCCGAAGCCGCACGGCATCTCGCGTTCGGCGTGTTCTCGCGCAGCTTCTTCGCTGATCCGGAAAAGATGTCGGCGGCCGAGCTGGCGATGATGTTCCACATCT
This sequence comes from Rhodococcus sovatensis, assembly GCF_037327425.1. Taxonomy (NCBI): domain Bacteria; kingdom Bacillati; phylum Actinomycetota; class Actinomycetes; order Mycobacteriales; family Nocardiaceae; genus Rhodococcus; species Rhodococcus sovatensis. The sequence goes on along the minus strand of NZ_CP147846.1, from coordinate 4,672,859 downwards.
ACTTCCTCGGATCCTCGGAAGGCCTCGTCTTCGATGTTCCGACCGGTCCCTATCCCCAGACGCTGTGGGATCCGTTGGGGGAGTACCTGTCCGGGCTCGGAGTCGAGATCCGAACCGGCGTGTCGGTCGAGAAGATCGAGCGTGGGTTCACCGTCGACGGGGAGAAGTTCGACGCAGTCGTGCTCGCGACCGACGTCGGTGGGCTTCGGAAGCTGGCCGGCAATCTGGGGACCGACGAGTGGCGCAGTGACGTAGCGGCGTTGGAGAACACACCTGCTTTCCTCGTGCACCGCGTCTGGCTCGACAAGCCTGTGAACGCTGATCGGCCCGCGTTCATCGGGACCGGCGGAATGCCGCCGATCGACAACATCAGCATTCTCGAACGATTCGAGGACGAGGCTGCCGAGTGGGCCGCCCGCACTGGTGGATCGGTCGTCGAACTGCACGCCTACGCTGCGACCGATTCCGAGGAACTCACGCGCGAGCAGTTGATCGCGCGGATGCACGAGATCTATCCGGAAACCGCGTCGGCTGTGGTGGTGTCCTCGCGCTCTGAGTGGCGGGACGACTGCCCGATGTTCGGGCTCGGCCATTTCGCTCGTCGGCCCACTGTGCGTACCCCCGAGCCCGGTTTGGTTCTCGCGGGCGACGGGATCCGCATCGATCTGCCGGTGGCTCTGATGGAACGGGCAGCGACGACGGGTCTGCACGCGGCCAACACCCTGCTCGCGAGCTGGGGAGTTGCCGGGCACGACATCGTGACAGTCCCGGTCAAGGGGCGGTTCCGGATGTTCGACAAGATCGACTCGTGGACGGCAGGGTTGCAGAAGGCCTGATGCGGCCCTCGAGGGGGAGCTAGCACCATTTTTGCCGACCTGGCACCCCTGTTCGCCTCCGAGCGTGTGTGCTAGCTCGGCAAAAAGGGTGCCAGGTCCACTGCCCGGGTCGACCTACAGCCCGGGCCGACCTACAGCGCTACAGGCCTCTCGACCGCAAGTCGTACCGACGCTCGGCGTAGTCGAGGTCGTCTTTCCACAACCGCGCGGCGGTCCAGCCCATTGCCGGCCTGATCAGGGGCGCTACCTTGCGAGCAAAACGAAAGCCAGGGCGGTCCGAGCTCGCAACCGTCGCCTCGATGACCGCGGTCCGAGGCTTACCGTCGGGACCGGGAGCCATGGGTGTCGCGTGCGTCTCGACGACGCTTCCCGCGCCCTCGCCTTCGAGGATCCGCATGACGATGGTTCGTGGACCTGGGCAGACGAATTCTGCGCGCACCGGTACGCCGATTCCGCGGCTGACGCGGAAAGTGACGTCGACGAGGAACCGGTCGTCCTCGTCGGGGACATCGATGTCCGTCGGCGCCTCGATGACCTTCAATCTCGCAAACGAATACGGATGGAACCACGCGCCGTGCCACGGGTCGAGGCGATTGGCGACGACGTCGTCCGGCTCACAGATGCCGGTCAGGGTGACTACTGCGTCCACGCTCGTCGACGACGGCGGTCTGATCGGGACCACGGGCACCGGCGTCGGCTCCTCACCGCCGAGCTCGTCGAGACGTACCCACACCAGGATTCCGTCGTCGAATGCCGGTAGAGGCCGCCAGCCCGGACGACCTTTCGGCCCGAGGGGCATGCCGTGCCACAGGCAGATCAAGGTGTCGCACTCGATCTTTGCCTTGTCCAGGGGTGCACCGAGGTGAGGGCACGCACCGGGGGCGATGTGGATGCCGCCGGTCTCGTCGCGCCACGCCACGAGTTCGGTGGTGCCGATGTTGCGGCCGAACGGTTCTTTGGTGCCGATGTCGCGGCTCGCGGCGAAGACGAACCAGTTACCCGACGGTCTGGTCTTCGCCCTCTTGAGGGCGGATTCGATGACTTGGGGGTTGGCGCCCTTCCAGGTGGGCTTTTGCTTCGCCCACGCTTCGGAGGGCAGCGGTTGCAGCGGTAGGTTCTTGGGCCACCGGTTACGGAGGGCGTCGAGTGCGACCATGCCTCCAGTATGCGGAACGAGCGTCTGGGGCGCCCGTGAACAGGAGGCATCCTTGCAAAAGGGAATGCCCAGGCGTTCCTTCCTACAACCTAGATGTTCGTTTACAACGTCGATCCGGGTTGTAAACGAACATCTCGGTTGTGAGGAGTGGGCTCGATCCACGGATCCCTACAGCCGATGACATGGACCAGCCTCCGTCGCCAGTGATTGACAGGATGCTGTCAACTTCCTAAGCTGACAGCACACTGTCAACCACGGAGGTAGCTATGAAGACCATCGCGCTCTACGCAACGGATACCATGGCCGATTGGGAGTACAGCTACATCGTGGCTGGGATTGCGATGGCTCGGGAGCAAGGCTCGGATCGGTATCGACTCCAAGTCCTGTCCGACGGCGGGGGCGCTGTGACCACTCTCGGTGGCATACGGATCCTGCCCGACGGTGATCTCGCGGATCTGACCGACGTAGCGGCTCTGATCCTTCCTGGAGGCGGCTCGTGGGGGCAGGGTCATGCGAAGGTTCTCGATCTCGCCGTGGACCTACTCGCGAAGGGCGTTCCTGTCGGCGCTATCTGCGGTGCGACGCTTGGGCTGGCTCGTGTCGGTGCGCTCAATTCCGTACCCCATACGAGCAATGCGCCCGAATTCCTCGCTGCGGCAGCCGAATACACAGGTGGCGAGCTCTATCGAGACGAACGAACTGTCGTGGGCGGCAATCTCGTCACCGCACCGGGAACGGCGCCACTCGAATTCTCCAAGGCGCTCTTCGAGATCCTCGAACTCTTCCCGCAGCCCATCATCGACGCCTGGTACGGGCTGTACAGCACAGGGGAGAAGAAGTACTTCGAGCAACTGCAAGGCGCCCAGTGAGAACGACTGCCGGAGATGCCTTGACGTCCATCGTCCTGCCGGCCTTCGAGCTCAACGGTGAATTCCTGGCGGCAGCAAAGGATATCGCCGAACCTGCTGGTCTGACGCCTGCGTGGTGGCAGGTGCTCGGCGCGACGCTGGACGAGCCGATACCGGTGGCCGAGATCGCGCGTCGAGTAGGGCTCGGCCTTGCCCGACAGAGCGTGCAGCGGACCGCGGACATTCTCGTCGAGAAGGGCTGGGCGGAGTACGTCGAGAACCCGAACCACGCCCGCGCCAAGCTGGTGCAACCTACGCCGGAAGGACACAACACGCTCGCGAAGCTGCGGAAGAATCAGCATGCTTATGCCGACGCCGTGGGCAACGAGGTGGGTGAGGACGAAATCTATCGGGTGCTCGAGGGTATGCAGAAGATCATTGCCGCGTCGAGGCGCTACCGAGGCAGCAGCGACGAGTAGTACTCCTTTTGGGAGGGGTAGTAGTCGTCGAAGTTGGGTAGCGGCAGGCCGTCACGGGAGGCGATCAGCATGTCCAGGTAGTACTCCCACCCGGGTCCGATGTCTCCCAGCCCCTCGGCGTCGCGAAAGTGCTGAATGAATGTGATGGTAGTTCCGTCTCCGACTTCGGCGAGTACTGCTTCCAAATCCCAGCCATCGGAGGTCACGGCCAACCGGCGTGGTGGCTCACAGGCCTCGACATGCATGTCCATCCACGGCGTACCCTCCTCGAAGGTCAATTGAACCCGAATCGCATTGTCGAAAACCCGTTCCCACGGGCCGTACCACAGCGCGGTGCGGTCGGATTCGGTGAGGCTGGCCCACACGTCCTCGCGGGGCGCGGCGATGGCTCTGGTGATCTCGAGGTCGATACCGGTGTCGGTGCTGCGAAGAATGCCGCTCGGAGTTGGGCTCATGGGGTGCATTATGCACCGGGCCTGCCTGGCCCGCGAACGATTCAATGTCGGAGATCGTGGCTGTCGACAGGGTGCGTCATGAGTCTTGGCGGCTCGCCACGATTGCGAAGTTCAGCGGAATTCTCGGCGACTCAGGCGGCAGCGTCCACCCCTCGGCGCAGGATACGAGCTGGGGGAAGGCTGCCCAGTCCATATAAGGAAGTTCGGCGACCGCGTCGATGTGAAGCCCGGCGTGTAGGAGTGAACTGATGATCTCACCGAGGTCATGACGCCATTCGTGGTTGAGCGTGTGCTTTATTCGCCCGGTCGACTCTTCGGTGTAGGTCCCGGAGTCCTCGTACGTGCGCGGCTGCCCGTCTCCTAGATAGTCGTCGGTGATCTCCCACGGTGAAAATGCCATTGCGCCGAGGATCGGATGGTCATCGCGGATCAGAAATATGCCGCCAGGCTCGAGAAGGTCGTGTATCGACTGAGCCCAGCTGGCAAGCTCCGGTAGCCAGACGATTGTTCCGGCACTGGTGACGATCGTATCGAATCGTCGTCCGATCAGTGCCGAGGCGAATCGGGCATCACCTTCTACCCAGGTGATGTCGCGGTTGTCGGCGGCCGCGATGCGAGCAGCGTGTTGCAGAGAGTTCGGCGACAGGTCGAGTCCGTGCACGTTGATCGCGCCAAGCCGTGCCCACGAGATGGTGTCGGTTCCGATATGGCACTGCAAGTGCAGAAGTGAACGATCTACGACCCCGGACTTCGGCAGATGAGGGGCAAGGATCGATAGGTCGTTCAGCACCACCGAGGAGATGTCTGCTCGGTCGGCTATGAAGTTGTCGACTCCGTACAGATCGGAACGGGCGTGAACTTCGGCCCGATCATCCCAGTTCGCCTTGTTGGCGGCGATGGCTTCCATCTCGTTCATCAATGCTCCCTCGACGTCGATGTGTAGCACCGCATCTTTGTATCACACGCGTGATATATAAAAATGGAGCTTAGACTTGATCTGTGCCCGTGCAGGTTGATGCCGATCAACGTCGACGTATCGTGGCCGAAGCGGCACTTCGACTTGCCGTCGACGAGGGCCTAGCTAGCGTGACATTCCGCAAGGTCGCTGCGGCCGCTGGCTTGAATATTGGGTCGGTCCGTCACTACTTCCCAGATCACGAGTCGCTCGTGGTCGCGGCCGTGACCGAGGCGGGCGACCATATGGGCAGACGCCTCGCACTTCATCCCGCTCCTGGACGGGCAGCAGGCGATGCCGCGCGGAAACACTTGTTTGATGTTGTAGCCGAACTGATTCCACTGGACGATGAGAAGCATCGAGAAGCGATCATCCTGATGGAGGTTATCGCGGCCTCCCGCATGAATTCCGCGTTCGAGCCCGTTGTCCGGCAGATGGCGACCGACCTGAACGCGGTTCTCGTAGATGCTCTCGAGCAGATTGGCGTTGCTGACCCGCGCCAGGAAGCGGTCCGTCTCGCCGCTCTCATCTCGGGTCTGTCACTCAACGCAATCACGCCTCATGGTTCGCTCGATCGGGCGACGATTCGAGCGGTGCTGCACGGCCACATTGCGGCCCTCTGACGGTGATCTGCGGGCTTCGCCTTGTCACGAAACACCCAGGAGGCGAAGGATTCCGGTTGTCGAAGCAGCGGCGACGACGATTGCGACAAATGGCGCCTTTTTCCACGCCAACAGGGCCGCGACCGCGACGCCTGCCGGAAGAGCGACTCCCGCGAACCCGTTGTCGACGACGAGTGCGGACGTGGCGACCAAAGCCACGAAGATGACGGCGACGCTGACGGACGTGAGCTGCTCGACGCGGGGCGAGAGGGTCATCCGGGTTCGGAGTAGGGGACCGGCAACTCGAAATGCCATCGTGCCTACGGCGAGCGCGACGATGGGAAGGACGAGATTCATGCGTTCACCTTCGTTGCGACGTAGGCCGGTATCACTCCGAGAAGCGCAAGGAGGACCGGGAGGCCCGGTGGAAGGACGAGCGCTGCGGCCACTGCGATCGCCGCGCCGATCAACGCTGCGTTCCTGGTGAGAGCGTCCCGCAGGGCGGGCATGATGAGGGCGATCAGCACTGCTGGAAACGCTGCATCGAGCCCGAGGGCGGCGGTGTCGGTGATCTGGCCGCCGAGAAACGCGCCGATCAACACACCGGTGTTCCAGGCGACGAACAGTCCGATTCCGCACAGCCAGAACGCAGCGCGCCGCCGGGTGCGCTCGCTTTCCATCGCTGTGAATGCCACGGCTTCGTCGGTGATCAGATGCGATCCGAGGAGCTTTCGCGGCCAGGACGTGCCGTCGAACGTGTCGCTGATAGAGAAGCCGAGCGGGACGAGTCGAGTGTTGACCAGCAACGCGCTGGCGACCGCAGCCAGTGGATTACCTCCTGCGGCAAGCACTCCCACGAGAATGAACTGTGCTGCACCGGCGAACACGAACACCGACATGGCGACGGGAACCCAGATCGGCAAACCCGCACTCACCGCGATAGCGCCGAACGATGCGCCGACGAGACCGTCGGCGAGACACACGAGCGCGATGTCGCGGGACGGAGACGAGGGCGGTGTTCGCAATATCGAACGCATGGACGCAATAGTGAACGAAAGTCGGCCGTTCGTCAAGGCGAACGATCGCCCGATAGAATGACCCCATGATTCAGCCTAGTGCTCCCATCGCTGCCATTGCGGCCTCACTCCAGCGTGAGCGCAAGCGCGTCGGGCTCTCGCTGGCGGAGGTCGCACGCCGAGCGGGAATCGCCAAGTCGACGTTGTCGCAGCTCGAGGCCGGCACCGGGAACCCCAGCGTGGAGACCCTGTGGGCGTTGAGCGTGACACTCGATGTGCCGTTCGCTCACCTCGTCGAGCCGGCCAAGCCTCGGGTCCAGTTGATTCGCGCCGGCGAGGGCCCCGGGATCGCGTCGGACACCGCCGACTACGTCGCCACCCTGCTGGCGTCGTGTCCACCGAATGCGCGCCGAGACATCTACCTCATCACCGCGCAGGTGGGGGAGCCGAGAAGGTCGGATCCGCACTCTCCTGGCGTCGTCGAGCACGTGGTTCTGTGCGCGGGCCGTGCCCTGGTGGGGCCGACCGACGAACCCGTCGAACTCCACCCCGGGGACTACATCAGCTACCCGGGCGACCTGCCGCACACCTTCGAGGCGTTGGATTCGAACACAACTGCGGTGCTGGTGTCGGAGCATGTGTAGGAGGGCGCTCCGCGCCCAGTGGCACGATTAAGTATGTTGGAGTGCACTTTTTCGCGCCACTGGGGGCGGAGCCCCCACTGATCCCGCGTCACCAACACGCCTACGTCGACCCGGCGTAGGCCATCAGGATCACTGAGCGACCGAACCGAATACACGTGCGACGCACAGCCGGAAACGACGAGCGCGAATCGAACATCTTTGGCATGGTGGAGACCATGCAGCGGCGCACGGGCGAGTGTCGGTCCGCGCGACCGATCTCAGGGGCAACCCCTGGGTGGGAAAGAAGAACTGGGCACTGCGTCCGACGCCGGTCCGCACGCTCCGCGTGCACGGCGGCGCCGAGTACGAGAGATTCAGGTCGCCCGTCGCCGCTGCACTCTGGATCGCGATGACGGAGCGCCAGTTCAACCCACACATGGCGGCGTTTCTCGCGCAACTCGTGTGCGATGTGCCGTGGACCCGCGAACGTCTGGAAGAAGCGTTCATGCCGATCCTGGGGGAGAGGGCGTCGCGGCTCGCCGACCGGTTGATCGAGCTGTACCCGTCGCCGCCGTTCGACGACACGTCCGTGTACCGGCTCATCGCGGAGCTCCCACGAATCCCCGAGGCGACATCGCACGAACCTGTACGTCGGAGCGACAGCCCGAAACCATGGCGCTTCGACGTACCTCGCTACGTCACCACTGGCGACCTGGCCGAATCGCTGAATCTCACGATCCCCGAGATCGAGTGGTTCGCCGACGCCCACTCGCGTCTCACCACGGCGTCTGCGCCGCTGCGGCACTATCGAACCACCGCGATTCCCAAGCGTGTCGGAGCTCGTCTGCTCGAGATTCCGAAGCCACGACTGCGCGAAATCCAGCGAAAGATACTGCGACGCATCCTCGATCACGTTCCGGCGCACGGTGCGGCCCATGGATTTGTCAAGGGTCGCAGCCCGCGTACGTTCGGGATACCGCATGCAGGCAAAGACGTAGTGATCTCGGTCGACCTGAAGAACTTCTTTCCATCGATCGGGATCAGCCGGGTGATCGCGATTTTCGATGCGCTCGGTTATCCCCGCAGCGTGGCATGGAATCTCGCGTTCCTGTGCACGACGAGCACCTCTGCCGGCCAGCTGAACGGATTGCCCTATGCCACAGCGTCATTGCTCCGAACCAGACATCTTCCCCAAGGGGCGCCGACGTCTCCGGCGCTGGCAAACCTCGCTGCACGGATGCTCGATATCCGTCTGACCGGCTTCGCTCGGTCGATGGGGCTGCGGTACAGCAGATATGCGGATGATCTCGCGTTGTCCGGCGACGCGGACGTCGACAAAGTCCTGTGGGTTGCGAGGCGGATCGTCACCGACGAGGGGTTCTCCCTGAATCCGCTCAAGACCCGGGTGCGGCGCGCGCACGAACGCCAGCAGCTCACCGGCCTGGTCGTCAACGATTGGCCCGCTGTGCCGCGGCGTGAATACGACGAGCTCAGAGCAATCCTGCACAACTGCGCACGTACCGGTCCGACCAGCCAGAACCGCTCCGACATGGAGGATTTCCGAGCACACCTCTACGGGCGGATAGCTCGCATCGGTGAGACGAGCCCGACAAGGCGTCGTACATTGCTCGAGATGGCGGAACGAGTGGACTGGACCTGAACGCCCGTCAGGACGCGCGGATCAACTCGACCTCGCCGATGCATCGGCATCCGCCGGTGATCTCCTCGCACTCGAGAACGAGTGAGTGACGGACGTACTCGAGGTCCACGCAGGCCGGCTCGGTGCATTCGGCGTCGCCGACCGCGTGGATCACCAGTGTTCCTTCGCAGCTGTCTTCGCTGTTGTGCCGCATGAACGCTCCCTTCCGTGTCTCCTCATTCCTATCACCGGCCTACGACAAGTCCGGGAGAAGAGATGCGTGTTCGACGCCTGAGCTGGTTGCCCGGACCGGTGATACCGCTAGCATCACCGCATGGCTACCCCACACGACAAGATGTTCTTCGGCGACAGCATCATCGACAGCCGCGAGGCGACGCTGGGGGTAGCCACGTCGGCGGTGCTGTACGGACTGAGCGTCTACACGGTCTTCCCGGTTCACGTTTCCGGTACTTCGCGTACCGCCTTCCGGTTGCGTGACCACTACCAGCGCCTACTCGAGTCGTGCAAGATCATCGGTATCGACAGCTTTGCGCCGCAGTGGACGTTCGATCGGTTCGTGAGCGTGGTGCGCGAGGTCGTCGCAGCGAACGATCCCCAGAGCGAGGTGTACGTGCGCGCGACCGTGCACGTCGACGAATCGATACCGGGAACTCGGGTTCGAGGGCTGAGTACGACGATGTCGATATTCCTCTACGACGCCGTCCCGATCGTGCCGCAGGACGGTATGCGACTCAAGACAAGTGTGTGGCGTCGTATCCCGGACAATGCGATTCCATCACGCGCGAAGGTGAACGGGGCCTACGTCAATTCTGTTCTGGCAAAGCAGGATGCGATCGACAGCGGATTCGACGATTGCATCTTCCTCGATATCAACGGCCACGTGTGCGAACTCAGCGCGGCCAACATCTTCCTGGTGCGTGGCGGTGTGTTGATCACACCCGACGTCACCAGTGACATCCTCGACGGCATCAACCGTCGAACCATCCTCACGCTGGCACGTGAGGAAGGGATCGAGGTGCACGAGAGGACCGTAGATCTCACCGAGTTGTACATCGCGGACGAGGTTTTCGTATCCGGCACCTCTGCTGGTGTAGCGCCGGTCCACCAGATCGATGGCAGGACGATCGGCGATTCGCCTGCGTTGGGTCCGGTGGCGTCCACGTTGCGCAAGAGGCATCAGGCGGCGTTGACCAGCGTTGAAAGCCACGACTGGGTCACTGTGCTGTGACCTCGAATGTTGCTCAGGTCGTCACGGTAGGTGTCAGCCGGGGCAGGTAGCGGCAAGCCCGGTGACGAGGCCGTTCAGCGCGGTCTGTTCGAGCGGGTCGGCGGACGGGTCGATTGCCGACGCCGTCCAGCCGAGGGTCACCTGGCGTTCGCCGTCGGGACTCGAGAAGGACAGTGTGCGGTAGCCGAAACCGTTGCCGCGCTGCCCATAGACGAGTTCGGCTGTACCTGGGTTGCACGCGTCGCCACCGACCAGTAGCCCGAGACCGTAACCCGACGGGGTCAACGCTTGCATCTGCTCGACGAGTGCCCGCGGCAGAAGCGTCTCGTCGTACAGAGCCCGGAAGAAGGTGTTGATGTCGCCGACTGTGGAGATCACCGCGGCACTCGCAGACCACACCGAGGGATCGAACTCGGTGATGTCGACGTGGTTGTCGGCCTCGAGGATGTAGCCGTGTAGCGGCCGGCGGGCATCTTCGGCTCGGTGGGGTAGCTCGTCGAATCCAGCGACAGGGTTCGAAGATGCGCTGTCGCAGCGATTCGGCGATGATGACGCCGTCGAGCTCGTCGACCACCATTCCGAGTACGACGTAATTGGTGTTCGAGTAGTCGAATTCGGCGCCTGGTTCCAGTGGCCACGGCTTGGCCAGCGCCGTCTGCAGCAATTGGTCGTCGGTGTACTCGGTATCCGCAGCGTCGAGCAAGCCCTGGGCGTCGGGCGGAACCAGGGAGTCGAGGTAGTTCGGCAGACCGCTGGTGTGATCGAGCAGCTGGCGGATGGTGACGGGCTTGGGCAGTAGCCCGGGAAGAACCTCGTCGATGCGCGTCTCCAGCTCCAGCGCGCCCTCTGCGACCAGTTGAAGCACGACCGCCGCAACCATCGACTTGGTGATGCTGGCAATGCGGATCGGGTCGTTCGCCGACGCATGTTCCTCGGATCCACGCTCGACGACACCTGCCGCTCCCTGCCACTCGCTCGTACCGTCGCGGAGTTCGATGACGGCAGCGGGAGCGCCTTGGGTAACCAACGCGTCGACGACGGTCTGCGCGTCCTCGGTTCTGATGGTGCCGACGGCGCTCGTCGTCTGCGGAGCGGGAGGAGTGCTCTCCGCGGCGCACGACACGAGCACGAGAGCTGCAGCAAGAGGTAGCGCGGCCGATCGCAGGTTCACCTGCTCACGATGCAACAGTTCCGTGAGATCTCCAACCTGAGGGCTCCGCCCCCAGTGGCACGGTTGAGTGCACCCCGATGCACTCAACCGTGCCACTGAGCCGGAGGCTCCACCTACAACTCGGCCACGGCTGCCGCGACCAGATCAGCGTTGCCGGCCGCGAGGGAGCCGTCGGGCAGGGTGAGGGTGTCCTCCAGACCGATTCGCGTCGGGAGCCCGAGGCTGCCAGCCAGCCGGAGCGTGTTCCAGCAGCTAGCGCCCTCGCCGTGCAACAGGATGGGCACACCTGCATCGACGGTCATCGCAACAAGGTCCTCGGCCACGGTCGGAGTGTCGTTCGATTGCACTTCGAGGAGCGCCCGCATGCAGTGTCGGCGCAGATCGGAATCCATCCACGCGCGAGCTGCACGGACGTTCCACAACCCTGCTTCGACGCCGACCCCTTTGTCGAGCAGAACGCGCGCCACCTCGTACGCACCCTCCTCGTGCCAGTTGACCGACGCGAAGTCCGGCAACGTCGTCCACGACGCGATCGCCTTCAACCGCGACGTCGGGTCCGGACTGCTCCAGGCACCCGTAGTGACGCCCACCGGTACTCCTGCCGCGCGCGCCGCCCGCACTGCGGCCTCGACGCGGTCTGCTGCGAGAGAATCTGTACCGTCGCTGTTCTTGGGGTGAACATGGATCGCTTCGGCACCAGCGCGCACCGCAGCGATCGACTCTGTGGATATCTGGTCCGCTGTGACCGGCACCGCGGGATGCTCACCGGGTGTTCGGGGACCGTTGATGCACGCCTTCAGTTTCATGCGCGCGCGGCGGCGTCGAGGAGGACCGCGGCTGCTTGCCGGGCAGCAATTGCAGACTCGGGTGATTCCGAGATCGCTGCAGTGGTCTGGGCACCTTCCGCGAGCAGGGCGATCTGCAACCCGAGGCTCGCGGGGCACCCCGCTTCGACGACCAAATCAGTGACATATTCGACGAATTCGCGCTTGTGCTGATGTGCAGCATCGGCGACTGCGGGCATCGTCGCACCGAGTTCCCCGAACGAATTGATGAACGCGCAGCCGCGGAAGTTGTCCTCACGGAACCATGCGTCCAGGAAGTCGAAAATCGAAAGAATCTTGTCGCGAGGGGAGTCGTGTCGGTCGGCTTCGGCGAGGATGCGCTCGTTCCAGACGGCCGTGCGTCCGGCCAGTACCTGCCCGACGATGTCCGACTTGGACGGGAAGAGCGCGTACATCCGCTTGAGGGAAATACCGGCGGCGGTGCGTAGTTCGTCCATGCCGACGGCCTGAACGCCGCGCGCGTAGAAGAGTTCGTCGGCGGCGTCGAGTACGGCTACTCGGGCGCTGTCCATCTCCATTGTCACCAACTCCTTGCGCAGAGAACCAACGTTCTCTACGGTAGACCATAGCGCGAGAACGTACGTTCTCGATCAGGTCACGACGAAGGGCAACAGCAATGGCTTTCATCAATGTCGGAACAGAGAACAGCACCCCGATCGACGTCTACTACACCGATCACGGCAGCGGCCAGGCCGTCGTCCTGATCCACGGCTACCCGCTCGACGGTAACTCCTGGGAGCGTCAGTCGCGAGCACTGCTCGACGCCGGCTACCGCGTCATCACCTACGACCGCCGCGGATTCGGGCAGTCCAGCAAGCCCACCGTCGGCTACGACTACGACACCTTCGCGGCCGATCTCAACGCCGTCCTCACCGAACTCGATCTGAACGACGTCATTCTCGTCGGATTCTCCATGGGCACAGGTGAATTGGCTCGGTACGCAGCAAAGTACGGAACCGACCGAGTCGCGAAGTTCGCCTTCCTTGCCTCACTCGAGCCATTCCTACTGCAGACCGACGACAACCCGACGGGAGTTCCGCAGTCGGTGTTCGACGGTATCGACGCGGCGGCACGCGAGGACCGCTTCGCCTGGTTCGACAACTTCTACCGTGACTTCTACAACCTCGACGAGAACCTCGGTACCCGGATCAGCGAGGCGACCGTACGTGCGAGCTGGAATACGGCGGCCGCGAGCGCACCGGTCGCGGCGTATGCGGTGGTACCCACTTGGATCGAGGACTTCCGCGGTGACGTGCAGAAGGTGCGCGAATCCGGCAAGCCCACGCTCATCCTGCACGGCACCAAGGACAACATCCTGCCGATCGACTCGACGGGTCGCGAGTTCAGCAAAGCATTCCCCGAAGCGAAGTACGTCGAGGTCGAAGGTGCCCCGCACGGTCTACTGTGGACGCACTTCCAGGAGGTGAACGACGCGCTCCTCGCGTTCGTTCGCTAGCCGCTCACGGAATTACTCTGCGACGTCGAAGATCCGAGAAGATGTCGGTGAACATCTTCTCGGTCTCGACGTAGCGGTGAAATCCGAGACGTCTGGCCTTCGAACCGTCGGAGAAGAAATCGTAGTCCCACCCGAATACGAAGTCTCCGAACGGCCACGCTGCCACGTCTGCATACGCGGTCGGTGCGAGGTCGTACCTGTCGACCATGGTGTTCCACAGCGGTTCCTTGTCCGCCATCGTCTCGGTGAGCGACATCTGCAGTGGTCCGGCGACGTCGATCTCGAAGAATTCTGCGATGCTCGGCCATAGGGTCTCCCAGCGGAACAGGTCGCCGTTGGTGATGTTGAATGCTTGGTTCTGGCAGTCGGGAGTTGTTGCGGCCCACACGGTTGCTTCGGCCAGCAGCCCTGCGTCGGTCACCTCCATGATTGTTCCGTAGGCGCCGCGCTTTCCCGGAAACCTCAGGGGTACACCGAGTTCCTTCGACATAGCGGCGTACACGGCGATGACGGTCGCGAGATTCATCGGGTTCCCGAGCCCGAAACCGCAGACCACGGATGGCCGGATCGCCGTCCACGTCCATGTGCCCCTGGCGCTGCGATCCTCGAGAAACTTCTGTTGCTCGGTGTTGAACTCGGGCGGCATGTGCCCGGGATCGGATTCCTTCGCCGGCGTCGAGAACGGCCCCAAATGTGCGCCGTACACCTTGTACCCCTGCATCAGGCTGATGTGCCGCAGGCCATCCGATGTCGCCTCGACCGCATCGACGACGTTTCGCAGCATCGTCACGTTCGGCTCGACGAGCTCTGCCCACGTCGACCGGTCCTGGTACGCGGCGTAGAAGATGTGGGTCGCGTCCTGGATCGACGCCAGTGCGGTCCTTGTTTCGGCGGCGTCGAGAAGATCGACGGCGATGTGTCGCACCCCGGGTTCATCGACGCCTCCCCGCCTGGACAGGCCTATGACGTCCCAGCCGCCCTGCTGTTTCAGATGCTCGACGAGATTGCCTCCGATCACACCACGTGCACCCACGACAACTGCCACCTGTCTGCCTCGCATGAAGTCCTCCTGATCGGTATATCGCAATGTTACGATGAACCGAGTGAACCATACGTATCGGGAATTTGCGATATGGCGGTATGATGACCGAGTGTCCAAGAATCCCGTCGAGGACGATCTCGCGATTGTTTTCAAAGCGCTGTCCAACCCCACGCGCGTGGCAATCCTGCGATGGCTCAAAGACCCGTCGGACTTCCCCCCGCAACTCGAGCCTGCCGAAGAAGTAGGAGTGTGCCTCAAGCATATTCAGGCCCGAGCAGGTGTATCTCAATCGACGGCGTCCCAGTACATGGCAACCTTGCAGAACGCCGGTTTGGTCACCAGCACGCGCGTCGGACAGTGGACGCACTACAAGCGAAGCGAAAGAAGAATCCAGGAACTCGCTGCAGACGTATCGAGCGAGTTGTGATGACGGAGGCGCCGAATCCTCGCAACGTGGTGGTGACCTCGGAGTCGGTTCGTCTCGGAGTGCTGCTCGCCGCTGTCGGTGGATTCGTGGACGTCTACACGTTCATGACTCGCGACGGCGTATTCGCGAATGCGCAGACCGCTAACGTGGTGTTGTTCGGAATCGACATCGCGTCAGGTCAGTGGCGGTCGGCGATGGGGTACCTACCTCCGCTGGTCGCGTTCGCGCTCGGCGTCTTCACCGCGGAGGTCGTATCGAGGCCAGCTGTCGCACGGATCGTGAAGCGACCGGTCCGCGCAGTGCTCGTGATCGAGATCGTCGTGATCGCACTTGTCGGCTTCGTCCCACTGTCGGTACCCAATGCTGTTGTCACGATCTCTATTTCATTCGTTGCCGCATTGCAGGTGACGACGTTCCGGGTGCTGGTGGACCAGGCGTTCAGCACCACGATGACGACCGGCAATCTGCGCAGCCTGTCGCAGGCGGTGTTTCATCGGGTCACGGACGGAGACAAAGCGGCAGGGGCGCGGGCAATCAACTTCGGATCTGTCATCGCGGGTTTCCTCGGCGGTGCAGTGCTCGGAGCCGTGATGGTGAGAATGCTCGACACGGGAGCCGCGTGGGTGGCGTCGGGAATGTTGGTGGTTGCGTTGGCGCTGTTCATGTTCGACGAGTGGCGCGGGGTGCCTCGGGTTCGGCATCCGCTCGCCTAGTGGCACGGTTGAGTGTCCTCTGGTGCACTTAACCGCGCCACTGGGCGGGGACCGCTAGACGACGACCACTCCGTCGGAATCGCTGTAGACGATCTCGCCTGGGTTGAAGGTGATGCCACCGATTTCGACGGGCACGTTCTTCTCGCCGGATCCGGTTTGCGTGCTCTTGCGAGGGTTGGTGCCGAGTGCTTTGACGCCGATGTCCAGGGTTCGCAGGATCGCCGAATCGCGGATCGCGCCGTTGACGATGACGCCCGCCCAGCCGTTGGTAACGCCTCTACCTGCGATGATGTCACCGACCAGCGCTGTGTGAATACTCGCATCGCCGTCCACGACGAGTACCCCACCGTTGCCTGGCTCGCCCAGGGTCTGCTTGACCAGCAGGTTGTCCTGGAAACACTTGATCGTGGTGATCGGTCCCGCGAACTCGGAGTTCTTTCCGAACTGGATGAATTGTGTATCGCAGCTTCGGATTCCGGGCCCGATCTCGTCGGCCAGGTCTGCGGTTGCCTTGAATTCGACGGAAGTCATGGACGAGAGCTTAGTCGAGCCGTCCGTGGCGCCTCTCGTACTCGTCGCGGGTGCGGTCCAGCTTGGCCTGAGTGTTCGCATTGAGCAGCTGCGGATCGAGGTCATGGATGAGCAGGCGGTGCCGACGGTAGACGTTCATCAGCGCGATCGCGAAGTAGACGAGCGGAATGAACAGCAGTGCCATCATCGCCAGGCCGATCCACAGCGGTCCGGGAACGAGCAAGAAGAGTGACAGCAGCGGAATGACCGGCAGCGTGAACCGAACCAGATATCGCGCCTGAGCCCCGTTGCCGACGAGGTCCTCACGTACCCAGTCCTGCATCGACGCGGGCAGAACTCGGCCGAACTGGTACCCCAAGTACTGCCAGAACGTCGGCTTCATACCGCGGACTTTACGCCCTCACCTCATGCAGGACGACGGCGCCGATCGACAACGCCACTGCGTCCTCGACCAGCGCGGCCGCAATAGGTGGTACCTGCTTCGACGCCCAAACGCGGTACGCGTGACCTGCATACGATGCCGCGATCGCCGAGAGCCCGCCGATGACGGCCGCCGGGATCGGGTCGTCGCCGCGGCGTCGGGCAACGACGAACGCTGCGCCACTTCCCACCGCGATCCGGCCGCCGAGTGCGGGCGGGCTGAGCCGCGATGGCGTCGTCGGCAGTTTGTCCATGACGAGTTCGCCTGCAGTGACGACGGCCGAGGCCCCCGCGGCGAGACGCTCGCGGTCGCTTCCTTCGAACCACGTGAGCAGCCCGACGGAGATGCCGACCGAGCTGCGCAGGCCGCTCGCCTTGCCGATGGAAGCGGACAGCATGGCCGAGCGCAGCGTCGGAGTCATCTTCGAAGTATTCACCCGGGTGAGTACTTTGGCCAGTGACAGATCGATCTACTCCCCGGTTGTTCGGTTGCAGTCGCGAGAGACGCACAACCGGGGAGTAGATCGCCTACTTGCCTTCGGCGTTGGCGACGATGGCGTCACGTACATACTGCGCGAGCCCCGGCGCTACGTCGTCGTAGTGCTTGGTGAACCGCTCGTCGGCGATGTACATCTCCGCCAGGCAGACGTGCATCTCGTAGCCGCAGTCGTAGTGCTGCTCGATGCCGGCGCGGTGTCGTTCGGCGAGTACCGCTGCTTGTTCGGAGTCGGCAGGTACACCGGACGTCATCGCCGCCGCGAAATCGGCCTCCAACGCGTCGGTTTCGGACTTGATGCGCTTCCAGTCGTCCTTGGTGAACGAGGCGGTGCGTGTCTGCGATTGCTTCCACGCCTCGGTCTCGCCCCAGCGCTCCTCTGCCTCCTCGGCGTACTCGTCGCCGAGCCAGTTGTCGCCGAACACCTCACGCTGTTCTTCCGGGGTCAATTGAATTCCCATTTTCTTCGCCTCCATCATTTTGTCCACGGCCGCAGCCATCTGATGCAAGCGATCGATCCGCGTATCCAGCAATGCACGTTGACGCTGCAGGTGCGCCATTGCATCGACGGTCGGATCATCGAGGAGGGTGGCTATGTCGTCCAACACGAAACCGAGTTCGCGGTACGTCAACACCTGGTGCAGTCGCTCGACGTCGGCCGACGAGTAGCTGCGGTAACCCTTCGGGGTCCGCCCGGACGGCACCACGAGCCCGATCTCGTCGTAGTGGTGCAATGTCCGGACGCTGATCCCGACGAGGCGGGACACTTCGCCCACCTTCATTCCCTCTGAATCGCTCACAGAAGACAACAGTGGTACCTCCCGTGGCGTGAGGGTCAAGTCTTGTCAGCGAACGACTCGTTCGCATCCTTCGGCAGGGGCGCCGGCGAGGCGCTGCGAGATCCAGTCGAATGCACCGGGCCTGCCGCCGTTCTCGGCGCCCGTGTGGTCACCAGGGATCTCCTCCAAATGGACCGAAGCGCCCATCGCACACCACTGGTCCTGGACAGCCTCCGCGCCTTCCTTGGGAATGAGGAAGTCCTGCAGGCCCTGGTAGATGTAGATCGGTGCCTCGGGCTTGATCTGTCCCATTCGATTCTCTTCGACCACGGCCCGAGTGATGGGGTGATCGAACACGTTCGGAACGTTCGACAGATTCTGCTGATCGAACAGCAGCAGTCCGCTGTAGGACAGCACGTCGACGCATTGGTCCTTCTGCACGAGTGCCAGTCGCTTTCCGTTGTCGTTGGCCAGTGAACGCATCTCCGGGTACTCCCGGCTCAGCCCGATGGTCGCTGCCGTGAACAGACCGGACCCGATTCCGCCGTTCAGCGAGCGCTGCAGAATCTTGTAGTCGGTGGGAGGGCCACCGAACGCGACACCGACGATGTTCAACTCGGGCGCGTACGTGGGCGCCAACTGCGCTGCCCAGCCCGACGCGATAGCTCCACCGGAGTAGCCGGTGATTGCGACCGGTGCGTCGGGCGCGACTCCTGCACTGTGGGATGCCCGCAACCCGTCGAGCACGGTGTGGCCGGACACGAGGCCTGCCGAGTACGCCTGACGCGGACCTTGATAATCGGTGGCGACGACAGCATAGCCCCGACCCAACAAATCTTGAATCCGATCGATTTCCTTGTTGGTACCTCGCGGCAGCGTCGACGACGGTGCGCACGCACTGCCGAGTGAATCCGTCGCCTCGTTGTACGCGACGACCGGACGCTGTCCTCCACCCGTCCACGGCGCGTCGGGAACGATGACGGTCGTCGCCGCGGCGATTGGGTTGTTCTTCGAATCGGTCGACCGGAACAGCAGCTGCGTGGACGTCGTACCTGGTTGTACTGCAACACCTCTCGTGTTCAAGACCGTTCCTGGAGCCTGAGCTTCGAATCCCGCAGGCGGAGCGAACCACGGGTCACCGAGAGGGGTGGGGAGGTAGGCGGCAGGATCAGTCGGCGGAGCGACGAGATCGCCAATGGGGTCGGCCTGTGCCCACGGAGCCAATGCGACCATAAGTGCTGCCGCGCCTGAAAGAACGATCGTCGTGCGCACTGTGCTTTTCACGCTGACAAACCCACCCTGCTTCGTCTAGAGCGCCCCGACGCCTAGGAAAGACCGAGTCCCATCGTGCCATATGTGGCAAGAGTCTCCCTGGAGCGTGGGGTCGGGGTGCTGCGGTGTTGCGGTGTTGCGGCCAGGTGACCGAATGAGACATTCGGTGCGGCGGGGGACGCCGCGCGCACGTTCCAAGCGAGCGCGCAAGTTGCAACGCGTGCTTTGGCTGCAACCCGCGCGTTCGGGGGCCGGGGTGACCGAAAGAGACTGTGAGTATGGGTGTGTCCGGTTGATACTGGACTTCTCCAGTGAGTTGGGCCTGACTCTGAAACAGACCGACGTCTCAGACTGTCCTACGAATGATGTGTCGGCCCCATCTCACTGGCGGTTGTACACACACGCGACCGGTGGGCGAAGTGACCTCATAGGAGCCTGTCCAAAGAGTCCCATCACAGTCTTGTCCGCCGCCCGGCCGGTGCGTGGCCTCCACCTCGAAGGGGATAGCCATGACCAGCATGACCGAAAACCTGCCCGATGTCAGCGCCCGCATCTTCGTCGGCGTCGACACTCATAAGGACACGCACCACGTCGCACTCACCGACCACCTCGGACGTGACCTCGACGACCGAGAGTTCGCCAGCACCGCTGCCGGTGTCACCGAGTTGATCGCCTGGATCACCGCGGCGGGCACTGTCGAACGTGTCGGAGTGGAAGGAACCGGAAGCTACGGATCGACGTTGGCGACCGCATTGCACAACGCCGAGGTAGAGGTCGTCGACGTCGACCGCCCTGACCGTCGTGCGCGCCGAGCCCAGGGCAAATCCGATCCGATCGATGCGCGTTCGGCCGCACGCGCTGCGCTGACCGGAAAAGCCACCACGACACCCAAAGCGCATGACGGCAATGTCGAAGCAATTCGTTTCCTGCACAACGCACGTCACTCCTGTGTGAAGTCGCGTGCCGAAGCAATCACCCAATTGAAGTCGATGATCGTCAACGCCCCCGACCGTATTCGCACCGAGCTTCGAGACCTCACCGATGCGGTCCTGTTCGCCACCTGTAGACGATTCGCGCCCGCTACCCACAGAGTTCTCACACTCGACGAAGCCGTGCAGAACGCGCTGCGAACGATTGCGATCCGAATCGACAGTTTGACCACCGAAGAACGCGACCTCACCAAACACATCGAAGCACTCGTCGCCGAACACGCACCCCAGCTCCTCGCTCGATTCGGCATCGGTGTCAACACCGCGGCTCAGTTGCTGATCACCGTCGGCGACAATCCGGATCGCATCACCACAGAAGCAGCCTTTGCGCACCTGTGCGGTGTCGCACCGATCCAGGCGTCCTCAGGTCGAACGCACCGACACCGACTCAACCGCGGAGGCGACCGTCAAGCCAACCGCGCTCTCTACATCATCGCCCTGGTCCGATTACGCAGCGACGAACGAACCAAGCGCTACCGCGACCGTCGACTGGCAGAAGGCAAAACACCACGCGAAATTATGCGCTGCCTCAAACGTGCCATAGCCCGCGAAGTATTCGGCCTACTTGTACACCCACAGCACGGTTGACAAACATAGGAGCATCATTCGGTGCGGGGCGCACGGCATGGAAGAACCGAACGCCCCTGTGATCCCAGCCACGGAGGGGGTAGGTTGTCTGTAACTCCAAGAACTACTCACCAGTAGGGGTATGAAATGCCAGCTCCGAGCGCTGCGACCTTCTCGCGACTCGCCGATCTGATTGCCATTGCGGACGCCGATGCTCGGCCGACGAAGACCATCGCGGAGGTGTTCACCGGCAAGGAGCTCGCTACCATCCCCGTCGGCACCGCTGAGGACGTCGACGACGCCATCGCCCGCGCTCGCGTCGCACAGAAGGCGTGGGCCAAGCGTTCGGTCGCCGATCGTGCGGAAATCTTCCATCGGTACCGCGATCTGGTGCTCGCGCACCGCGGCGAACTGATGGACATGGCGCAGGCCGAGACCGGAAAGTCCCGCTCTGCGGCGCAGGAGGAAGTGCTCGACATCGCGATGACGGCGCGGCACTACGCCCGCACCGCCGCCAAACTGCTCGCACCCAAGCGTGTGACCGGAATGCTTCCGGTGTTGACGAAGACCACCGTGAGGTACCAGCCGAAGGGCATCGTCGGCATCATTTCGCCGTGGAACTACCCGATGACCCTCGCGGTGTCCGACGCCATTCCGGCGCTGCTTGCCGGCAACGGTGTCGTTCTCAAGCCCGATTCCCAGACGCCGTATTGTGCTCTCGCCGTCGTCGAACTCTTGTACAAGGCGGGGTTGCCGCGCGACTTGTTCGCTGTCGTGCCGGGACCGGGAACTGTCGTCGGCACCGCGATCGTCGAAAACACCGAGTACGTCATGTTCACCGGCTCCACCGCTACCGGGCAGCTCCTCGCCGAGCAGGCCGGTCGCCGACTGATCGGCTTCTCCGCTGAGCTCGGTGGCAAGAACGCCATGATCGTCGCCGAAGGCGCCAACCTCCGCGAAGTGTCCGACGCCGCAGTGCGCGCCTGCTTCTCCAACTCCGGACAGCTGTGTATCTCGATCGAACGAATCTACGTCGAGCAGTCCATTGCCGCTGAGTTCACAGCGAAATTCGGCGAGCGTGTGCGCAACATGACCCTCGGCGCAGACTACGAGTTCGGCATCGAGATGGGCAGCCTGATTTCCGAGAACCAGGTCAAGGTGATTTCTGCGCACGTAGACGACGCGAAGGTGAAGGGCGCCACGGTCGTCGCCGGAGGACACGCACGTCCCGACATCGGTCCGTTGTTCTTCGAGCCGACCGTGTTGACCGGGGTGTCTGCCGACATGGACTGTGCCGCCGAAGAGACCTTCGGGCCCCTCGTGTCGATCTATCCTGTCGCCGATGTCGAGGAAGCGATCGCCAAGGCCAACGACACCGAGTACGGGCTCAATGCCAGCGTCTGGGCGAAGACCAAAGCGCAAGGTGAAGCCATCGCGGCACGTTTGCACTCGGGAACCGTCAACGTCGACGAGGGTTACGCGCCTGCGTGGGGAACGACCGCTGCGCCGATGGGCGGGATGGGTGTCTCCGGAATGGGCCGTCGCCACGGTGCCGACGGGTTGCTCAAGTACGCCGAGTCGCAGACTATCGCTACGACGCGCCTGCTCAACCTCGGCGGACCGCGTGGACTGCCGCCGAAGATGTGGGCGAAGATCATGCCGCCGTTCGTGAAGGCGCTCAAGTACATCCCAGGACGGTAGGTCCGCTCGCCCTGGGGTGCACGGTGCGCGTCAAGGTGACCGAATGAGACAGTCGCTCTCCTGAAGTGACCGAATGAGACAGTCGCACACTCAGAGTGACCGAACTAGCCATTCGCTCCCCTGAAGTGACCGAAACAGACAGTCGGTCACACCCAAGGTGACCGAAACAGCCATTCGGTCCAGAACCCCGGCCCCCGAAACCGCCGATGGCCCGTACACGAGGTGTGCGGGCCGTCGGCGTCGGCGGACCTAGTTCACGTTGAGGCCCGAGTTCACGAACTGCTGGTGCGGATCGGGAACGTGCGCGTCACCGAGCACCCGAGCGATCTGGTTTTCGCTGAGCCCGAGCCGCCGGAGCCGCTCGCACACTGCGTCGAAGTCGAGCATCTTGGCGTCGAGTTCGTGTTGGAGCGCGACGACCTCGCTGCGGATGGCTTCCGCTTGGTCGAGTGCTTCGAGGGTGTCCTTCGGCTCCGGCAGGAGGAGGTTCAGCAGTCGATCGCGTGCGTCGGTGCTGAGTCCTTCGAAGGGAGCCGAACCTGCAGGTGCTTCGTGCCGGCCGACAACCTTCTTCGGCTCGTCCAGCTCGGCCGCAACGTACTCGCGGTCTTTGCCGAACGACGGGATCTCGGCGGCCTGTTCGCCTTCGGCAGGAGCCTGAGCGAAGTCGATCGTCTTGCGCAGAGGGCGGTTCGGGATGAAGACCACTGCGATGAGCGTGACGATGGCGACGAATCCTGCGATGAGGAAGATGCGTCCCGTGGCGTCACCATATGCGGTGCGGATGACCGTGAGGACGGGTGCGGGGAGCGAGGACAGGTCGAGCGATCCGCTGCCGCCTCCCGCACTGTTGACGCCCAGCTCGGCGAGGCCCGCTGCGGACTTGTCGGCAACGCGGGTTGCGAGGAGTGATCCCAGAACCGAGACGCCGATCGCGCCACCGAAGGTGCGGAAGAATGCGACCGTCGACGATGCTGCACCGATGTTGTGCACGCTGACCGTGTTCTGCACTGCGAGGACGAGGTTCTGCATCAGCATGCCGGTTCCGAGGCCGACGATGGTGATGAAGATGCCGACGGTCCACAGGCTCGTTGCGTGGTCGATCGTTCCCAGCAGCAGGAATCCGATGACAAGCAGCATCGATCCGGTCACGATGAACGGCTTCCACTTTCCGAACTTGGTGATGAGCTGACCCGATCCGACCGATGCGACGAGCATGCCGAATACCAGTGGGATGGACAGCAATCCGGCTTCGGTGGGGGAGTATCCGCGCGCGGTCTGGAAGTACTGGCCGAGGAAGGTGGTGGCTCCGAACAGGCCGACACCGACTGCGATGGACGCAATGATGGCCAGGCCGGTCGTACGCTCGGTGACGATCTTCAGCGGGATGATCGGCGACTTGTGCCGAGCCTCGACGATGACGGTGAGGACGAGAAGCAGTACGCCGCCGCCGACGAGGTATGCCGTTTCGCGCGAGAGCCACGCGTAGTAGTCGGCCTTGCCTGCGAACGAAACCCACACCAGCAGAACGGACACGCCGGCGGTCAGCAGCAGCGCGCCGAGCCAGTCGATGGAGACGTTCTCTTTGCGATCGGTCTTGATGTGGAGTGTCTTCTGCAGCAGTCCGAGGGCGACGACGGCCAACGGAACGCACACGAAGAAGCACCAGCGCCATCCCAGCGGGCTGTCGACGATGACGCCGCCGAGGATCGGTCCACCGGACATCGACACGGCCATGACTGCGCCGGTGTAGCCGGAGTAACGACCACGATCACGTGGTGAGACGATCGTGCCGATGATGGCGATGACGAGTGCCGTCAGGCCACCCATGCCGATGCCCTGGACGACGCGCGCGGCCAGCAGTACCGGGACGTTGTGGGCGAAGCCGGCAATCAGCGATCCCGCGACGAAGATGAGGATCGCGCTCTGAACGAGGACCTTCTTGTTGAACAGGTCGGCGAGCTTGCCCCAGATGGGCGTCGATGCCGCGTTGGCGAGCAATGCGGTGGTGATGACCCAGGCGTATGCGGTCTGTGATCCCTGGAGGTCACCGATGATGGTGGGCAATGCCGTCGACACGATCGTGGTGCTCAGCAGCGCAGTGAACAGCGCGGCGAGCAGGCCGGTGAGGGCTTCGAGGATCTGCCGGTGGGACATGGCGTCGGGATCGGCCTGTTGAATATTCGGCGGAGCTTCGGTGGTTGACATTGTCTTATCTCGCAATCAGTTTCAAGTGCGCGGTGTCGTGCGCGTCTTCGTTGAATGTGCTGTTGAGCTTCTGGATGGAGTCGAGCGCGGCAAGTGCTTCCGTCTCGCTCCATTCGCTCAACATCTCGCGCAGTCGATTCGCGCGAAGGTCCCAGATGACCCTGAGCTTTTCCCCGCCTTCGGACGAGACGCGAACTCGCGATGCACGCTTGTCGTCAGGGTCGGGGGTCCGATCGATGTAGCCGAGGTCCACGAGGTCTGCGATCTGCCGGCTGAGGGCGGACTGGCTGACGCAGAGCCTGTTGGCGAGGTCGGTCTGTCTGCATTCACCCTCGGTCGCGAGGATGGCCAGTACTCCGGTCAGCGCCTGCGGCAGCGGTGAAGCCTCATCTCCGGTGGTCACGGCCCGCTTGAGCGCACGTCCGAAGAGAAAGACCTCTTCGACCAGCGCTTCGGCGGTGGTTGTTCTTACTGCCATGAGTGCTCCAACGGTTGGGACAATTACTTGCTGTCCGCAACCATATAGATAAATAGATGAGGTAAACAACTATTTTACCTATCTCGTGGGTCACATGACCTACGAGCAGCGGAGTCAGTCCCTGACCACCCGATCGAAGATCCCCCGCCCGATGGTGATGGTGACGCTCTCGCCGACCGACGGCCGTGGCCCACGCACCGCGCATCGGAACGAGACACCGTGCGAGGAGACGACGACGTCGCTGCTCTCGCGTCCGAAGAGCGAGGACGTCACGACCCCGCCGTCGGCATCGGAACCGCTGCCGGCATCCGAACCTGAACCGAGCGAGATATCGGCAGGCAGGATCGACAGCGTTCCCCGGCCTTCACTGGCATTGTCGATGATGTCGACGGGCACGGTCAGCGGATGCTCCTCGGCACGGAACAGGCCACCGTCGACGACGCCGTCGATCACGTTGGCGTCGGACAGAAATTGCGCCACGAACGCGGACGCCGGACGCGTGACCAGCTCCTCCGGGGTACCGATCTGCGCGATGGCTCCGCCGTCGAGAATCGCTACGCGATCGGCGAGTGCCAAGGCTTCCGACCGGTCGTGCGTCACATGGACCACCGTCAGCCCGGCAGCACGCGTCAGGGAACGCAATTCCAACCGCAGCCGGTCGCGCAACGGCTCGTCCAACGCCGACAGCGCCTCATCGAGCAACAACGCCCGCGGAGACCTCACCAACGCGCGAGCGAGTGCGACGCGTTGCCGCTGGCCGCCGGACAGAGTCGCCGGGTTTCGAGACTCGAGCCCAGGAAGGCCGACCAGCTCGAGAACGTCGGCGACGCGTGTGCGGCGCTCCCCGCGCGAGACACCAGCAAGTTCGAGCGGGTACGACACGTTCTTCCCGACGCTGCGATGCGGCCACAGTGCATGTTGCTGGAACACCATCCCGAGCCCCCGATGCTCCGGCGCCAGCGAACGTCCCGCTCCAGCAACCACATCGTTCCCGATGGTCACCGTGCCCGACGTCGGCTCCAGGAATCCGGCGACGGTGCGCAGGAGCGTCGTCTTGCCCGACCCCGACGGTCCGACGAGAGCGAGAAATTCACCGTCGGCGACGTGCAGATCGATGCCGCGCAGTCCGACAGCGCCTCCGGGATAGTCGAGATGGATGGAGTCGAGCGAAATGGCGGACATCAGGGGACCTTCTTTCGGTCGGTGACACCCGCGACGAGACCGAGTCCCGCGATTCCGACGAGCGCGACGAGTAGCGACAGCGCGGCCGCGGCGTTGTAGTCGCCCGCCTGTTGCAGGTTGAAGATCGACACACCGAGCGTCTGTGTTCCCGGTGCTACCAACAGAACCGACATGGTCAGCTCGCGCACAGCGGTCAACGCCACCAGTACACCACCGGTCACGGCAGCGGGAACGGCCAACTTCCACGACACGTCGTACAGTGCGCGAATCGGGGACGCGCCCGAGGACCGGGCTACCTCCTCGAATGCGATGGGTGTCGCGCGCAGCGGTGCTCGCACCGCCTGCACCACGATCGCCAGAAACGCCATGACGTAGGCGCACAGGATGACCCACCGTGTATCGAACAGCCCGGTGTAGCGTCCGACGATCAACCAGCCGACCGCGATGACCAGTCCCGGGATGGCTTGGGGCAGCATCGCCACCAGGTCGAGGCCGACGTTGTCGCAGGACTTCGTTCGGGTCGTGAGCACTGCCAGCGCCAACCCCACCAGGCCGCAGATCACCGCGGCACCGAGCGCGAGAAATACTGAATTCTGGATCCCTACCAGGGTTCCTGGCGCAGTGACGGCCCCGATGATGCTGTCGAGCGTCAGGTTGTCCCATGTGAAGGGAACGCCAGGGGCGGGTAGTAGTGCCTGGGTTGCCAGCGCCAGGATCGGCAGCGCAGTCACTGCAAGTGCGAGGAGCCATGCCGCGGCAGCCGCTGGAATGTGACTGCGGCCCAGAGTGATCCGCTGGGTCGCAGTCGTCGGGCCGTCGATGTGGGAGGCTCGCCGCGACAGCAACCGGTCGACGGCGACAGCCGCCACCGCCAGGAGCAACAGCACGATCCCGATAGTCGAGACCACCTCGAGAGGTTTCGCCACGGTGCCGGACTGGATGAATCGGTACACCATCGTCGACAGAGTGACGTAGCGATCGGGTAGACCTACCAGAGCAGGGATTCCGAAATCAGCGAGGTTCGACACCGCGACCAACGTGAACGACGCCACCCCGGCGGTCCGGAGCAGCGGTAGCGTCACGTCGGTCAGTGCGCGCCTCGGGCTCGCACCTGCCATTCGCGCAGCCTCTTCCAGATCGCCGGGGATGCGTCGTGCGGCTGCTGCCATGATGAGGTACGCCAGCGGGTACGAATGGATCGTCAGCAGGAAGATCACTCCGTCTCCGCCGTAGATGTCCCACAACGGTGCGCCGACGCGGCTCGTCCAGAACTTGTTGATCACCCCGCTGGGTCCGAGCAGGCCGGTCCACGCGATAGCGCCGACGAACGGTGGAATCAACAACGGGCTCAACAGGATCAGCCGAAGTGCGGTTCGGCCGGGAAGGTCGGTCCGATCGAGGACGAGCACCATGGCTACTGCCGCCACGACGGCGAAGAAGGCCGACGCGCCGGCCGAGACGAGACTGTTGACCGCGGCGTCGACGATTCCGGCGTCGAGAAGTTCCTGTATATGGTTGCCGCCGAGGCCGATCGAGACGACTGCGGCGATCGGGACGAGTACGACGGCCCCGACCGCCAGCCACAGAGCGATCCGGATACCGGCCAGACCGTTGAGTGTGAACCTAGCCGACAAGCTCGTTGAACCTCTTCACAGCGTCGGGCTGGGACGCGCTGATCTCGGCGAGATCAGGGTTGAGCAGTTTCAGATCGGCGAGAGCCGGTGCACCGATTGGAGTTCCGACGTCGCCACGCACCGGGAGATATTGCTGCTGCACGGCGATTTCCTGACCGCGCTTGCTCACCAGGAAATCGACGTACTTCTTCGCGGCGTCCTGGTTGGCCGCGTCCTGGAAGATCCCGGCAGGCTGTGAGATGTACGGAACGCCGTCTGTCGGGTACTCCAACGCGATCGGCGATCCCTTCTCGGCCAGCTCACGCACGAGGTAGTCGACGACGATTCCGATCGGTTGCGTCCCTGCCGCAACGGACTGCCCGACGGGTCCGTTGCTCTCGGCGACCACCGGTTCGTTGGCCGCGAGCGCCTCCAGCCACGGCTCGCCGAGCGCGTCTTCACCGAGCCACACTGCGGTGTTGAAAGCGGCAGCACCGGAAACATCGGGATTCGGAAGGGTGATCTGGCTCTTGTACTTCGGGTCTGCAAGGTCTTGCCACGACGTCGGCGGCTGCGTGACTGCCTGGGTGTTGTATGCGATGACCGTCGGGATGATGCGGGTGCCGACGTAGTAGCCGTCGGGGTCGACGACGTTCGGATTCAACGCCGAGGCATCCGCGGGGGTGTACTGAAGCAGGAGGTTCTCGTCCTTGTATCCCTCGAATGTCGGCGCGTCTGCGGCGAGCAGGACGTCGGCGCCGATCGTGCCGGTCTCACGCTCCGATGCGATGCGCGCGTTGAGATCTCCCGTTCCCGCGCGGTAGACCTGAACGTCGATGCCGGGGTTCGCGGCCGTGAACTCGGCGTTGAGAGCATCGATCTTGGCCTGCGGTTCGGAGGTGTATACGGTCAACGTGCCGCCTGTGTCGTCGCTGGAACCGGATGTGGCAGGCTCCGCCGGCTCGGAACATGCTGACAGACCGACGATTACGGCGATCGATACGACTGCGCCCACGACTGGGCGGCGGAAGCTGTTCACGGGTGTCTCCTGAAGAACGTCGGAAGCGTGATCGTCGCCGCCGCAGACGACATCCTTCGGACTCTTCGGACAACGCAGCGTAGCGACTGAGTGAACGTCGACCGTCAGGCAGTAGTGGCCAGCGCCGCGGCGAGTCCGAACACCGACGTGAGTATGCACACATCCACGGCCGCCCGAACGATCGACTCGTCCGCCTTCGTTCGATGCGCTGCCACCGAGACGAGCCAGGTTGCGCGTAGGCGTCGGGCGATCAGTACAAGGATCACGAGCATCACGGTCTTCGCGAGCACGATCCGCCCGTAGCCGGTGTCGAGCAGCCCGAAGAGACCACCGACCTTCACGGCCGCGTTGACGGCTCCGCTCGCTGCGAGGATCCACACCGACCACCAGGCAAGCCGGGAGTACACCGGCAGCATCGCAGCCCATGCGCCCTTGTTGCGTACGGTCAGCGCCAGTGCGGCGAGTACGCCGAGCCAGACCGCGGCCGCAACGGAGTGGATGGAGACGAACAGTGCGCCGAACAGCTGCTGGGACATGTGCCCGGTGATCGGGCGGGCCACAAGGGCAACGACGGCCAGCACGACAACCGGAATAGGCGACGCGTCGGAACCGGTTCGATAGGCCCACAGCGCGTACAGGCACGCTGCCGCGGTGCAGAGCATGGTCACCAGACCGAGCTGCCCGACGGTGATCTCGGTCAGATATGTGCCGAACGAGGACATCGACAATCGATCGATGCCTGCGCCGAACGATTCGGCAGCGGACACGACGAGCAGTGCGGCCTCGACGGCCGTCCACGCACCTGCGACCGATGCCGCGCTGCGCCAGACAGGTGGTCTGCTCCGCGCTGGAAACAGGTCGGTTCGCAGCAGCCCGAGCCCCAGGGCCGTTGCCCCGAGGCAGTCCGCGATCACACGCAGCAGAGACGACGGATCGGGGCCTTCGGGGCGGGCGAGCAGCCACGCCACGCCGACCCCGGCGATGCCCGTCACGCCGGCGGTGAGTACCCACCACCGGCGAAGCACGGTCAGCTACTGCTCCTTCGGCTTACGCAACGCGAAGGCCAGGCCGCCGCCGAAGACGAGTCCGCCTGCAACGAGGAACGGCCACAGAGGAATGCCGCCACCGTCCTCCGAGTCGGTCGCGGCCGACGCGTCGGCCGGTGCTCCCGGAGAGCCGGATCCCGCTGTGGTCAACGTGAATCCGAGTGTGCCGCTGATGGGATGTCCGTCAGCCGACGTCACGCGGTAGGCGATGGTGTAGTCGCCCGCGGGTCCGAGTTCCCCGACGTCGACGACGATGCTCTGACCTTCGATCCGAGGGTCACCTTTCGACCACAGATTGCCGTCGGGGCCGACGACGTTGAGTGTGGCGAACTGCGACTGAGGTACCTCGTTGAACGAGACCGACACCTGCGTCGGCCCTGTTTCGAGCTGAGATCCATCGGCTGGATCCGATCCGGTGACAACGGAATGCGCCGACGCCATCGGCGCTCCGATCAGAAGCGCCGATGCGGCAAGAACTGCGACCAGTACGGCCCTCAGGGAGGTGGCTCGCCTCATGAGCGCCGGCCTCGAACGGCTGCGCCGATACCCAGTGCCGCGCCGAGTGCGCCGAGAACCAGTGCGACACCGGCCATCCAGCGGGCCGTGTTGTCGGATTCTGCGACGCTCGGTGCCTCGGCTTCAGCGGTGACGGTGGCTGCTCCGTGGCCGTGGGCCTCGGCGCTGGCCGCGGTCAGGGTCAGCAGCGGGGCCGGATGCTCGGGCTCGCTGCCGTCGGCGGCAGGCTCCTCGTTCCATTCGACGACTTCGCCGTCGTTGTAGGTCTGGGTTGCGGGGAAGCTCACCGATTCCTGCTCGGGCAGTGGTCCAGCCGAGAGAAGGAACTGCTGGAACTGCCCGGGCAGCACCTCCGCTCCTGGTGTTGCAGTCCAGGTCACTGCGGTGGCGAGGCCCTCGGCGTTCTTGTCGACGGTCGAGGTCCATCCCGGAATCGGCTGCGTGCGGGCCGAATTGAGCCCGGGGAGTTCGACCTTGACCGAGGACGTCGCCGCGGTGTCGGATTCGGTCGGAACGCGGAAGGCAAGGACGCTGTAGCCGCCCTGCTCGGCGCCGGGTGCGTACACCGACACGTGTGCCGATGCGGCGCCGGCGCCGAAAACGAGCGCCAATGATGTGGTGCCGGCGATGAAGGAGGCACGACGAACGAAGCTGTTCATATTTGAGTAGTTCTTTCTCGAAAAGTGAAGTGGCAGAGAACTGATCGGATTACACCGACACAGGTGGGCCACGTCTCGAGATCGAGGTACCGAAGAACTGGAGTGAGGACTTCTCGGAGATGCCGACGAAGAAGGGACCGGTGGTGATGCCCGGCAGTGGGAGTGGTGGGTCGAGGACGGCACGGACGATCGACGTGATCGGACCGTACAGGGCCTCGGCGACGCAGACGAGGACCGCGGTCGCTGCGGATGCCGCGAGGTGGAACCCGATCATGGTGGCACTGGGCACGATCGAGTGCCCGTGCATCATCTCGATGGGATTGCCGATGGCAAGGGCGATGTGCGACGCCGACTGGCCGAGAACGAGACCGCCCGACACAGCTGCGAACTGCGAACGCCAGGAGCGGGGACTCGGCATCGAGGCGATCGCACCGACGCCGACAGCGACGATGAGCAGGAACACCGTCGCCGACCCCGTTGGGTAACCCCCGCCGGCCACACCGTGGGCGGCGACGGCCAGGGTGACCGTCAACGCTCCGACAGCTCCGCCGCGAAGCGAGGCGGCGGGAGAGGTCATGGGGTCAGGTCGGTGTCAGCGGACGCCGAGACGAGCCAGCAGATCGGCCTCGATGCCGTCGAGCTCTGCGGAGATGGCGTGGTGAGCTGCTTTGCGACGAGCCGGCGGCATCTGCTCGGACGTACGCACCGCGGTCCCGAGGTCGGTGAGACGCTGCGAGATGGCGTCGGCGAACTTGCCGGTCTCGGCGTCGGAGCCGGCGGCAGCGACCTGCGCGAGAGACTTCTCGGAACTGGCGATGCGCGCGGACAGCTTGGCGCCGTAGCCGCTGTACTCGCCGAGTTCGGCTGGGTTGATGCCGAGCCTGCCGGCTTTGCGCTCGTCGAGCTTGTTACGCAGCACTGCCGCACCGCGGTAGACGATGGGAGTCAGTACCGGGATCAGGACACGCGCGATGGAGATGTACTTACGAACCTGGGCTGCGTTGATCGATCCCTGCGTGGCGGCCTTCTGCTGCGCCTTGAGGGTGGCGATCTGTGCCTTCTCGACGTTCTTCTGCGACTTCGCCTCGATCGTGCTCAGCTTGTTCTGTGCTTTTGCGATGGACTTCAGCTGCTTGCGCTCGTTCTTCGCACCGAGCTTCGCCTCCAGCGTCGCCTTGTGCTTGAGTGCCTTTGCCTCGGCCCTCCGAGTGGCACGTCCTTTGCGCTTGCGGAACAACCCCATCGACAAGGCCCCTTACGTCAGCTTCTCCTAGCATCGGCGCGGCATTCGCGCTGGCTTCGATACAGCCTATCGGTTCGCGACGGTGGGTCGCATCGGGCGTGTCGGTAGGGGGACATAGGCTCGGGACTGTGAACAGCCAGCCCGTCGCGGCGCGAGTGTCGTCTGGGAGAGAGCCGTCGGTACTCATCGACGCCGGATCTCTCACCCGATGCAGACACCGGCTGTACCTGGACACCGCGTACTCCGCATTGCAGCGCCGCGAGCCGGAGAACCCGGGAGTTCGGCAGCGCCGCGAGGCCGCGCAGGCGCACCGCGAGGCCATTCGTGCGTTGTTCGCGGCTGAGCTCGACGGGTGGGTCGAGATCGACGCCACGGACGCCAGGACGGCCTCCGAGCGCACGCTCGCCGCGTGCAGGCGCGGAGAGCCGTGGATCTGGAACGCCGTGTTGCCCGCCGAGCGTGACACTGGGCGTCGTGGGCGCAGCGAGCTGCTGATGAGAGCGCCGTCGGGCACTGGCTACATCCCCATCATCGTCGTCAATCACAAGGTCACCGATCCGGGCCGAGGAGCGGTGACGTCGCCGTTGACAGACTGGGCGCCGGGCGTCGACGAGACGCGCAAAGTTCGCAGTCAGCTTCGGGACCAACTGCGTCTCGCCCACCTTCATCGCATGCTCGATTTCGAGGGCTTGGCGTCCGAGAACGCGGTCGGAGGGGCGGTCGGGTATCGCGCCGAGTGCATTCTCGTGCACGATCTGAATGCGGTCCTCGGGGAGTACGACTCCCGTTTCGCCGACCGACTCGCCATCGCTCGCGGTGAGACCTACACCGTTCCATCCCAGGTGAGCGAATGCCGTTCGTGTTCGTGGTGGACCGACTGCAAGCCTCAGCTCGCAGCCACCCGCGATGTATCGCTCGTGGCGTCGGGAATGCGAGCCGAGGTGTTGCGGGAGAGCGGCGTATCCACCATCGACGAGCTCGCGAGGTGGACCGGCCCCGAACCGGACAACTGGCCGTTCGGCAGTTTCGACGACGCCGTGGCGGCAGCGACAGCGTGGCGAGCCGATGTCCCGCTGCTGCGTCGAACCGACAACGTCGTCGTGCACAGGGCCGACGTCGAGGTAGACGTGGACATGGAGAGTTACCAGGAACACGGTGCCTACCTGTGGGGCACGCTGCTCACCGAGGTAGGCGGCCCACCACCGGTGTATCGCGGGTTCGTCACGTGGGATCCGCTGCCTACCGACGACGAGGGCCGCTCCTTCGCCGAATTCTGGGGCTGGTTGATGGGGAAGCGGGCCGATGCCGCCGCACGCGGTAAAACCTTTGCGGCATACTGCTATTCGCGTCAAGCGGAGGACAAGTGGCTCCTCGACTCGGCCCGACGGTTCGGCGACGTTCCCGGCGTCCCGACCGAAGCGGAGATTCGCGAGTTCATCGACAGCGAGCAGTGGGTGGACATCTACCAGACCGTCAGCGATCAGTTCATCTGCCCGAACGGTAAGGGGCTCAAGAAGATTGCGCCGATCGCCGGCTTCCAGTGGCGAGACGACGAAGCCGGTGGCGAAGCATCGATGGGGTGGTACCGCGACGCGGTCGGCTACGACGCAGAGCCCGACCTCTCCCAGCGTGAGCGGCTTCTGGTCTACAACGAGGACGACGTCCAGGCCACCAAGGTGCTGCGAGAGTGGATGAGTGATCGCGCCGAGGTCGAGATCCCGACGCTCGAGTCACTGCGCGTCGGGTAGGCCTGAGCTCCTAGCCCGCCCCAACGCCCGTGCCCACCGCTTGAATGTCACTCACTAGCTATTCGATCGTATGGATGAACCATTCAAGCGGTGGTCAGGAGCGGAAACTACCTACCGCGGCGCCATCCGGATCGCGCCGTCCATCCGGATCGTCTCACCGTTGAGGTAGTCGTGTTCGGCGATCATCTGGACCAGCTGGGCGTACTCGGTCGGCTGAGCCAGGCGTGACGGGAACGGCACACTGGCTTCGAGGCCCTTGCGGTACTCCTCGGTGACGCCCGCGAGCATAGGAGTGTCGACGATGCCGGGGGCGATCGTGTTGACGCGGATGCCGACCTGGGCGAGATCGCGAGCAGCGGTGATGGTCATCGCGTGGACGCCACCCTTCGACGCGGTGTAGGCGATCTGGCCGATCTGCCCTTCGAACGCTGCGACCGACGCGGTGTTGACGATGACGCCTCGCTGGCCAGCGTCGTCGACCGTCGACAACGACTGCATGCGGTTCGCGGCCAGGCGCATGACGTTGAACGTGCCCAGCAGGTTGATCGTGATGACTGTGCGGAAGAGCTCCAGGTCGTGCGGGCCCTTCTTCGACAGGATTCGTCCCGCCCAGCCGACGCCGGCGCAGTTGACGACGATGCGCAGCGGGACACCCGACTCGGTGATCTTGTCGAGCGCGGCCTCGACCTCTTCTTCGCTGGTCACATCGGCTGGAATCAGGGTCACGCCGTCGGGAACGTTGTCACCTGCCCGTTCGATCGACTGGGCCAGGTCGAGGCCGAATACCGTGACCCCGGCGTCGGCGAGGCGCTTGGCCGTCGCCGCTCCGAGGCCTGACGCCCCTCCGGTGACCAATGCTGCTGTTCCCGAAATTTCCACGTACACATCTCCTCGACTAGGGCGATGGACGCCCGGCGCAACCGAAGAGCGCCGACCGCCCAGGACTCGCATTGCACCATAACCGCAGGGCAGTGAGCTCTGACCGACCGAGGGTGGCAAATGACGTGGATCACTCACTTCGATGCGCTAGTGCGCGGCCTCGGCGATGCTGCCATCGTGCTCGTACTCGATTCGGTAGGTTTCCCCGGCGTCGACCAGCATGGTGGCGAGTAGGGGGCGCCCCGCCGGGAGAAGTCGGATCGTCGCCGATCCGTGGTCGATCCGATCGATGTGTTCGGCCGTCGACGTGACCAGCGCGTCACGTACGCCCGGCGCCAGGTCTTCGGCACGATCGTCGAGGAGCACCACGTTGACGCCGCGGCCACGTGCGGTGCGAACCGACTGCCGAAGGCGAGGGTCGACGAGCGCCCGTGCACGCAACGAGTCCCTCAGCTCGGCTTCGAGCAACGTGCACGCCAGAACCTCTTCGGCGGACAGGTCCGGACCGTTGACGGTCCGCTCGAGCAAGGGGCGTGCCATCTCGTCGAGGCGTTCGAGTTGCGAGTCGCGCTCGTCCAGGACTGCGGCAGCGGCTGCCTCGAAAGCCACACGGGCGGTCGACCGGCGGCGTAGTTCGAAGATCGATCGGCTCAGCGGGCGAAGCGTGTACGCGAAGAAGCTCGACATCAGCAGGGGTGCGGTGTTGACCACCCCGTGTGATATTCCGCGGCCCACACCTTGGCCGGTCGAGACGCACCACCACAAGGTCACTCCCGCAGTCGCTACAAAGCCCATCCACGCAAACGGAGTGCGTCCGCGAACGCACATCACCGTGTAGAGGGCGACGCTGGTGCCGAGTGTCCAGGTTTGCAGTGTGCTGCTGGGAGGTGCCGGGATCACGCTGAACACCAGCCCGCAACTCAGCGGTCCGATCGCTGACACCGGAATCGCATATCGCAACGGAAGCGGATCGCCCGCCGTGGCGGTCAGTACGATCGCTCCCGTCGAACACAGTGCAGCAGCGGCGAATACCGGCCCTGGATGCACGACGCCGGACAATGTGGATGCCGCGCACGTGAAACACGTCAGCACGTACAGCGCAACCAGTGCGAACGCGAAACGCGAACGCATTCCGATCAGATCACGGATGTCCTGGCCCTCGGGATCGTCGGTCACGAGCGTGCTGTCCAGTGCAGTTCGACGGCAGTGCCCGTGCCACCTCGGCTGGACAGGACCTGGGCTGATCCTCCACGGAGACTGCGCATTCTGCCGAGAATGCTGACTGCGATACCCATGCGATGAGGTGCGACATCGGTGGGATCGAATCCGAGTCCGTCGTCGGTCAACGTCACATCCATCGTCGTCTCGGTGAGGACGATCGTGGACGAGCGAGCTGCGGTGGGTCCCGCGTGTTCGACGCTGTTTCTGACCGCCTCGGCGAGTGCCGCGCTGACCGTTCGCACCACGTCGGCGGGAAAGCCGGTGGTGCAACAAGATTCGACGGTGATGTCGATGTCCTCGTCGACGTTGGTCGCCGCTGACCTGAGTTGCGCTATGGTTTCGGCCACATCGAACGACGTGGCCGTCGAATTGTCTCGGAGCGAATCCAGCTGTGCGAGTGTCAGTTGCGTCTGGCGTACGACGCCGTCGGTGCGGCCCTGGCGCGCGACGGCCAACAGCGAGGACAGCACACCGTCGTGGATGAGTGCGTCGAACCGCTCTCGCTCGACGGTACGTGCGCTCATCGCTGCTGCCGTCGCGGCCTGTCGATGCGTCGACTCGATGGTGTCGTCGAGGATGCGGGCCGTTCGGCGAACTCCGAGAGTCGCGGCAACGAAGATGGAACAGAACAACAGTGCGAACAGAATGTCTGCGAACAGTGGCCCTTCGAGCAGCGGGCCGCGAAGTATGTTGATGCTCAATTGAACCGAGACGACGGCGACGAGCAGCTGTGCGAACGCAAGCCATGCGGGGAGCGAGGCGGCAGCCGCGAGGCCCGCCAGCCCGGGAAATGTTGCTAGAGGCATGCCGTTCGGGTCGGTGACGCTGCTGTCCCACACGAACCACCAGGAAAGCGCAGCTGCGAGGAAGGCGATAGTCGCGAGCGCGCCGGTGAGTCGAATCCACCGTGTGTCCCGTGCCAACGATGCGACGCCCATGGACAGTCCGGTGCCGAAGACGGCGATCACCGTGACAGGAGTCCACCATGCCGCCGTTACGAAGGTGGTTCGGATGAAGTCGGGCAGCACAATTGCGAAATAGACCAGATAGCCGGCCGAGACGAACCTGGCGATGGTGCGGAGCAGCCGATCCGATGATCGATGATCGTTGGTAGCTTCGTCTGTGGTAGTCATACGCCCCTGGTCCTATCAGGCGAATCCTACGACGAGCGCTACTTCGGGTTCAACACATTCGGCTGTTCGAACGACAGCGCCTGCCGCGCTTTCCGGCGGCGCACGAGGACGACGGCGATCCAGATCGCGGTCGACAGTGCCGATACCACCGCAGCGCCGATGACGGGCGCCGCCGTACCCGGCATGATGCCTTCGAGGAACAGCATGACGCCGAAGACGAAGAAGAGGATCGCCGCGCCGAACTGGATGACCCGCTCGGGTAGGTGCTTGCCCAGTACCGCGCCGACGACGATGGCGAGAGCGTCGGCTGCAACCATGCCGACAGTAGACCCGATCCAGACACCGACCCAGTCGTTGTCGGTGGCGAGAGTGACAGTGGCCAACATGGTCTTGTCGCCGAGTTCGGCGAGGAAAAACGCGGACGCGATCGCGATGAAGGCCGAGCGCGTCACTTTCGACGCCTTCTCGCCCTCGACCTCGGACAGGCTGTCGCCCCTGAGAGTCCACAGGCCGAAGATGACGAACGCGATGCCGCCGACGATCGAGATCGCTGCGGTCGGGATCGACAGTCCGAGGAAATGACCGACTGCCACCGACACCAGGTGGACCACCGTGGTGGCGACGGTGATGCCGCCGATGACGGCGTACCACTTGTAGCGCAGCGCAAACGTCATCGCCATGAGTTGGGACTTGTCACCCAGCTCGGCGACGAAGATGACAGCGAAACTGAGTAGTAGTGCAGAAAGCATGGTGTACGAGGCTCCTCGGTCGTCTGGAATGACCGAAGGTCTCGCCCACCATCTCGACTCACTCGAGTTGGTTCACAGTGCCGGGCCGGTGTGAACGGCCAGTATGTCGACACAGTGATTGGGGGCTACTCCCCTTCGCTGCCACCAAGATTAGGAGGAGTCAACCGAAAAGTCCAATGCGACAGTAAGTTTGGGTCCCCGAAATCTGTTCTACGGGAACCGGTCACGACGCCAGGAGCATCGCCAAAACTGCGGTGTCGGGATCGCTGATCGGGTCGAGCCCGACTCGGCTCACCATCGACGTCACGGTGCCGTCGGATTCCGCTTCCACCCAGGCCGCGCGGTGATCCAGGCCGAGATGGGGGAGCCCGGGAAGGAGCACGCAGCCGGAGGCCGCGCCCGCACATTCGGGGAGCGTCGGAGTGGTTTCCGACGGTGGATGCAGCATCAGAATTGCCGGTGGCTGGTGAAGTGCGAAGCGCCCTGGTGTGACGGCCATCTCACCCACGACGGGTCCCTCGGCCAGAATCAGCCCCACCGTGCCCGGCGCGGGATCGTCCGGGAGTTCCTCCCGGGCACCGAAGACCGTCGACGTGGCGAGCAGGCCTGGCATCGATGCGATCTGAACCGCCAGTGCGAGAAACTGCGCCCATTCCTTGGTGGTGTCCGGCCACCGCCCGGAAATGACGAATCCGCGGAGTAATCCGGCGGCATGGAAAGGGGAAACCCCGATGAGATCTCGATCGTTCATCTCGTAGCTCCCTTGGGTCGTTCCAGACTTCAGTTCTGGTACACCACGTTGGGTAGGAGAAGCATGGATCAGAACGGTGCTGGCACACAAGACGGTACGAGTGCTAACGGCTTGCCTATCGCTTGAATGGTCCATCCATACGATCAGATGGTGTCGAAGCCGCATTCAAGCGGACGCTCAGGGTCGGAACACACCACTGGGCCACCGCGACGTGCGCGATGGCCCAGTGGAGCGAACGAACTTACGGGAAGATGAGACCCGGAGTCTTCGAGGTCGCTGCCTCGAAGCGTGCCTGAACGTCGGCCCAGTTCACGACATTCCAGAACGCCTTGACGTAATCCGCCTTGACGTTCTTGTACTGCAGGTAGAAGGCGTGCTCCCACATGTCGACCTGGAGCAGCGGGATGATGCCCAGTGGCACGTTGGCCTGCTGATCGTAAAGCTGGAACGTGAGGAGGTTCTTGCCCAGCGAGTCGTAACCCAGGACAGCCCAGCCGGAGCCCTGCAGGCCGTTGGCTGCTGCGGTGAACTGCGCGCGGAACTTGTCGAACGAACCGAACTGGTCGTCGATAGCTGCGCCGAGTTCGCCCTCGGGCTTGTCGCCACCGTTGGGGGAGAGGTTCTTCCACCAGATGGAGTGGTTGACGTGGCCGCCGAGGTGGAACGCAAGGTTCTTCTCGAGCAAGAAGATCGAGCCGTGGTCCTCGTTCTCACGGGCAGTAGCAAGCTTTTCCAGCGCGGTGTTGGCGCCGGCGACGTACGTTGCGTGGTGCTTGGAGTGGTGCAATTCGTTGATCTCGCCCGAGATGTGTGGCTCGAGGGCGGAGTAATCGAAATCTAGGTCGGGCAGTGTGTACTCGGACACGTGTTTCCCTTCTCTGTCGACGCAGCGCATACCGTGAATCCCACGGCGCGCTCGTCTACTGCGGATCGTCTCTCGGGTTCAACCCAATCTCATTAGTACCCCTAGTGCAACAGTTGTAACCGAGATCCATTTCTCGGAATAAAAACACGCGTGCGTGACACCGGAAATTAGGTCACAGCGAGGTCACAGCGAGGCTCTACGATTCGTCCAGCAGATGAACAGGAAACTAGGCTGGCCGCGTGAGTCCCTTGTCTAGGCCGAGCGAGCGAGTCGACAGCCAGTCGGCCGACTCGGCCATCGATGCGCCACGCGTCGACATCGGCGGAGCCAACTTACTTCGGCTGATTGCGGTGCTGGCCGTGCTGTACTCACACATCTCGTTCTATCTGATCGACGATCGGGGCGAGGGCTGGTGGGTCATCGACGTCGTCTACCGCGTCCTCATCCAGGAGGCCGGGCTCAACAACCATCTCTCGTTCGTCGGTGTCGCGATCTTCATGCTGCTCACCGGGCTTCTCGTCACGAGATCGGCGATGAGGCAGTCCCGACGAGATTTCGCGGTCAGCCGCCTCTCACGGCTCGTTCCGGCGCTGTGGGTTTCGGTGGCACTCGCCATCGTCCTGGTCAGGCTCGGCATCAACGGCATGTTCAGCGGGCAGAGTGGCATCAGCAACTACGAGGCCGCGCTTAGCTTCGTCCTCGGCGGGTTCTTCCTGAAGCCGGAGGTAGCCGTCCTGGGCGTCACGTGGACTCTGACGGTGCAGCTGCTGTTCTACCTGTACTGCGTCGCAGCGCGTGGAGTCCTTCGCACACGGCCGATCCTTGTGCCGCTGCTCGGTGCTGCGCTGTGCGTCGTGGTGTTGCTGTACAACTTCTACATCCCGCAGCCGTGGTCGGTGCCGATGCTGTCGAAGATCGCGGCAACGCTGCCGACGCTGTTCCTCGGTCAGATCATCTACCTCGGCTGGGCGAGGATCGTCTCGTGGCGGTGGGTGGTGCTTGCGGTTCTCGCGCAGGTCGAGGTCGTACGGCTCGCCACGAACGTGCACGCCTACTGGGCGGGCGATCAGTACATGTGGACGATCATCGTCGTGACCGGCCTCGTCCTGCTACTGGGGAGGTACGACGGTCGCATCGCGCATTGGCGTGTCGTGCACTGGACGGGCACGCGAAGCTATGCCATCTACCTCGTGCATACGCTGATTCTTTACCGGGTTTACGAGAACGTCGTGCCGTACACCGGTCCGACGGGCGCCGTTCTCGCGTTCTTTCTCGTGACCGCAGCCGTGTCGGAGGTCGTGTATCGGTGGGTCGAGGTGCCGGCTGCCACCTGGCTCAACGGCCGATTCCGAAGCGCACCTGTGCGCGCGTAGGACGCCTAGCTACTTGGGGGTGACCCCGATCAGCGGGGCGAGCTGCGAGGCAATCGGATTCAGGTTGAGCTTCTCCGGGTCCAGCTTCGGCTTGTCGTCCCACGGTTGCGGTGTTTCGGGGTCGACGAAGACGATTCGACTCGCGGAACGGACGCCGGTGACGCGGCCGTGCGGCGTCGTGCAGTTGGCATCCAGATTGAGAGGATAATTGCTCTCGGTCGGGTCGAAGTTCGGATCCTGCGTCTTCTCTTCGCGCAGAATTTCCTGCGAACGTTCGTATCCGATGGTGCATGAGGGCGGATTGTTCGTTTCGAGCACAAGGCTGAGATGTGCGGTGCCGTCCCCGGGAACGACCGTGCTGCCGCCCGCCGCAAGAGTCGGTAGAAAAGCCAGAAGCGGCACAAGCGCGAACGAGCTCGGCGCCATCTGCTCGGTGACCGACTCGATGTTCGTGAGAACCGACGTCAGTGACGGCCCTCCCTCGGCGATGAGCGATCCGATCTGGTCGCTTGCGGCCGTGGCGGTGCCGATCAGGCGTCGTATATCGGGGTCGTTGCTTCTCAATTGCGCAGTCACGAGGTCCAGATCGGCGCTGAACTGGCGAATCGCGGAGGACTGCTCCGACTGAGTATCCAGCACTGTCCGACTGTCCTGGATCAAGGCGAGAGTCTGTGGCAGGGCGGCATCGGCCGACTCCGACAGTGTTCCGAGCGAATCGAGGAGCACGTTCAGGTCGGTACCTCGACCGTCGAACGCGGTACCCAACTCGCTCACTACCGTCTCGAGACCTGCGATCGGGACGGAGCTGACCAGCTGATCGGTGCTGGCCAGGAGGTCCTCTACCGGAACCGGGATTTCGGTATCAGCTGCAGCGATCTCCGAACCGTCCTCGAGGTAGGGGCCGGAGTCGGTAGTCGGTCGTAGGTCCACGTACTGCTCGCCGATCGCCGAGCGACTCGCGACGACGGCCTTCGTCGACGCTTCGATGTTCGGCCCGCCGTTGTCCAGTAGCAGTTCGACGGCGACGCCGTCGGATGTCAGCGACAGCGCGCCGACCGTCCCCACCGGGACACCGCGGTAGGTGACTTCGGCGTTGGAAAAGATGCCGCCCGAGTCCGCGAAGTGCGCACTGACTCGGTACTGGCCGAACCCGAGCAGATTGTCCAGGCGCACGTATTTCGCTCCAACGAAGGTCACGCCCACAGTTGCCACCAGCGCGAGCGCGACGAGTTGGAACTTCACTTGTCGACCGTTCACAGGTCACCTTCGGGAGATGACCGATGAAGCCCGTGGATCGGATACATGGGGGCCTTTGCGCGGGAGGGCATTCGGACGTGTGTCCGAAGTGAGTGCCATCACACTTGCATCTTATTGGCACAGTGTCAATAAGATGCCTCCTCGGTCGTTCCGCAGCCGACGAGGTGCAGTCACAGCTGTGGCACGACCTCCGACGCCACCAGCTCGAGATGATCCAGATCACTCAGGTCCAACATCTGCAGGTAGACGCGCGATGCACCCAGCTCGCCGAAGCGGCCGATCTTGTCGACCAATTCGGCGGGAGAGCCTGCGGCTCCGTTTTCGCGCAACTCCGAAACCTGTCGTCCGATGACCGCGGCGCGTCGTGCGATCTCATCCTCGGACTTGCCGCAGCACAGCACGAGCGCGGCCGAGTAGACGAGCGACTCAGGGTCGCGCCCAGCTACCGTCGCCGCGGCACGTACACGCTCGAATTGCGTCGCGGTGGCGTCGAGTGATGCGAAGGGGATGTTGAATTCGTCGGCGTACTTGGCGGCCAGAGCCGGGGTGCGCTTCTTGCCGCCGCCGCCGATCAGAATCGGTGGGCGCGGAGATTGCACCGGCTTGGGAAGGGCAGGTGAATCGGTGATGGGGAAGTGCTTGCCGTCGTGAGAGAAGGTCTGACCCACGGGTGTTTCCCACAGTCCAGTGATGACTGCTAGGGACTCTTCCAGCTTGTCGAAGCGTTCACCGAGGGCAGGGAACGGGATGCCGTAGGCCTTGTGTTCGTCCTCGAACCACCCGGCGCCGAGCCCGAGATCGACCCGACCACCGCTCATGGCGTCGACCTGGGCGACGCTGATCGCGAGCGGACCTGGGTAGCGGAACGTCGCGGAGGTGACCAGGGTGCCGAGTCGGATGGTGGACGTTTCCCGCGCGATGCCGGCCAGAGTGATCCAGGCGTCGGTCGGACCGGGGAGACC
This sequence comes from Rhodococcus sovatensis, assembly GCF_037327425.1. Classification (NCBI taxonomy): domain Bacteria; kingdom Bacillati; phylum Actinomycetota; class Actinomycetes; order Mycobacteriales; family Nocardiaceae; genus Rhodococcus; species Rhodococcus sovatensis. The sequence continues at coordinate 4,629,670 of NZ_CP147846.1, read as the reverse complement.
CTCGGAGTTCATGGCGAGGTAGTGATCGGAACGGAAGAACGCTCCGTAGCCGAGCGTTTCTGCCGCCTGCGCGACGCGGAGAAGGTCGTCGTAGGTGGCACCTTGCTGAGGTTCGGTGAACACGCGTAGTTCGATAGCGGGCATATTCCGAGTCTAGGAGCCCGTCGGACGCGGTCTGGCCTGTGGATAAAAACCTGCATTTGTCCCGTTTCTGTGGATCGGTCTGTGGATAATGTGGATAACCTCTGTTGTTCGACGACCGGTTCGGCCGATCCGTGGGTGGCAGCACCAGTCGATCGCGTGACAAGATCGAGCATGTGTCTGCTTCGGATCTGTCCTCCGTGCCCGCCGCCGAGCTCCCTGCCGAGTTGAGTGAGTCGGTGATTCTGCTCGACGTTCGCGAGGACGAGGAATGGCAGCACGGCCATGCTGCGGGTGCCGTCCACATTCCGATGGCCGAGATTCCCTCCCGTATCGGTGAGGTGGAACCGGATGCAGAGCTGTTCGTCGTCTGCCGTTCAGGCGCACGCTCGCTTCGTGTTGTGGAGTATCTGGCACGGATCGGTTACGAGGCGACCAACGTCGACGGCGGCATGGTCGCTTGGGACGCAGCCGGGCGTCCGATCGTGCGTGACGACGGTGCGGAGGCGAGGATCTTCTAGTGTCCGCATTTCAGGTCTGTGCGCGCTGTGCGACCCGGTGGCCCGTCGGGACTCGTCCGGCGGTGTGGTGCAGTCGGTGTCACGGCATACTGCTGTCGCCCGTCTCCGTACAGGCTCCTGCGGCGGGACAGCGAAACTTCAAGTGGGTCGCTCGCCGCCCGCGAAGCAAGTCCCCACGCCCTCGTCGGCCACAGCAGCCGCGGATCTCCCGAACCCCGAAGTACGACGAGATGCCGCGATGGGGACTGATCGATCGGCCGATCACCACTCACATCGAGCGTGAGCCACGACTGCAGCGCTGGGCGGGAGCGGCCTCGGGCCTGCTGGTGCTCGTCGTCGCACTGCTCGTGCTGGCGGCGTTCGCCGAGCTCTTTCGATACGGAATCCTGCTGTACAACCGGACTCGGTTGGTAAGCCAGACGACGCTTGTCCTGTCCGACGCAGTGGTGCTGTTCGCCGAGGTCGCTTCCGTGTGTATCGGCATCGCGGCGGCTGTTGCGTCGGTGTGCTGGCTCGTGGACAGGCGTCGGTCGATATTCGACCGCGCAGGAGTGCGTGATCCACGCAGGGCCCGAGGAATCTTCGTCGGAAGTCTCGTTCCGGTGCTCTCCCTCGCCATGCCCGGCGTGTTCCTCACCGAGTTGGTCGACGTACGGGGTCGCGCAGACCAGGGCAGGTTGCGCGTCCTGGTGCGTATCTGGTGGGCCGCGTGGGTCGTCAACTGGGTCCTGGTGCTCGCCGCGACGCTGTGGCGTTTCCGGGATTCGTTGCAAGCGCAGGCCAATGGTGTTTTGTTCTCGGCGTTCGTTGCGCTCGCTGCCGCCGTAGTTGCCATTCTGACGCTTGTTCTGGTGCGAAGCGTCGATGGTCTCCGGTGGCGCGGTGGTGCGCGCGCCGCGCCGACAAGATGGGTCGTTGCTGTTCCCGGTGCTACTGCGGTTTCCGATGTCTCGGCGGTTCCACGTGAAACAAAAGAGGTAGCAACAGAGGCTTCACGTGCGGCGGAGCAGCCAGAGAAGGCGGCCGTGTCATGAGTGGGGATAGGCGAGGTCCTTTCGTTGTCGCACATCGAGGGGCGTCGGAAGAGAAGAAGGAGCACACCCTCGCGGCATACGACCTCGCGCTGCGTGAGGGGGCCGACGGTCTCGAATGCGACGTCCGGCTCACCCGCGACGGCCACATCGTGTGCGTGCACGATCGACGAGTCGACCGAACCTCGACCGGCACCGGCATCGTCAGTGAGCTCGACTACGAGACACTGAAAGGCTTCGACTACGGCGACGGTGCCGAACCTGCCGACCTGTTGACCCTCGCTGATCTGATTTCACTCGTGCTCGACTGGAATTCCAAGCCAACCAAACTGTTCATCGAGACGAAGCACCCGGTGCGCTACGGATCGCTCATCGAAAGCAAGGTGCTGGCCGAGCTTCACCGCTTCGGTATCGCGCAGCCTGCATCCGCCGATCACTCGCGAGCGGTGATCATGTCCTTCGCGCCGACTGCGGTGTGGAGAGTGCGTCGGTCGGCGCCGATGCTACCCACCGTTCTTCTCGGCGACACCTCGCACTACCTCGGAGGTGGAGCTGCGACGACGGTCGGCGCCACGGCAGTCGGCCCGTCGATCAAGAGCCTGCGCGAGCATCCGTCGATAGTCGATCGGGCTGCCGCGTCGGGACGCGCGACGTACTGCTGGACGGTGGACGAGAAGGCCGACGTCGAGCTGTGCCGCGAACTCGGCGTCGGGTGGATAGCGACGAACAACCCCGGCCGGACCAAGGCGTGGCTCGAGTAGTAGCCCGCGGAGTGACCCAGCCTGATGCTCAGCGTGTAGGTTTCGGACGTGGGTAAGAGCAAAAGAAACAGTGGTCCGAAGCAGGACAGCAACCGAGCAGCGAAGCTCGCACAGCGTGAGGCCGAGCGCGAAAGCCTTCAGGCCGCGCCGGTCCGTCCGTTCCAGGGCGTGCAAGCCGAATGCGATCTCGTCGCGATGCGTGAATTCGTACCGTCCGCCACGGCACCCGTCGTCATCGACGGCCGTTCGATGACGATTGCCACGGTGCTGCCCGGCGCTGTAGCGGCGTTGGTGCGCGAGGAAAGCGGCGATGTGCGGGGATTCGCGGGCTTGCAGGTGCAGGTGCACTCCCCGAACGTCGCAGCCGATCTCTCCAGTGCGCTCACCTGGGCGTCGATCGCGCAGCCGGGTGAGTCACTCGAATCGGCAGGCCCCGACGGAAACACGCCGGCGCTGAAGGAAGTTCTCGATCCGACGGTCGAGCTGGATATCACCGTGCATCAGGATTTCAACTGGTGGCTCCCCGAGAACTCCGAGCCTGCAGCAGATGTCGCGGCGACGGTGGAGCGTGCCAATCAGGCGATCATGCCATCGGCTCGGTTGGAGGGCGAGGGATTGACGGCTGCTTGGTGGGTCGATGCAGGCGACAAGGCACACCTGCGGTGGGTTCGCCCGGAAAGCGAGGACGAGCTGATGCTGGCTCTCGCTCGTCTGCATGCTGCGGGGGATCTCTCGCTGGGAGAGGGCTCGCGGTACGCCGGTTCGTTCCGGACGCACGGCCTGCTGGTTCCGGTGTTCGATCTCGATTCCGAGATGCACCCGACCGAGTGGGTTTCGCCCACAATCGAATTCGGCAACAAGCTTGCCGAGGCTCTCAGCGTCGACGCCCCGCTGACGTCCGAGCAGCGGCGATCGCGTGACGGTCTGCGGTCTCGCCAGGTAACTCTGCGCTGATCGGCCCAGCGGCTCCGCCGCAAATGTCCCAGCGGCTCCGCCGCAAGTGGCACGGTTAAGTGCATTGCGGTGCACTTAACCGTGCCACTAGAGCGCAGCGAACCTACTTAGATCGAACCGCCGGCAGCGCGGGGTGCACCTGCGTCGGATCCGGCAGCGCCACCGAACTCACGGGCGACGAACTCCTCGAGATCGAACAGGTTGTGGCCCGCGCGGTCGGCAATGTTGAGCAGCGTCTTCATGCTGGCAACTTCCTCGACCTGCTCCTTGAGGAACCACTGCATGAACTGCTCACCCAGGTAGTCACCCTCTTCGCGGGCAGTGCTCGCGAGGCCGATGATCTGCTCGGTGACGGTCTCCTCCTGTGCGAGGGCCAGGGCGATCGGCTCACGCGCATCGGTGAAGACGGACTTGGCGGCATCGACGCCGGTGAGTTCGACGGTGATGTCTCGGTCCAGGAAGTACTGGACGATCATCATCGCGTGGTTGCGCTCTTCGACCGCCTGCGCGTAGAAGTGCTTTGCCAGCTGCGGCAGGTCGTGGTTGTCGAAGTACACGGCCGTCGCGATGTACTGGTGCGACGCGTTGAACTCGTTGCGGATCTGATCCCGCAGAAGTGCGTGGAACTTGGAGTGTGTTGTTTCGCTGATGTCTGCGCTCATGAAAGCGAGATTATGCTGGTCAGAGGGCATTGTCATCCAAGTTCACCCTTATTGAGGTTTAGGTTGCCTAAATAAGACCGCCCTAAATCTTGACTATGACCAGCGAGTTGGTCACAATGCGCCTGCCTCTTTCGGCGGGTTTGTGGTGCGGTTCACGCGGGCCGAGGTTTCGCGCGCAACGTATTCCTCGACGTCGAACAGTTGTCCTCCGGCCCGGTGCACGATGTTCAGCAAGCTGCGCATACTTGCGACTTCCTCGACCTGCTCCGACAGGAACCACTGGATGAACTGCTCACCGATGTAGTCGCCGTCCTCCCGTGCCGTGCGCGCGAGATCCGTGATCTGCTCGGTGACGATCTTTTCCTGTGCGAGGGCCAGCTCGACAGGTTCAGCGATCTTCACGAACTCACTGATGACGTCGCCGACACCGGGGACGGCGACCTTGACGTCCTTGTCGATCAAATACTGAATCATCATCATCGCGTGGCTGCGTTCTTCGTTCGCCTGCGCGTAGAAGCGTCGGGCCAGCTGGGGAAGATCGTTCGTGTCGAACCACACCGCGATCGCGATGTACTGCTGCGACGCCGTGAATTCGTGACCGACCTGCGCACGCAGGAGGTCGTGAAATCGAGAGTGGATTTCGGTCGTGGTCATTGCGCTGACGTTACCGTTCGGGGCGGCCGATCAGGGGCCCGACGTTCGAAGGTCTTCGGGAATCTGCCGATCCTCGGCAAGCGCGCCGAAGAACTGCAAGGCGCGATCGGAGTCCCACAGCAGAACATTGCCGACGTCGGTGTTCTCGAATCCCGACACGGGAACAGTCGTCGTGACGAGGTCACTTCGCATCGCCCAGGCGAGGGCCGCGAGATTCCAGATGTGGTCGCCCTCGTCCACACTCAGCGAATTCGCGGTGTCCTTGACCAGTGGCCACAGGCGCAGGGGGTTCAGGAACGTCGAGGGGCTCGTTGCTTTCGACAACAGCGCCGACATGAACTGACGCTGGTTGTTCATGCGGTCGAGATCGGCGAGTGCTGTCGCGCGGGACCGGACGAACCCGAGTGCATCGGAACCTGCGAGTTCCTGGCACCCGGCAGGAAGATCGATGCCCGCGAGGGGGTCGGAAATTGCGTTCTGGAGGCAGACATCGACGCCACCGATCGCGTCGACGATGCCGGCGAATCCGCCGAATCCGATTTCGGCATAGTGGTCGATTCGGATACCGGTTGCCCCCTCGACGGTTTGGACGAGAAGCGGCGCGCCTTCGAACGCGAACGCTGCATTGAGCTTGTCCTGGCCGTATCCAGGAATGGACACGTACGAGTCGCGCGGCAGACTCACCATCGTCGTCGAGCCGCCACCCTCGGGAATGTGGATGAGGATGATCGTGTCGGTCCGGCTGGGTCCGGTCTCGCCCCCGGTCGACAGCGCTGCCTCCTCCTCCGGGGTCAGACCGGTCCGCGAGTCCGAGCCGACGAGCAACCAGTTGGTGCCGGGGGTATCGGCGATTCGACCGTCGTAATCACTCAGCGCATCGACCCGTGTCAGCGAGCTGTCGACGTAATAGACGAGACCACCGAAGACCAACAGCAGAGCCAGAAACGTCAGTCCGAACCGTCTGCCCCAACGCCGCTTCTTGCGTTGACGTGGCGGTTTGGCGGGAGCCGGGCGTCGTAGCGCGCGTTCCGGGGGTGGTGGCCGTCGACGAGGGGGCTGAGCTTCGGGAGTCGAGCGCTCGGTATAAGGCTGGGGAGTCTGCGTCGGCGCGTACTCGTTGCGCTCGTTCGGTCGATACTGCTGGGTTGGGTTCGGCCCGCGCGCGACGGCACCAGGTTCGGGTGCTTGTGACCATGCCTGCTGGCCGGGAGGCGTCGGACGGCCGTCGCGGCGGATGATCGCAGTCCCCTCGGGAGGAAGCGGAGGTGGCCGATATCCCGGTGGTGGTGGGCGATGCCCGGGTGGTCGCTGACCGGGTGCGGGCGGGCGATAGCCGGGAGGGTGCTGGTTGTCTCGGCCGGCGGGCGGTTGGTTGCCTCGGCCGGCGGGCGGTTGGTTGCCTCGGCCGGCGGGCGGTTGGTCGCCTCGGCCGGCGGGCGGTTGGTCGCCTCGGCCGGCGGGCGGGGATGTTCGACGGCCTGGCGGAGGACCCTGTCCGGGGTTCCGGCGATCATGCTGGTCGTCGCTCACGGATCGACTGTACATAGCCGAAGGCGGCGAGGAGGCTCCCAGCGGACGCTATGGCAGCCACGACAGATGGTCACGCAGGAGGGTGTAACCGACGAAGGCGACGATGTCGATGAGCGCATGCGCGATCAGCAGCGGCCAGAGGCGGTTCGTCTTCTGCCAGTAGCGGCCGAACACGAGTCCCATGAGCAGATTCCCGACGCCCGCGCCTAGGCCTTGATACAGGTGGTAGGACCCGCGGAGCAGCGCCGACAGCAGCAGCGACGAGTTTTCGCCCATCCCGAGACGGCGCAACCTCGAGATCAGGTAGGCGACGACGATTATCTCCTCGGCCCCAGAGTTCGCGAATGCGTAGGCGATCAGGGCGGGGATGCGCCACCAGTGGTCGTCGATCGTGCTCGGTACGACGGTGAGGTTGAGGCCGACTGCGTTCCCGACGAGGTAGAAGAGCAGGCCCGGCAGGCCGATCAACGCCGCGAGACCCAGTCCTTGCAGAAGGTCTGTCTTGGCACGAGGCCTTCCGAGGCCGACCAGCCGCGGTCCGAGCCCGGCACGCCAGAGGAGGTAGAGCCCGAGCGCGCCCCACGCGCACAGCCGGAGTATCCGTAGAACCTGGTAGAGCAGGTCGATGATGCCGAGCGAGGAACTCGACGTGTTCAGCGCGACGGTCTGGTCGGCGAGGCTGCCGGCGAGCAACGCGTCCTCGACGAGCGAGAGGATGCTGCTCAGGCCGCTGAGGCCGAATGTGACCAGTAGGACGACGGAGATCTCGATGATGATCGCGCGTCGTTCACCCGGGCCCAGTGGAGGGCCGTCATCTCGCTTGTCGGGTTTGATCCAACCCTTCACATCGATCACCGAACAAGTATGGGCTAGCTCCTTGCGCGCAGCCCATTGAGGAAGGGGCATCCGGCGAGCACTCGAATCGCTCGACTGAGCGCCATCGTGTCGTCGACAGGTTCGGCGAAGCCCAGGCGTACATCGTTGTCGCCGTAGTCGCTTTCGATCCTCAGTCGAATGCCGTAGCGGTCGATGCCCAGCGGCCTGATGCGTCCCTGCCGGAGCGATGGCGGGAGGCGTCGCGCAAGCTGGTTGACGAGATCGGTGTGGTCCTCGTCGAGGTGCTGGAGCCAGCTGGTTTCCATCTCCCAGAACGGATCGGGGGTGGCCGCGAGCAGATCTTCCACGGCGACAGGCTCGGCTCCGGTGCTGTCGGCGACGACGGCGGAGGAGAGGATAAGTCGAAGGAGAACGGTGCTGTGTCCGACGTCGAGCAACGCGCCATGCGGATGCTCGGCGGCTACTGCGGCCGCCATCGGACGCATGAGTGATGCTGGGACAGGACGCAGTTCGCCGCGCAGCCAGACGAGCGATCGGACCGGTTCACGCAGCGGCAGCGGTGCATGATCGGTCAGTTCGAGGACCGCCGGAACGCCCGCACGGGTCGAGCGCCACGCAATGACGCCTGCCGCGGATTCGGTCGGTACTGCCAGAACTATCTCGCCGTTGGAACGAAGGTGATGAAGAGTTGTCAGAACAGGATCGCTGCCCTCGATCGCCAACGCCGCATCTTCTGCGCGCGCACATGCGCTGCGAACTCTTTCTGCGGTGGACGGTCCGGTAGTCGTGGCGCCGAGCATGGGCTCCTCCGATGCGGTAGCTAGTAGGTGAGGCAAACCTAAGTTAGTTGACACTTGGCTGTATCGCAAGTGCTGGACGAAATCCAATCCGCGCTAGCGTGTGTCGAGTGTCCGTTCCCTTGACCCTGGGCGTCCCCCATCGGCCCGAACCGCAGGCTCTTGTCGCGGGACTGCTGCATCAGCGCTGTCGAAACATCGACGAACTCAACGGGCGGCACTCCGCCCTCACAGCGGGCCCACCGGTGGTGGCTGCATCGGTGTTGGCGGCACTGCCGTCGGGCATCGATCTGGGCAGGATCGTCGTGGATCTCGATATCGATCCCGCGGAGCTAAGCGGAGGTGCTGCCACCTATGAGGTCGCCCGCTTCCACATCGACGTCGACGCCGACACGGTCGAGGAAGCGACTCGACTGCGATTGCCGTCGCCGCTGGTGATCTTTCCCGAGCTGACGGACGCATCGCTGATGGATCTCGTTACCGTCATTGTCGACGCGCACCGCACGCCCGGCTTCGCGGCGTCGGCTTCGCCGCGTCACATCGCCGACATCCTCGCCGTAGTCGCGCACGCCGACGTAGGTGTGTGCGCACGGGCTGGCAACGGACAGGACGTGCTCGCAGTTCTCTCGGCGACGGTCGCTGCACTACGCGGGGACGATATCCAGACCGCACTGTCCGATCCCAACCTCGGATCTTTGGCAAGGCTGCGGCCGGAGGCCGCCGAGGCGCTGCGCACCGTTCTGCTCGGAATCGAGATCGACGACGCTGCCTCCGCCCATCGCGAACTCGTGGCTGCACAACTGGTTCGACCGTTCTCGCCAGACGGTCCGCCGCCGACCACGTAATCTCGTCTGCGTGCCAAGAATCGCGTATTTCGGTCCGTCGGGAACGTTCACCGAGATGGCTCTCGGCCAGTTCGAGGCCGACGGGGTGCTTGCCGAGCTCGGTTTCGTCGGCCCGATCGAGCGAGTTCCACTGTCGAGCCCGCCTGCCTCTCTCGACGCCGTCCGCAAGGGCGACGTCGATGCAGCGGTGGTGCCGATCGAAAGCTCCGTCGAGGGCTCGGTTTCCCCGACGATCGACGCTCTCCGTGTCGGCAGCAGGCTGCAGATAGTCGCCGAGACCGAGGTGGACGTCGCATTCTCGATTCTCGGCGCGCGTGGGATCGAGTTGACGGACGTGCGGAGCGTACGGGCGTATCCCATTGCGGCGGCTCAGGTTCGAGTGTGGCTGGAAACGAACATCCCCGACGCGGAAGTACAGTTCGCGTCCTCGAATGCGGCTGCGGCGCAGGACGTTGCTGACGGTCTCGCCGATGCGGCCGTGTCGACCCCGCTCGCGGGCGAGTTGTTGGGGCTCTCGACGCTCGCAGGCGGAGTCGCCGACGTCGAGAATGCCCGCACGAGGTTCGTTCTCGTCGCGACGCCCCGGCCCGCGCCGCCGCGCACCGGGGCGGACCGCACCGCTCTCGTCCTGATGCCGGAGAATGTCCCCGGAGTTCTTCATGCGGCGCTGGGGGAGTTGGGGATTCGCGATATCGATCTCACCCGTATCGAATCACGGCCTACGAGAACGCAATTCGGCACCTACTGGTTCTACGTCGACTGTGCGGGTCACATCGACGACCCGGCCATGGGCGAGGCAATGCGCGCGCTGCGCCGAAAGATGCAACTCAGGTTCCTCGGCTCCTGGCCGGTGGCGACGGGAACAGGACGTCGTCCTCCGTCGTTGGACGAGGAGATCGATTGGCTGAACAGGCTTCGCAAAGGAGAGGGGGACCGATGACGGGGAAGCTCGTACTCGTGCGCCACGGACAGACATTCTCGAACGTGGACAAAGTCCTCGACACCAGTCTTCCCGGGGCGTCCCTGACCGAGCACGGCCACGAGCAGGCACGCCGCTACGGAGCATCTATCTCCGAAACGCCGGTGGGCATCGTGGTGTCTTCGTTCGCGCTGCGAGCTGTTCAGACTGCCGAGCACATCGCCGCCGCGACATCCGTCGAATATCGGCAACGTGAGGGCATCCACGAAACGCAGGCGGGCCATTGGGAGGGCCGGGTCGACGATGTCGCGCACAAAGGGTTCACCGAGATCTACGGGCGTTGGCACTCGGGCGATCTCGACGCTCGTGTGCCCGGCGGTGACAGCGGCCGGTCGGTGCTGGATCGGTACGTTCCAGTGCTCGACGGCCTGCGCGAGGAATTCCTGACGGACGCCGACGCTCCCGATGTGGTGGTGGTCAGCCACGGCGCAGCCATCAGGCTGGTGGCCGCGGTGTTGGGAGGTGTCGACGGTGGATTCGCCGCGGACAATCACCTGGACAACACGCAGACCATCGAACTTCTACCCGGTGCCGGTGGGACGTGGACCTGTATTCGCTGGGGCCTGTTCGTCCCACCCTTCGAGGGCAAAGGCAGCCGGATCGCAGACAATCCGATCAGCTAGCTGCTCGCGTACGCCGTCAATTCCCTCAGCGCCGACTTCATCCTCACGTCGGTACCTGCAGACAGCGTCGACCAGCGGCGGCCGTCGGCTGCCGTGCTCGATGTCGCCACAATTCGGCCACGGTGAGTGTCGAAGAATGCCACAGGATGCGCGCCCGTCGTCCGATTGCCGGACCGAATGGTGACGGCCGTGATCTCGGCATGACCCGAGCATGTGCTCATCGCCGACGCGACTGCGAGGGCAACATCCTGGTCTACGCCGATCCGGGTCAACCGTGCCGCCGTTCCACTTGCGTCGGCGGGAGACGCGTCGAGCGCCTCGGACAGCAGATCGGTCGGCGCGGACAGCCCGCGGAACTCCATCGCGCGGCCTTGGCCGAGAGCGCCGATCAGTTCCGTGGCCGCGTCGCTGCGCACCGACCGAACGGTGAGCGGACCACCGTTCCTGATTGCGATGACCGTACCGGCGTCACCCTCGGCCAGACACACTCTGACCACGGGGGCGTCGTCGGTGAACGGCCGCGGCACCAGTCGGGCCGAGACGTACCAGCGTGGCTGCTCCAGAATGCGCAACCATGCCTCCACGTCCTGGTGAATCCGACCGTTGCGAATCAGCCCGTCCTCGACGAGGCGGTCATGCCCGCGGCTGCGCGCGTCGCTGCTCTCTTCGAAGGTCGCGAATCGCGGAAAGACGTCGAGAACCACCGGCAACTCGACGATGTTCAGGGTGTCGACGAGGAAATCGAGCCGGTCGGCATCCAACTCGACTGACGGCAGTGTGTGACCGACCGGCTGGGTTCCCAAGTCGATCAACGATCGTTCCATGCGGGTTCCGCACCGATGACCGATGGTGCCACCGTGCGGCCGTCGGCAAAATGCTCGAATTGTCGTAGATAGCCGGGAGTCTCGTGCTCGTCGTCGTCGCTTCCGCCGGATTGGTTGCCGCCCATCGGTGCGCCGCCGTGAGCGCCGCGGGCTGCAGCTGCGGGATCCGGTTGACTCCCACCGAACAGGGATCCCGACCCCAGTCCGGGGGCACGCTCGCCGCCCCCGGCCGTGCCGGAGGAGCCGGCTGCCGGACCGCCGAGCGTCGATGAACCCAACGCGCCCAGACCGTTTCCTCGACCCGCGCCGCCGCCTGTGCTCGCGAATGAGCCAGCAGAGACTGCTCGTGTCGCCGCTGGTCCGGTGGACGTGGATTCGGCCCGGATCGGCGCCGACGACCCGCCCTGCCCGGCGGCGCCCGAACCCATCAGAGTGGACGCCGCTGCGCTACCGATGTTCGACGCCGCGGATGCCACCGACGTCACCGAGGAACCGGCAACCGACCCGGCGGTGCTGGCGATCTGTCCGGCGGCACTGGCCAATGCCGGATTCTGCAGGGCAGCGGTGGCGGCCGCGACGGCAGCCTGCGCAGGCGAGGTGCGGGTGCTGAACCCGAATATGTCGGTCTCCGAGTAAGACGTGGAGTCGGCGATAGGGCGGCCCTCGCTGTCGTACCTGTCGACGCTGCGGTCGTTGACGATCTCAGGTGGATGATCGAACGAGACCTGCACTGCCAATGGCGTCGTTGCAGCCTCGTAGGCCTCCATCACTATCGCTGCTCGAATGTCGAGCGCGCGGTCGGTGACCTCGAGGGCCTCCGCGCTTCCGTTCAGAGCGCCGCCGGTCGAGTACGCGGTGTATTTGGCCGACTTGACCGCGGCGATCTCCACGGGATTCGGCATTGCCAACGCAGCGGTTGCATACGCAGCCGCCTCTCCGGCCGCCAGCCCGGACACTTGTGCTGACTTAGCCGCCACACTTTGCGTCCACGTCAGAAAGCCGCCGAGGCGCTCTTGCGCGGCGTTGGCTGCTTCGCCTTCCCATCCCGCTGCCAGCACCGCTATCACGCGACCTACGGTGATCGACGCGTCGGTGTAGGCCACCGCGACGGACTGCCAGGCTCCGGACGCAGCAGCGAGCGGGGCCGGCCCCGCGCCTGCCAGCAGCGACGCCGAGTTGACCGTCGCGGTACGCGGTAACCACACCACACCGGTTACGCCGAGTGTCATCTGTTTTCTCCCCTGTGGATCACGTGTGCCGCTCCCGATCGTTTCGTCGTGAGGGTGAGGTCAGAGCCCGAGGGCTCGGCCGTGTTCGAAGTCGACATCCCGGTACGCCGCCGCCTGCGCGCGCAGGGCAGCAGCCGTCTCGATGAGTTCACCGATCGCATCGGCCGCGGCAGGTGCGAAGGTGGACGCCGAGTTTCGGAAGAACCGGTTGGCGAGCAGGGATACTTCCTCGCTTCCCGACGGGAGTGTCTGGATCGGCAGCGAGGCTGCCGTCAGATTGGCCTGCAACCGCGCCGCAGCAGCATCGAGATCTGCTGCGGCAGCTTCGAGAGCTACCGGATCGACCCGCACTGTGCCTGGCATGTGCTCTCCTCGACTGTTCCATCGGCTAGGTGTCGTGGGCACAGCGTTCGAAATTGCGCCCTCGTAGGAATTGGACGACGGCAGCCATCGATCGGTTCCATCTCCAGCGGAAAAAGCTCAGATGATTTTTTCGGCGACGGTGCGGAGCGTCCAGCGTCCCGATCGGCAGTGCACAGTCGTGGTGGTGAGCGGCGGAATGTCGACCCGCCAGAAGGAACGCGCGGGAGCGTCGAGTGCAGTCACGACGACGGCTCTGACCACCGACGGATGAGTCACTGCGCAGACCCGGCGCGGCTCGGTGCCGATGCGGTCCATCCAGCGTCGGACGCGTCTGAGCACACTGTCGATCGACTCCCCGTCGGGTGGCGTTGTGGATGTGTCGGTCAGCCAGGCCCCGAGATCGCTTTCCGTAAGCTCGTCCATCGTCAGGCCCGCCCACTGGCCGTACGCGATGTCGGCAAGTTCGGGCACTATCGCGCCCTGCAGGCCCAATCCCTCGGCGGTCTGACGGGCACGGAGTTCAGGGGCGATCTCGACGGCATCCGCGCGTGCCGTGTACGCGATGCCGTGAAGTGCCTGCAGGCCGATCTCGTCGACCGATTCGTCCGAATTGAATCGCGCGCGGCGCAACGCCTCCGTAGTTGCATGGCTGACCAGCGTCACGCGTGTCACCGAGCCACTCACCGCAGTGATGTTAGTGGTCATTGACAGCTGTAGGCGAGGAGTGCCACAGTTCGCAGGTAAGTGCGACGTGTGCAGGTAATTCGGTGTGAATCCGAAGCGGTTGCGCCACTGTGATCGGCCGCCAGCCGGAAGTCAGAAAACTCACCCGTCGTAGTCGTTTCTACGGGACGCATTCATCCCAGGAGGCACTACTCGATATGGCTACTGTTGTAACCAAAGGAAACTCCACGGAGTCGGCGGCCCTCGCCCTCGTCGTGGCAGCGGTGATTCTGCTTGCATTTCTCGTGCTCTACCTGGTCGGATTCGATCAGGGTGCCATCTCGCGCAGCGGGATGTACATGCACGAGCTGATGCACGACGGACGTCACCTGCTGGGTCTTCCATGCCACTGACCAAGACACTTCTGCAGGGAACCTTCGGCGCGCTGCTGATTCGCGGGCTGCTCGCCGGTCTGATCGCGGGCCTGCTTGCCGGTACCGTCGCGTTTGCAATCGGGGAGCCGCATATCGACGCAGCCATCGCGATCGAGGAATCCGCCGGCGGTCATTCGCATGCCGAGGACGCCGCTGCGGCTCATTCCCACGACGAAGAAGACGCGCTCGTCAGCCGTGATGGCCAGCGTGCCGGGCTGTTCCTCGCCACGGGTCTCGCAGGTCTGGCCCTCGGCGCCATCTTCGCGACGGTTCTGCACTACGCCCGACGGTTCACGAACCTGTCCGGATCGGTACTGGCACTTGCAGCTGCCGGGCTTGGCTGGGTAGCAATCGAAGCCGTCCCCTTCTTCAAGTACCCGGCCAATCCTCCCGCCGTCGGAGATCCCGAGACGATCAACCAGCGAACCTGGCTATGGATCGCGACGGTGATCCTCGGACTGGCTGCCGTTGCAGTCGGGGTGTACGTCGCCAAACTCCTGGCCGCCAATAGTTCGATTGCGGTCAGAGTTGCGGTGCCGCTCGCCGCGTTCGGAGTCGTCGTCGCGCTCGGCTACTTCCTGCTTCCGAGCATCAACGAGGTGGGCGAGGATTTCCCGGCTACCTTGCTCTGGGAGTTCCGTCTGTCCTCACTCGCCACCCAGGCAACGTTGTGGCTCGGCCTAGGACTGGTGTTCGCGTACCTGACCGATCGGGCATCCTCGTCGTCCCGGGAGTCGGTCGGGGTCTAGGCGGGGTCGGGCCCACACCGCTTGGATGTCACATACCACCTATCTGATCGTATGGATGGACCATTCAAGCGATAACCCGGCTGGCAGAGCGATAACCGGGCTGGCAGAGCGATAACCGGGCTGGCACGCGGAAGCTACCCGAACCCCAGCTCGTGGAGACGATCGTCGTCGATACCGAAATGGTGGCCAACCTCGTGGGCGACGGTGATGGCGATTTCGCGCTTGGCGGTGTCGGCGTCGTCGACCATCTCGAGGATCGGCTTGCGGTAGATGGTGATGACGTCGGGAAGGTGCCCGCTGTATTCGTAGCGTTCGGTGAGCGCGATGCCCTCGTAGAGCCCGAGAATGTCCTCGGTCGGGTGTTCGTCCTCGACGAGGATGACGACGTTGTCCATGCGATCGGTGATGTCCGGCGGGAGCGTGTCGAGTGCGTCGCTGACGGCTTCTTCGAACTCGGCGCGAGTCATGTCGGTGGGAATGTCACCCTCCCGGGGTGATCGGCGCCGCGCCAGGCAGCGGTGTGGGTAGTGCACGACCGTCGGGTGCTGCGGGTGGTGGTGCGGGAGGTTGGCCGTTGATGAGAATGTCACCCTTCGCGGAGCCGGTGATCGTCGCGAAGCCGCCCTCGTCGAGTTCCTTGCCGATGGAACAGCTCACCTGTCGGCTGCCGGCGAGCCAACTCGTCACGTCGATCGTCGACCAGAACAGCGTGAGTGTCTTGTCGCGCAGCGCGGTCTCCGAGCCGAGGTAGCCGTTGACGGCGGCGGTGCATGTCGGTTCCAGATATGCGTCCTGATCGGCCTCGCTGGGGATTCCGGTCGGGAACTGTTGTTGCAGATCGATGATCGAAGTAACTTCGAATGCGTGTGACTGGCTGCAGTCGACGGGGTCGGCGGGCACGTTCTGGTTGATTCCGATGCAAGTGCCGACGTCCCAGACTTTCGACTGGTCCTGATCGAGTACGGAACCGGTCATCTGTTGGGGCACTCCGGTGTTGGACGACTGCTGGATACCGCACCGCAATGTGCGTTCGCCGGCCGCCCAGCCCGTCTGGCTGGGGAACATCAGGCCGACGCTGAACTTGCCGTTGGGATCGAACTTGGTGCCGAGGTAGTCGTCGACGACGTCGACGCAGTGCTCGTCTCGCAGCTCACCGAATCGGAGTGCACCGGGATATGCCGAACCGGGCGCGAACTCGAGGCCCGGGTACGCAGTCATGTCGACGTCCTTGGCGACCTCGAATCGGTGCGGGTCCGCGCATGAGACCTCGGTGAGGTCCTGACGGTCGGTCGCGGGGTCATCCGTCGGCGTCCAGTCCAGGCACGTCCCGGGATCGGCCGCGCCGAACGTTTTTCCGGTGACCGGACCGCTGGTCGCAGGCCCTGCTTCGGAATGTGTGGTGATCTTCTCCGGCTGAGAGAAGCCGTCGGAAACGAAGAGTGTGACGGCGGCTGCAGCGACCGCGCCGACGGCGACGAGCGCAAGGACACGACGCGCGACGTGCGCGGTGACCGTGCGCTGCTCACGTTCCTTCGGCTCGCGCTCGTTCGGATCACTGGGGGACATCTCCTCCATCATGCCCGAGTACGTTCGTCTTCTATGACGGCACCACAGAATGACGACGCGGACGTGGCCGAGTTGGCTGGTCGGCTGTTCACGATGGCACGGACAGGCGATACCGAGGCGTTGACGCAGTATCTCGATGCCGGAGTTCCGGTCGACCTGAACAACGACTCCGGCGATACTCTCGTCATGCTCGCGGCGTATCACGGCCACGCCGCGACCGTGGGAGCACTGGTCGAGCGGGGTGCCGATGTCAATCGGCCCAACGACAAAGGGCAGACGCCGCTCGCGGGAGCAGTGTTCAAGGGTGAGGACGCTGTCGTGCAGGCCCTCGTCGACGGCGGGGCAGATCCGAACGGTGGGCACCCGTCGGCGATCGATGCGGCTCGGATGTTCGGACGCGAGGACTACCTGGGGTTGCTCGACAAGTAAGGTTTGTCTCCGTGATCGACCTCAAGTTCCTCCGCGAGAATCCTGACGTTGTCCGTGCTTCGCAGCGCACCCGTGGCGAGGATCCCGGGCTCGTAGACCTGCTGCTCGAGGCTGACTCTGCTCGTCGTGCCGCTGTGTTGGCCGGCGATCAGCTCCGCGCGGAGCAGAAGGCGCTCGGCAAGAGGGTGGGCAAGGCGTCTCCCGACGAGCGTCCGGCGTTGCTGGCGGGCGCGTCCGAGCTCGCTGCCAAAGTCAAGGCAGCCGAAGCTGCTCAGAACGAGGCCGACGCCGCACTGGATTCCGCAGCGAGAAAGATCTCCAACATCGTCGAGGACGGCGCTCCCGCAGGCGGTGAAGACGATTTCGTGCTGCTGGAGACCGTCGGTGAGATTCCGACGTTCGACTTCGAGCCGAAGGATCACCTCGAGCTCGGGGAGTCGCTGAACCTGATCGACATGGAGCGCGGCGCGAAAGTGTCGGGTTCACGGTTCTACTTCATGACGGGCTACGGCGCGCTGCTGCAGCAGGGAATGCTCCAGCTGGCTGCGCAGAAGGCCGTCAAGAACGGGTTCACGATGATGATCCCGCCGGTGCTCGTGCGGCCCGAAATCATGGCCGGGACGGGCTTCCTCGGCGCCCACTCCGACGAGATCTACCGACTCGAAGCCGACGATCTCTATCTCGTCGGAACCTCGGAGGTCGCGCTGGCCGGGTATCACTCGGGCGAGATCATCGACCTGTCCGACGGCCCGAAGCGGTACGCGGGCTGGTCGTCGTGCTTCCGCCGCGAAGCGGGCAGTTACGGCAAGGACACCCGCGGCATCATTCGCGTGCACCAGTTCGACAAGATCGAGATGTTCTCGTACATCAAGCCGGAGGACGCGGCGGCCGAGCACAAGAAGCTACTCGAATTCGAGCGGGAAATGCTTGCGGCGGTGGAGCTTCCGTATCGGATCATCGACGTCGCAGGCGGGGATCTCGGTTCGTCGGCGGCGCGAAAGTACGACTGCGAGGCCTGGGTGCCTACCCAGAACGCCTACCGCGAACTGACGTCGACCTCGAACTGCACCACCTTTCAGGCGCGTCGTCTGGGCGTCCGGTATCGAGACGAGAACAACAAGCCACAGATCGCCGCCACACTCAACGGCACCCTGGCGACGACGCGGTGGATCGTCGCGATTCTCGAGAACCACCAGCAGGCCGACGGCACCGTTCGGGTGCCGGAGGCGCTGGTCCCGTTCGTCGGGACGGATGTGCTGCGCTAGCCGAGCCTCGTCGACTGTCCCCGCACGGGGTCAGATCGTCGGTTTGACGTCGTCCGCCCATGCGATCCTCTTGGGATTGCCGTGGCATTCGACGATGGCGCTGTGGTCGCTGTCGAAGTAGTCCCACGCCCAGGACAGAAATGCGTCGACCCTGCTGTGGGCGCCGCTGAGCAGCGCGGCGTGGACGCCGAGCCACGCAGCGAACGCGAGTGGACCCTCCACCTGGTGACGGTGTTGACCGACCTCGGCGACGGCAGCACCCCGGCCGATCATCGCCATGATGCCCTTGTCGCGGTACGCGAATGTCTTTCTCGGTTTGCCCTTGATGGTCAGCAGAATGTTGTGGGCCGTCCACCCACCTGCCTGCTGCGCGACGGAACCCAACTGCGGCAGTGTCTTTCCGTCGGCATCAGGGATGTTCGCGACATCGCCGACGGCATAGACGTTCTCGAACTTCGGGACAGTCAGGTCGGCCAGAACGTCGATGCGGCCGCCATGACCGAGTTCGGCCTGACAGGTGGACGCGATCGGTGACGCCGACTCGCCGCCTGCCCAGATGACGGTCCGAGACGAGATTCGCGATCCGTCGGACAGCAGGACCCCTTCGGCGTCGACAGCCTTCACTCCGATCCCGAGCCGCACTTTTGCGCCGTGCTCGATGAGCTTGTCGTGGGCGTACTTGTGCGATCGATCGCTGTACGGTGCGAGCAGTGCGGGCCCGTGATTGATCAGCCATGCTTCGCCGCGCCCGCCCGGGTGATCCATCTTGCGCAGCGCAGTGAAGAGCTCGGCGAAAGCACCCGCGGTTTCGACGCCGGTGGGTCCACCGCCCACGATGACCACGTCGAGCGGATCGTGCTCGCCTCTCAGGAGATCGCTGACGTGGTGGCGCAGAGTCTCGGCATCGGCGACCGAGTACAGCGGGAACGAATACTCCTCGGCGCCGGGCGTACCGAAGAAGTTCGCCGTCGCGCCCGCTGCGAGAACGAGGTGATCGCCCGAGATCCGTTGGCCGTCCGCCAGTAGCGAGCGATCTGTGAAGTTCAGCTCCGTGATCTCGGCCTTCACGACGCGGACCGTTTTCATGGACTCGAATATCGATGCCAGCGGCCGCGCGATGTCTTCGGCGGGCAGCTGGGAGGTGGCGACCTGGTACAGCAGCGGTTGGAACTGGTGGTAGTCGTTGCGGTCGATGATCGTGACGTCGACGCCTTTTTTACCGAGCTCGTGTGCGCACGCAATTCCCGCAAGTCCGGCGCCGGCCACCACCACGTGTGTCATGTGTTCCACAGTAGTTCCGCCACCGTGCCTCTGGCGGGTTTATCCTCTGCGGATGGTGCGTCTGCGGTCGTGGCTGCTGAGCGACATCACCGAGCAACTGTCCGGTCATATGGGTCCGTATCGCAAACCCACCAAGGCCGAGCACACGCATCCGTGGTGGAAAGTGATGTGCTTGACCGGTGTCGACTACTTCTCGACGCTCGGCTATCAACCTGGAATTGCGGCGCTCGCGGCCGGAACCCTGGCACCGCTGGCCACCGTCGTATTGATCTTGCTGACGTTGTTCGGTGCGCTGCCGGTGTATCGGCGGGTCGCGCGGGAGAGTCCGAACGGCGAGGGTTCGATTGCGATGCTCGAGAAGCTGCTCCCCAAATGGGGTGGCAAGATTCTCGTCCTGGTTCTCCTCGGGTTCGCAGCCACCGACTTTCTGATCACGATGACGCTATCGGCTGCCGATGCCTCGGCGCACGTCGTCAAGAATCCTTTTGCGCCAACCAGTCTGGACAGTGCCCAGGTCATCATCACCCTCGCGTTGCTGGCGTTGCTCGCCGCCGTCTTCCTGAAGGGTTTCACCGAGGCGATCGGCATCGCCGTCACCCTCGTCGGCAGCTTTCTTGCGTTGAATCTCGTCGTGGTGATCGTCGGGTTCTGGGAGATCGGCTCCAATCTTTCGTTGCTGACCGACTGGCAGCGCGCGATGACCACCGAGCACAGCAACCCGCTGATGATGATCGCTATCGCACTCGTCGTGTTCCCCAAGTTGGCGCTCGGGCTGTCTGGATTCGAGACCGGTGTAGCGGTGATGCCGCAGATCGACGGGGGCACCAAAGAGCAACTCGACGGCCGAATCCGAGGTGCCAAACGCCTGCTCACTACCGCTGCACTGATCATGAGCGGCTTCCTGCTCACGTCGAGCATCATCACCACCGTCCTCATTCCCGAACAGGAGTTCCAGAACGGCGGCGAGGCGAATGGTCGTGCGTTGTCGTACCTTGCTCACGAATACCTCGGCGGCGCATTCGGCACCGTCTACGACTTCAGCACCATCGCCATACTGTGGTTCGCGGGGGCGTCGGCGATGGCGGGTCTGCTCAACCTGGTTCCCCGCTACCTGCCGAAGTATGGGATGGCTCCGGAGTGGGCGCGCGCCGTTCGTCCGCTGGTGCTCGTGTTCGCAGTGATCGCGGTGGTCGTCACGCTCTACTTCAAGGCCAGCGTCGACGCCCAGAGCGCCGCCTATGCGACGGGTGTTCTCGTGCTCATCACCTCGGCGTCGGTTGCGGTGTCGTTGTCGGCAGCAAGACACGGTCAGCGCGGCCGGGTATGGCTGTTCGGAGCGGTGGCAGTAATCTTCGTCTACACGACGGTCGCGAACATCTTCGAACGCCCCGACGGCGTCAAGGTGGCGTCGTTCTTCATCGCGGCAATTTTGGTGGTGTCCTTCTGGTCCAGGGCGACCCGATCGTTCGAATTGCGGGCCACATCAGTGGAATTCGACGAGGTAGCACTCCGATTCGTCTCCGAGGCGGCCGCGCGCGGATCCATTCAGATCGTCTGCCACGACTCCCGGCATCTGGATCCGAGTGAGTATGCGGCCAAGGAGGCGCAACAACGCGCGGACAGTCGCATTCCCGCCGAGGAGCCGATTCTGTTCCTGGAAGCCAACATCAAGGACGCATCGGAGTTTCAGACCGACCTGATCGTGCACGGCAAGCAGAAGGGCGAGTATCGCGTGCTGTGGGTCGATGCTGCGGCCGTGCCCAATTCCATTGCCGCAGTGCTACTGAAGATCCGGGACACCACAGGGGTCGAACCCGATGCCTACTTCGAATGGTCCGAGGGGAATCCGGTGGCGAACCTGCTGCGCTTCCTGCTGATCGGCGTCGGCGAGGTTGCGCCCGTCACTCGGGAGGTCCTGCGGCGCGCGGAGCCGGACAGCGAGCGTAGGCCGAACGTGCATGTGGGGTGAGAACGGGCGGCCCCTGTGCGCTTGAATGTGACTTGCAGGCCATCTGACCGTATGGATGGACCATTCAAGCGATCAGAAGAACTGCCCCACAACGAATCCAGCGACAAGCACCGCTGTACCTCCGATCTCGGCGACGATCAGCGCCCACATGAACGCTTCCGTCCCGTGCACCGGATTCTCGAACTGATTGTCCGTGTCCTGGCGTAGTCCGTGGACCATGTAGCTGACGATGGCCGCGACGAAGAAGAACGTGACGAACAGCCCGGCGACGAGGTTGACCGCCGTCGGAAATCCGGAAAACGCCGTCAGAGCTGCGAGTATCAGCGTCGCGAACGAGTACATCAGAGCTGCCCGATGTGCAATGTCGACGTACGGATGGGCCAGAGCGGTCGGTGACGCCATCATCTGCCGGAATTTCCACACTCCTAGCGCAAGCGCCCAGAGCAGGATCAATCCCGACAACAGAAGCAGAATCTTGGTGTCTATGCCCAGCGTGGTCACAGTAAACCTCCCCGCCCGTCATCGTAGGGGAGAGCCACGGCTGAGGACTATCTCACAATTAGTTGGGTGTGCTTCTATTGGATGTCCAAGTTTGCAAGGATGATGCAATGACGAGCGCCCGAGATCAGGTTGTGCGTGACAAAACCGAAACGCCCGATATTCACACCACGGCGGGCAAGCTCGCTGACCTGCGGAAACGTTTGGCGCAAGCCTCGATTCCGTCGGGTGAGGCTGCCGTGGACAAAGTGCATGCCAAGGGCAAGCTCACCGCTCGCGAACGCATCACGGCACTGCTCGACGACGGGTCCTTCGTGGAAATGGACGCCCTGGCCCGCCACCGCAGCCAGAACTTCGGGATGGCCGACAACCGCCCCTTCGGGGACGGTGTCGTCACCGGCTACGGCACCATCGACGGCCGCGATGTATGCATCTTCTCCCAGGACGCCACCGTCTTCGGCGGCTCCCTCGGCGAAATCTACGGCGAAAAAATCGTCAAGGTCATGGACCTGGCCATCAAAACCGGCCGCCCCCTCGTCGGCATCAACGAAGGCGCCGGCGCCCGCATCCAGGAAGGCGTCGTCTCCCTCGGACTGTACGGCGAAATCTTCCACCGCAACGTCCAAGCCTCCGGCGTCATCCCACAGATCTCCCTGATCATGGGACCCGCCGCAGGTGGACACGTCTACTCCCCAGCGTTGACCGACTTCGTCGTCATGGTCGATGGCACCTCCCAGATGTTCGTCACCGGCCCCGACGTCATCAAAACCGTCACCGGCGAAAACGTCACCATGGAAGAACTCGGCGGCGCCCACACCCACATGGAGAAATCCGGCGTCGCGCACTACGTCGCCTCCGGTGAACAAGACGCCCTCGACTACGTCCGAGACCTGCTGAGCTACCTACCCTCGAACAACCGCGCAGCCGCCCCGCGCACCATCCCGTCGGATCCGATCGACGGCGCCATCGCCGACAACCTCACCGACGAGGACCTCGAACTCGACACCCTGATCCCGGACTCCCCGAACACCCCCTACGACATGCACGAGGTCATCCGCCGCATCCTCGACGACGACGAATTCCTCGAAGTCCAACAAGGCCGCGCCCGCAACATCATCGTCGGCTTCGGCCGCATCGACGGCCGCTCCGTCGGGATCGTGGCCAACCAACCGACCCAGTTCGCGGGCACCCTCGACATCGACGCCTCCGAAAAAGCCGCACGATTCGTCCGCACCTGCGATGCCTTCAACGTCCCCATCATCACCCTCGTCGACGTCCCCGGATTCCTCCCCGGCACCGGCCAAGAATTTGGCGGCATCATCCGCCGCGGCGCGAAACTGCTCTACGCCTACGGCGAAGCCACCGTCGGCAAGATCACCGTCATCACCCGCAAGGCCTACGGCGGCGCCTACGACGTCATGGGATCCAAACACATGGGCGCCGATGTGAACCTGGCCTGGCCGACCGCGCAGATCGCCGTCATGGGCGCCTCCGGCGCTGTCGGGTTCGTCTACCGCAAACAACTCCTCGAAGCCGCCAAGAACGGTGAAGACGTCGACGCACTGCGGTTGAAACTCCAGCAGGAATACGAAGACACTCTCGTGGGCCCCTACGTCGCAGCCGAACGCGGCTACCTCGACGCCGTCATCCCCCCGTCCCACACCCGCGGACAAATCGTCTCCGCACTACGCCTGCTCGAACGCAAACAAGTCACCCTGCCACCCAAGAAGCACGGAAACATCCCACTATGAGCGTTGATGCTGTGAGCGCCGAAGCGGTGTTGGGTTTCCGGGGAAACCCATCCGATACCGAGATCGCGGCCATTGCTGCAGTACTGGTAGCCGCATCGTCGGCCGCCCGAGACGTTCCCCACCCGCCGATGTCGTCTCTCGGCGGGTGGGGCGACCCAGCAGATCAGCTCCGCTACGGACTCTCTGCGGCGCCAGCTCATTTCGTTCATGCTCACTTCTCGCGATAAAGGACCATCGGCAGCCATGTCATCGACCAATAATGTTGCACGCAAACGTATTTCGAGGGTTCTTGTCGCGAACCGCGGCGAGATCGCAGTCCGGGTGATCAGGGCAGCAGCAGACGCGGGACTGACCAGTGTCGCCGTCTACGCCGAACCTGACGCCGATGCACCCTTCGTACGGTTGGCCGACGAAGCGTTCGCCCTCGGCGGTCAGACCTCGGCCGAGTCGTACCTGGTGATCGACAAAATCTTGGACGCCGCCGCCAAGTCCGGGGCAGATGCCATCCACCCCGGCTACGGCTTCCTCTCCGAAAACGCCGACTTCGCCCAGGCCGTCATCGACGCCAACCTGATCTGGATCGGACCGTCCCCACAGTCCATCCGCGACCTCGGCGACAAAGTCACCGCCCGCCACATCGCCGCCCGCGCCAAAGCACCCTCGGTCCCCGGCACCTCCGAGCCGGTCAAAGACGCGCAGGAGATCCTCGCCTTCGCCGACGAATTTGGCCTCCCTATCGCCATCAAAGCTGCCTTCGGCGGCGGCGGACGCGGCATGAAAGTCGCCCGCACCCGCGAGGAAATCCCCGAACTGTTCGACTCGGCCACCCGCGAAGCGGTCTCCGCGTTCGGCCGCGGCGAATGCTTCGTCGAGCGTTACCTCGACAAGCCCCGCCACGTCGAAGCTCAGGTCATCGCCGACCAGCACGGCAACGTCGTCGTCGCAGGCACCCGCGACTGCTCGCTGCAGCGCCGCTTCCAGAAACTCGTCGAAGAAGCACCCGCCCCGTTCCTCACCGACGCCCAGCGCGCCGAGATCCACTCCTCCGCCAAAGCCATCTGCCGTGAAGCCGGCTACTACGGCGCCGGCACCGTGGAATACCTCGTCGGCCAAGACGGACTGGTGTCCTTCCTCGAGGTGAACACTCGCCTGCAGGTCGAACACCCCGTCACCGAGGAAACCTCCGGCATCGACCTGGTGCTGCAGCAGTTCCGCATCGCGGGCGGCGAGGAACTGACCATCACCGAAGACCCCACCCCGCGTGGGCATTCCTTTGAGTTCCGCATCAACGGTGAAGACGCCGGCCGCGGGTTCCTGCCCGCACCCGGACCGGTCACCACCTTCATCGCCCCCTCCGGTCCCGGTGTCCGCGTGGACTCCGGTGTCGAATCGGGCAGCGTGATCGGCGGCCAGTTCGACTCCATGCTCGCCAAGCTCATCGTCACCGGCGCCACCCGCGAAGAAGCCCTCGCCCGTTCGCGTCGCGCACTGGCCGAGTTCACCGTCGAAGGTCTCGCGACGGTCATCCCGTTCCATGCTGCTGTGGTCTCCGATCCCGCGTTCATCGGCGACGGTGAGTCCTTCGATGTGCACACCCGGTGGATCGAAACCGAATGGGACAACCAGGTTCCCCCGTTCACCGCAGGCGAACCACTCGACGAGGACGAGGTACTGCCGCGTCAGGCTGTCGTCGTCGAGGTCGGTGGCCGCCGCGTCGAGGTCTCGCTGCCCGGTCAGTTCTCCCTCGGCGGCGGGGCAGCAGCATCAGGCGGTGCGATTCGTCGTAAGCCCAAGGCCCGCAAGCGCGGCGGCGCTGGCGCGGGAGCTGCTTCCGGTGACGCGGTCACCGCACCGATGCAGGGCACCGTCGTCAAAGTTGCTGTCGAAGAAGGCCAAGACGTCGCCGAAGGCGACCTCATCGCCGTCCTCGAAGCGATGAAAATGGAAAACCCCGTCAACGCCCACAAAGCAGGCACAGTCACCGGCCTGACCGTGCAACCAGGATCCGCCATCACCCAGGGCACCGTCCTCGCCGAAATCAAGTAGAGGGCGGGGACTGCCTCGGGGCGCGCCTGCAGGTCAGGCAACGTCCCCGATGCAGTATCCGCCTTGGCCGACGGTGAGGGTGAACACCTGGTTCTGCTCGAATCCGGACACGTTGGTGACGTCTGCGTAGACGGTCTTGTGCACCCCGTTAGTCGACGCGACGTAGACGCTGGCCGGGTTGAACGACGCCGACCCGGTGAGCCGGCCAGGATTGTTCGCCAGCGGCGGAACCGTCGGGACGCCTGTTCCCTGCGGGTCCCAGATGGCGCGTTGGGAGCACACGAGTGGGTAGTCGCCTTCCAGGTCGTCCGGGTTGATCGGAGCACCGGTGAATCGGCGTAGATATCGCTCGACGGCGTAGGTGGCGTCGACGTCCGAATAGGCCGGCTCGGTACCCGTCGGGTAGACCTGCGGGCACGAGTAGCCGGAGGCGATCTCGCTCCGTTTCACCGAGACGGTCGATACCGGTCCGGTCCAGGTAACTGCATACTGGCCGTCGACGCCGGGTTGGGCGGCTGCGTCGAGGATCGCGGGCGCGTCTGCGTACTGCGTCGGTATCTCGCTCGGCGGCACAGTCCAACATCGAGGCGTCACCGCGGAGACCCCGCCCGCGTCGAGATCGACGAGGAACGCCCGAAGCGCCATTGCGGCCTGGGGGTTGCCAGGTACGTCGCCGACGGCCGGTCCTGGAGCTGGTGCGGTGGTGGTCGGCGACGGCGTAGTGGTTGTGGTTGTAGGTGTGGACGGGGAGTCGGTGGGGATTCCCTGTTGGCCGTCTCCCGCGCACGCGGTGAGCGTCAGGACTGCCCCCAGCAGTCCGACACCCGTGAAAGCGATACTGCGAAGCGAAATCATGTACTTGCGGACCTTCCCCACTTGGTCATCTCCCCGATGCGCATTTAGCGACTACGCTAGCCGACTGTGGAACCCGTCTATCGATCTGTCATCGGCATAGCCCGTGTGGTATTCGCCTTCGAGGGCCTGAAATTCCAGGTGGAGGGCGAGGAGAACATCCCCGCCAGCGGGGGAGCGGTCATCGCCGTCAACCACACCGGGTACCTCGACTTCACCTACGCCGGATTGCCCCCGCGAAGAGTCAAGCGCTACATCCGTTTCATGGCAAAGAAGGAAGTTTTCGACAACAAGATCTCCGGCCCCATCATGCGGTCGTTGAAGCACATTCCCGTCGACCGTGGCGCGGGCGCCGAGTCCTACAAGGCCGCTGTGTCGGATCTGCGAAAAGGTGAGCTCGTCGGTGTATACCCCGAGGCCACCATCAGTCGAAGCTTCGAGATCAAGGAATTCAAGTCGGGTGCGGCGCGCATGGCCATCGAGGCGGGCGTTCCCATCATCCCGACAGTCATCTGGGGTGCGCAGCGAGTGTGGACGAAGGGATTCCCGAAGCGGCTCGGACGCACCAAGACTCCGATCTCGATCGCAGTGGGTGCACCCATCGATCCGGACGGTCCGCCGGATGAACTCACCGAGAAGCTGCACACAACGATGAAAGAAATGCTGCTGAAATTGCAGGAAGGGTACGAGCACGAGCCCGGTGCCTACTGGGTGCCTGCCCGGCTCGGTGGAAGCGCGCCGACGCTGGCGGAAGCCGACAAGCTCGACGCTGCTGACGGTGCTGCCCGAAACGCTGCGCGCGAGGCCAAGAAGGCGGAGTAGTGGAGCTTTGGGGCGAGCTCGTCCGGCTGTCCTCGGTCGCCGAACATCATGTTCCGGAGCTTCGGCGGATCCTGCGCACGCCGGAGGTGTTCGCCCGTTGGGGTGACGAGGGCAGCTCCGAGAACTGGCCGTTCGACGATCTCGAGACGGTCAAGTTCGCCGTCTTGGAAGACGATGCTGTCGTCGGGATGATCCAATACGGCGAAGAATCCGACCCGATGTACCGGCACGCTTCGATCGATGTCTTTCTCGACCCGGCGGTGCACGGGCGCGGCGTCGGACGCGACTCGGTGC
Source organism: Rhodococcus sovatensis (assembly GCF_037327425.1). Taxonomy (NCBI): domain Bacteria; kingdom Bacillati; phylum Actinomycetota; class Actinomycetes; order Mycobacteriales; family Nocardiaceae; genus Rhodococcus; species Rhodococcus sovatensis. The sequence continues at coordinate 4,602,300 of NZ_CP147846.1, read as the reverse complement.
GGACAATCGCACGGTACCTCCTGCACGATCTGGGGCATCACCGACTTGTCATCGATCCCGCAGCCGACAACGCCGCAGCCATTGCCTGCTACGCGGCCGTCGGATTCCAGCCTGTTGGCGTCATGCGCGGGTACGAACGCGACGCCGGAGGCGACGATTTTCACGACGGGCTGCTGATGGACCTGTTGCTGGGCGAGCTGCGCTGAACCCCGCGCACACGGCATCGGTGCTGGTAGAAAAACCGCACCGAATGTGGTGTTCGAACGCACCAGGATAAAAGCCGCATTTCAGATGCGCAATAAACTACCGTCGGTTCCATGCAACTGACTCGCTTCAGCGATCTGGCCCTTAGGGCGATGATGTTGCTGGCCGCGGCCGGACCCGACAGACGATCGACGACCGGTTCCATCGCAAAGCAGGTCAATGCGTCGGAACATCACGTCGCGAAGGCGATAACGCGGCTGGTCGGACTCGACTGTGTCCGTGCGGTTCGCGGACGTAGCGGTGGACTGTTTCTCACCGACACCGGACGGTCGATGCAGGTAGGGCAGTTGATCCGCCGGCTCGAAGGTGACCGTGAGGTAGTCGACTGCACTGGCGGACAACCCTGCCCGCTCCTCGCTGCGTGCAGACTCCGCCGGGCGCTGGCCGATGCCCACGAAGCGTTCTACTCCGAACTCGATCGATACACGATCGAGGACCTGGCCGCATCGCCGTTTCTACAGCTGACGATAGCGACTGCTCCGCAGCCCTGACGGGCTCCACCAGCACCAACGAAGGGAACACCCATGTCCGTTTACTATCCCGCAGCACTCGACAGCGACCTCGAACCCGAGCACGCCGACATGATTCGGGCGACTTTGCCCCTGGTCGGCGCAAATATCGACACCATAGCGAGTGCCTTCTACACCCGCATGTTCCAAGCCCGCCCCGAGTTGCTGCGCAATCTCTTCAACCGCGGCAATCAGGCGCAAGGCACGCAGCAGCGAGCGCTGGCGGCGTCGATTGCAACGTTCGCCTCTCATCTGGTCGATCCGGATCTGCCGCATCCCGCCCAGATGCTGTCGAGGATCGGACACCGCCACGTGTCGTTGGGTATCACCGCCGATCAGTACTCGATCGTGCACGAACACCTCTTCGCAGCCATCGTCGAAGTACTCGGCGCCGAGACCGTGACCGCGGAGGTCGCTTCGGCATGGGACCGCGTCTACTGGATGATGGCCGACACGCTCATCGACTTGGAACGTCGGCTCTACGAGGATGCCGGGGTCAGTGCAGGCCAGGTCTTTCACAGGGCCACGGTGTCGAGGCGGGTGGACGACCCGTCGGGCGCAGTCGTGATCGGCGTGATCGCCGACTGGCACCTGAGCGATCAGGATCAACCAGGTCGATATGTCTCCGTCGGAACAACTCTGCCCGACGGTGCCAGGCAGATTCGCCAGTACAGTCTCGTCACTGTCGTTGCGGACAACGAACTGACCTTCGCCGTCAAACCCGTTGCGGCTTCCGAGGGTTGCCCTGCCGGAGAGGTCTCGACGTGGATCGCGGACAACGTGCGTCCCGGCGACAAGCTCGATGTCAGCATCCCGTTCGGAGACCTGCCGACCGCCGAAGTCGGTTCCGTACCAGTGGTGTTGATCTCGGCTGGGATTGGAATCACCCCGATGATCGGTATTCTGGAGCACCTGCGCCACGCGGAATCGGATTGCGACGTAATGGTCCTGCACGCGGATGGCTCGCCGAGTACCCATCCACTGATGCAGCGTCAACGGCAGCTGGTCGACGCTATGCCGAACGCAACGCTGGAGCTGTGGTACGAACAACCGGACCAGGACGAGTCGGCACATCGTGGTCGGATGGATCTATCCGAGGTCGCTGTGCCTGCGGACGCATCGATCTACCTGTGCGGGAGCAGCGGATTCGTCAAGGCGGTCCGTGCACAACTCACCGCGCTCGCAGTCGATCCCGCTCGAATCCATTGCGAACTCTTCGCACCCGACGAGTGGTCGCTGTGCTGAGGTGATTGGTCTGCGGCCCCCCCGGGTGACCGAATGTCTGTTTCGGTCACTTCACGCGCCGAATGCGCACCTTTCAGCCCAGGCGCAAGTTGCAACCCGCGCGCTGGCTGGAACCTGCGCGGGGCCGAGATCGCACCCGGACATCGGTAAGCAAACGAGCAACTACGACGTCGACGCGTGCCACACCAACGCCGCCGCGAGGGCACCGATCCCGTTGAGTGACCAGTGCAGTGCGATGGGCGCGATCAGCGACCCGCTTCGGTTGCGCAACCAGGTGAAGACGAGGCCTGCCGCAGCCGTCGCCAACACCGCAGCGACGATGCCGACGATCTGACCGAACAGGCCGCCACCGAGAAAGTTGCTCAATCCGACGTTGCCTGCGGTCAGACCCAGGGAACTAGCAATGTGCCATAGCCCGAACAGCAGAGAACCGGCCGCGAACACTCCGCGGGCGCCGTAGATGCGGCCCAGGGTGCCGTGCAATACACCGCGAAAGGCGAGTTCCTCGGGTATGACGGTCTGCAGCGGAATGACGATCATCGACGCCACCAGGGCGGCCGAGACCGTCGCGTATCTGTCGGCCATGAAGAACGGCCTTGTGATCGGCAGTAGTGCACCGATCGCAACGACGGTGACGACCAGGCCGACGGCGGCGAGGGCATAGATCGATCCGGTCTTCCACTGTTTCGGTGACAGGCCGAGTTCGGCCCAGCCGAGACCCCGTCGGCGGGTCAGCGCAACGAGGACCATTGCGGCGATCGGTACCGTCGCGACGCTGGCCCACACCGTCGTGAAGTGTGCGATGAGATTGGTCACCACCAGCACCAGTACCACGACGGCAACGTCGAGATAGGCGTGAAAGCCGCGTAGACGGCCCGTCGCAGCGGCGTCCTGTCTCATGAGCATCCGACCTAGTGTACGGCGGAAACCTGAGAGATCAGTTGATCTGCGACCCGGCGGGCACGTGCAGATCGGAAGGCCGGAACAGTCGCTCGGCGCATTCGTCCAGGTGGTGCTGGTCTTGTACGAACTCGTTGCGAAGTGCAGACACAATCTTCGAGACGATCTGGTTCATGGACTCTCTCCTCACTCGTCGTTACCCCTGTATGAGTGCCGGGGGAGGCGAGCAGTAACAACTTTTCAGCGAGGAGGTTCCGGACTCCTGGTCGTGGTGGTGGTAGTCGTGGTGGTGGTCTCGTCGGTGGTCGTGCTCGTGGTCGTCGTAATAGTGGTGACCTGAGTAGTGCTGGTGAGTTGCGTCGTCGTTGCCGTCGCAATGGTCGTGAACTGCGGCACGGGGGTGGTCACGGCCGGCACAGGTTGCACGGGCACAAGGCGAGCGCCGGTCGAAGGCAAAGGCGGTGCGACGGGAGCGAGAGACACACTCGGTGGTTGGACGGCGGAGGACAGGGCCGCGGGTTGGGTAGGGAGGGTCGGAGAAGACATGGGCGCCTCGACGACGTCGAACTGCGCCGGAATCGGTGGAGTGCTCACTGCTGGTTCGATCGCGAGAATCCCGACCCCGGCGCCGACGGCGAGCAGGGCTGCACCAGCCCCGGCGACCCACACCCCGCGCTTCGAGCGTCGAGCTTGCGTTGGGAATCCTGCGCGATCGAGCGGATCGATTCGGGTGGCAAGGGCGACGAGTTCGACGTTCGCGTCCACAGCTCCGGTGATTCGATCGCGCAGCCAGAACGGGGTGATCGCCAATGGGAAGAGGCCGAGGAGGACTGCGGCCTGGAACTTTCGCTCCTTGATATCGCTGCAGGTCGCGCACTTGTCCATGTGCCGGCCGATTCGCTTGCGCCACAGCGGGGTGAACTCTCCGTCCCACGATGCGAGCAGCTCGTCGAGACCGTCGCATGCGTTGCCTCGCTCCTGGGCCACCAGCAGTACGGACAGTGACCGTTCGAGTTGTGCGCGCGCACGGGAGGTCAGCGTGCTTGCCTGGTTCATGCCGACGCCGAGGACGGCAGCGACCTGAGCGTTGTCCAGATCGTGGCGGATGCTCAGCTCGAGCACCTCGCGATCTTTCGGGCTCAGCCCCGCCGCGGCCGCTGCGACCAACGCACGAATGTCGCGTTCCTCGGCGGCAGAGTCGGTCTCGTGCGGCGCCTCGAGGTCGAAACTGTCGTCGAGCGGCACACTTCTCTTGGTCAGGCGGAGATGACGTAAGCACTCGGAGCGGACGATGGCATACAACCACGGCCTGAAACGATCGGGGTCGCGCAGCTGCGTGATGCGCTGCGAAGCGATCAGCAGAGCGTCGTGGACGACGTCCGCGGCGGCATCGGTGTCCCGCAGCATGCCGCAGGCGTAGGTGTACAGGTGTTGGGCATACCGGTCGTAGGCCTCGCCGAGCGCAGAAAGATCTCCTGCGACGAGGGCAGCGACGATCGGGGCATCACCGAACTCCGAGCTGCGCGCGTGCGCACCGTCCATCACCGTCACCTCCAGAACCCGGCTGCTCAGTCTAAACGGGCCGTTGGAAAAAAGTTGTTACTGATTCCCAACCCGCTTACTCCTACCTTCGAACGCGGCAACCGGCCGCAGGAGTAGAAGGACCGACAATGAACATCAACCGCACTGTTGTCTGCAGCGGATTCGCCGGAATCGCCGTCGTACTGATTGCCGGCTGCACGTCGACGGCGTCCACGCAGGACTCCGTGGACGCCGCGGCATCGTCCGTCGCCTCTGCCGCCAACGTGGCTGCCTCGTCGGCGAACCAGGCTGCCGAGCAGGCTCGCACGGCGATCGAGGAGGCCACCGAATCCGCAACCCAACTGCGACCTGACTTGGGCGGAAGCTTGGAAGTCGACGTCGAGGTCGGAGACTGCATTCTGGCGTCGGGAACCTTGGACGACGCGGCCGCACTGCCCGCGCCGTGTGGCACTCCGGCGTCGAACTACCGGGTGATCGGCAAAGCCCCCACCAACGCCGAGTGTGTGTCCGACGCCGACAGCTACTACTACGAGGAACTTGCCATCGGCGGCGAGCAAGGCGCGCTGTGCCTGGACGTGGATTGGGTGATCGGTGAATGCATGGACATCAGCGGGGACATCGCACAGCGCGTTCCGTGTGACGGTGGCACCGCACCGCGCGAGCGCGCGACGGAAATCGTCCTCGACGCGGTGGACGCGGATTCCTGCCCCGACGGCGGCTACGCGCACCCGGAGCGAAAGTTCACCGTCTGCACCGAGACGCTGACCAGCTGAGTTTGCTTCGGCGATGGTGGGGTCGCTCCGCTCCAGTGGCGCACTTAAGTGCACCTGGATGCACTCAACCGTGTCACTGGCGCGGAGCGCCCCCTGAGCCACTGGCGCGGAGCGCCCCTAGTCCACTGGCGCGGAGCGCCTCGACTACCGCGGCACGGTCGCGCGCCGCAGCCCGCGCAAGGCGGGTACGACGGCGACCGCGAAGATGATCGAAGACCAGGCAGCGGCCTTCAGCAGCGATGCACCGGCAGGCTCACCGAGCGAGAGAGCTGTCATCGCCTCGATAGCGCAACTCATCGGCTGGTTCTCCACCAACGGTTGCAGCCAGGTCGGATACGCCGCGAGCGGAACGAAACCGGGGTTGAAGAACATCGCCAGCGAGCACAGCAGCGAAACCGATTCCACAAGTAGGGTTTTGCCCAGCGTGAACGACGCGGCGATGACGGCAGTGGCGAAAGCGATGCCGAACATCAGGGGCACCGCGACGAAGGCGAGAGCGGAGAACAGGGACCCGGAGAACCGGAAGCCCAGCAGCAGACCGAGGCCGGTGATGAGCATCGTCGTGGACAGAATCCGCACTCCTTCCGACGTCACCCGTGTGGCGAGACCCGAGGCGCGGTGGATCGGCAGAACCCAGAACCGCGCGAGAATTCCCGCATCCCATTCTCGTCCGAGCGTCACTGCCCCGGCCACCGCACCGAGCATGGCGCTCAGCAGCGCGGTCATCGGCACTGTGCCGTGCAGCGAGTCGTGGCCTGCGAACGCGGAAACCTGTCGGCCCAGAACGATATCGAGAATCACCAACATCGACGCCGGGTAGACGATCGACTGCACGAGAGACATCGGATTGCGGAACAGATGCAGCAGCATTCTCTGGCTCTGAATCAGAGTTTGCGGAACGAACACCGCTGCAGAGTTTTCCGTCGTTGTCATGAGCGTCTCGCATTCAGCAGCAGGGACAGTGGAATACAGATCACGAGCAGGGTCAGCAGCCACAGCAGCGCAGGGGTCACGCTCGCGCTGGTGGCAGTGCCGTCGGCCAGATCACGCAACGCAGTGGTGAACTGGGACACCGGTTGGTTGCGGACGAAGGGTTGCACCCATGTCGGAAACTGTTCCAACGGTGCGAAACCACTCGACAGCATGCCGAGGACCAGTTGCGGCAGGATCAGGCTCTGGGTTGTCGCCTCGGGGTTCCTGGACGCTGTGCCGATCACGTCCGCACCGAGGATGAGTGTGACAGCGATGATCGCGACGAAGCCGATGAACATCGCTGTGTCCGTGATACTTCCAGCAAATCGGAAGCCGATCACGTAACCGCATCCCAGCGCGAACGTCAACGATACGACGCACTTCGCCATCCCGGACGCAACCCGTGAACCCAACGGCACCAGGCGGGCAATGGGCATCGAAGCGAACCGTCGGTTGATGCCGTCGACGGCGTCGGTTGCGGCGAGAAACGCGACGGATATGGCGGTGAAGGCGATGGCTTGCAACACGATCAACGGCATCAGGAACTGGCCGAAGTTGTCCACCCCGTTCCCGAACATCGAAATCACCTTTTGTAGCGGAACGTAGAAGCTGACGGTGAAGACGATCGGAGCGATGATCGCTGTAATTGCCTCACCCCCTCGGGCGGCGCCTCTCAGAGTCCGCGCGGTCAGAACCCACCACTGTGTCGTACTCGAACGCACCGGCGCAGTCACGACGCCACTGCCGCAACTGCGGGTCGGCCGGTCAGAGAGAGGAAGACTTCGTCGAGGGAGGGGCGTCTCAAGGCGATATCGACCAACTCGATCTCGGAGTCATCGAGCCGTCGGAGTACCTCGGTGAGGGTGCGGGCGCCGTCGGGTGCCGGGATGGACACGCGATCGGTGCCGGACACGACGATCTCGTTGGCGCACATCGACTGCAGCACATCCGCAACGACGGCAAGTTCATGCGGGTGTAGTGGGACCACCTCGCAGAAGCTGCCTCCGGTGCGTGCTTTGAGTTCGGCGGATGTGCCTTCGGCGACGACGGTTCCGTGATCTACGACGACGATGCGGTCGCTGAGGACGTCGGCCTCCTCCAAGTACTGTGTGGTGAGCAAAGTGGTGATGCCCTGGTCCGCGAAGCCGGCCACCAGGTCCCACACGACTTGCCTGCTTCGTGGGTCGAGCCCGGTGGTCGGTTCGTCGAGAAACACGACCTGAGGGGGAACGACGAGCCCGCACGCGATGTCTATCCGGCGTCGCATCCCTCCCGAGTAGCGACCGACCCTGCGGTCCGCGGCGCCTGTCAGGTCGAACTCGCCGAGAAGCTCCTCTGCCCGCCCCTTCGCCACATGCTTCGTCAAGCCCATGAGGCGAGCGAACATGACGAGATTCTCGTAGCCGGTGAGGGTCTCGTCCAGCGACGCATGTTGCCCGGTCAACATGATCGACGCCCGGACGGCGGCGGCTTCGGAGACGACGTCGTGACCTGCCACGCGGACGATGCCTGAATCGGGCGTGACGAGGGTTGCCAGTACACCGACGGTGGTGGTCTTTCCTGCTCCGTTGGGACCGAGAACTGCCAGCACCTCTCCTCGTTGGGCGGCGAAGTCGATGCCGCGCAGGGCTTCGACGGCGCCGAACGACTTGCGCAGCCCTGCTACTTCGATGGACAGTTCGGTGGTCATGCGATTCTCCGTTCTACGGTGGGCGAGAGATGGTTCAGAAGAGCCGACGAAAGTGTCTGCGCAGCAGCAGGTTCCAGCATCCGATCGTGCACGGCGTCGACGGAATGGTTGTCGATGCGGCCAGTGACGAACGGGATCCAGCCCGCTGCCGCGGTGGAGGGCCCTTCCTTGCGCGATGCGCTGAAGAACAGCACGTCGCCGTCGTAGACGGGCGGTCGGTAGCCGCTCAGCAATCGGAGCGCATTGTCATACGACCGGGCGAGGCGTTCGATGTGCTCAGGCTGCACGACGTCCGTTCCGATCGTGTCCCGCACCAGCTGTGTCGCTTCTTCTATCGAGATATCGTCATGCACGGTGTCGAGGCCGAGGACCGGGGCGAACTCTCGAAAGAACTCGACGGGATCGAGCGTCGGAGGCGGTGCGAGTTCGCTGGAGTCGATGTCGGAATCGAGCATCGCCAGCATCGACACGTCCTCGTTGTACTCACGCAGTCTGGCCGCAACGCCGTGCGCCACGAATCCGCCGAAGGACCATCCCAGCAGGTTGTACGGCCCGTGGGGTTGCACCGATTGGATCGCCCGAACGTACAGATCCACCATCTCGTCGAGCGTGGACGGAGGATTCGTCGAATGCCTCAGATCCGGAGACTGAATTCCGTACACGCTGCTACCGCTCCCGAGCGAGGCTGCGAGCCCCGCGTAGCACCAGGCAAGCCCTGAGGTCGGGTGTATGCAGAACAGCGGCGACGCCCCGGGCTCCACTCGCAGTGGGATGATCATGTCGAACGGATGCGCCGACCGTTCGCTCTCGTCCGCGCCGCGAGAGGAGATCCGCGCTGCGAGTCCGGCAGGCGTCGGCGCTTCGAACAGATCACGCAGCGAGACAGTAGATTCCGACGAGATGTTGATTCGCGACACGACGCGAGTGGCGACGAGCGAATTGCCGCCCAGGTCGAAGAACGAATCGTCGATGCCGATGGTGTCGATCGCCAGTACGTCGATGAAAGCGTCGACGATGCAGGCTTCCAGTGACGTCCGCGGAGCGCGGTAGCGACGTCGCCGACCGGAGAAGTCCGGTGCGGGCAGGGCCCGTGTGTCGATCTTGCCGACCGGCGTCAGAGGGATCGTGTCGAGGATTTGAACGAGTGTCGGGACCATGTAGCCGGGCAGCCGTTCGGTAGCGTGCCCGCGCACGAGCTCGGTGTCCAGGGAATCGGAAGACGGCAGCACATAGGACACGAGAACCGTTGCACCGGAGGGTCCGCGAACACCCACGGTGACGGCGAACTCGACGCCAGGTACCTCGGTGATCACCGCATCGACTTCTCCGAGCTCGACGCGGAACCCGCGGATCTTGACCTGGAAGTCGGCGCGGCCGAGGTAGTGCAACCTGTCTGCCTCCCACCGTACGACGTCACCGGTCCGGTACATCCGTGCTCCCGCTTCGCCGGGGTGGGCCACGAAGCGTGACGCGGTCTGCTCGCTTCGGTTGCGATATCCCCGCGCCACAGCAGGTCCCGCGAGATACAGCTCGCCGGCAACACCGTCGGAGACCGGACGCAGCCAGCTGTCGAGCACGAGGATCGACGCGCCGCGTATCGGCACCCCGATATCAGGGTGTGACTTGGGATGCAGCGGAGCTGAACCCGTTGCCCAGATCGTGAATTCGGTCGGCCCGTAGTGGTTGAGCATGATCCGTCCTGCGGACCACCGATCCACGACGTCGTGGCTCACCGCTTCGCCTGCGACCGCGAGGACCCGTACGCAGTCGGCTGGTTCGACGGTGGCCAGGGCTGCCGGCGTGATCACCATGTGCGAGACCTGCTCGGCGACGACGAGTGCGGCGAGGTCGTCGCCCGCCATGACCGTCGGGGGCGCGATGACGAGGGTGGCGCCGTTGCCGAAGGCCATCAGAGCCTCGGAGATGGAGGCGTCGAAGCTCGGTGATGCGAAGTGGAGAACACGTGCGTCGGCCGAGACCCGAAACTCTTCGGTCTGTGCGGCAACGAAGTTCGCCAGCCCGCGATGCGAGACTTCGACGGCCTTGGGGATGCCGGTCGAACCGGACGTGAAGATCAGGTACGCGAGGTTGTCCAGGTGCGGCACGGCGGGTACCGAAGTGCGAACGGCGGGGTGCACCGCTGCGGCGTCGATCCAGATCATGTCGGTCACGAGGGTAGGGAGAACCCCGTCCACCGTCAGTCCGGTACGGGCGCCGCAGTCGACGAGCATGCGAGCGATGCGATCGGCGGGCAGTGACGGATCGATCGGCACGAAAGCGGCTCCGGTCTTGGCAACCGCCCACATCGCGACGATGGACTCGATCGAACGCGGGATCGCAATGGCAACAACCGCTTCCGGCTGGACCCCATGATCGAGGAGAACGTGCGCGAGCCGGTTCGATACGACGTTCAGCTCCCGATACGTCATCGTGACGCCCTGGAATGTCACGGCTGTCCGGTCAGGGTGGCGCAGCGTCGTTGCGCGAAGGATCTCGGAGAGAGTCCTCGGGAGCACGCCGTGCCCACCGTGGACGACGGTGGTCGAACCAGCTGCCTCGAGTGCGGTTACGGAAAGCTCCGGTTCGGCCGAGAGGCGGCTCAACAACGCCACGCAGCGATCGACGAGTGTGTGTGCCCTCTCGTCGTCGATTGCGTCGACGAGATACTTGAGCGTGATCTGGATGGATTCGCCCGGGATGATCAACAGAGACAACGGATACGGGGTGGCATCGGTGCCTTCGGCGTCGAGAACCCGCATACCGGCGAGATCGAGGGATTGGGCCAGCGCGGCGCGGTCGACCGGGTAGGACTCGAATACAGTGATGGTGTCGAACAATTCCGGCAACCCAGCCACCTCGTGGATTTCACTGAGTCCGATGTACTGGTGGTCGAGGAGGGCCGACTGTTCCTGTTGTACGCGGGTCATCAGTTCTGCGACGGTCTCTCGCGGGTCCAGTCGGACACGCACGGGCACGGTGTTGATGAACAACCCGACCATGTCCTCGACGCCGGGCAAGGCAGGCGGGCGACCCGACACCGTCCCACCGAATACGACGTCGGTACTGCCGGTCATCGTCGCCAACATGACGGCCCAGACTGTCTGGATAGCGGTGTTGATCGTGATCCCGTGCGATCGCGCGAGGCCGTGCAGAGCAGCCGTCACTTCGACTCCAAGTGGTCGAGACTGCTCCCCGGCCGCCGCCTCGGCGGTGAGCCGGCCGGACGGCGCGATCAGGGTGGCTGACTCGACCCCGGTCAGTGCAGTCCGCCAGGCGAGACGGGAGGCGGCCCGGTCCTGTTCGGCCAGCCAGCCCAGGTACTCGCGGTACGACCGGGCTGGGCGTAGGCCACCGACTCCGTCGAACGCCGCATACAGGCTCAGGAGTTCCTGCACCAGCAGCGGCGTCGACCACCCGTCGAGCAGAATGTGGTGGTTGGTCATCAACAGTCGGTAGCCGTCGTCGTCGGTGCGGATCAGCGCGAATCGAATCAGCGGGGGATCGCTCATGTGGAAGCGCGTCGAACGGTCGAGTTCGAGAATCTCTGCGACAGCATGCTCTGCATCGTCGACGCTGCGGAGATCTGTTTCGGTCCAGCTGACTTCGAGTCCGTCGAGCACGATTTGCCGAGGTCCCGAATCGGAGTCGCGGAATGCAACTCTGAGATTGTCGTGGCGATCGACGAGTGCCTGCGCAGCGTCGTGCAGCCGCGAAGCATCGACGACGCCTGCGAGCGTGAGCACGGACTGTACGACGTAGCTGTCCGGACCTTCGGCGTCGAACATCGCATGGAACAGCAGGCCCTCTTGCAGCGGTGACAGTGGCCAGATATCCGTCAGGGTAGGAAATTCGCGTTCCCAGGACTCGATGTGCTGCTGAGTGGTCGAGACCAGCGCGAAGTCCGACGGTGAATGCCGAACAGTGTTCTCATCGGCCACATGGGAGGCGAGTGCGGACAATGCACGCAGCCACAGCTGGCCGAATTCGTCGATCTCAGCAGAATCGAAAAGACCTGTTGCATAGGCGAATGTGGCAACCAGTTCGGAAGTCGTGCCGTCCGACTCGGCGATAACGTTGATGTCGATCGCAGCGGGCAGCGCCATGGTCTCGTCCTGGCGCGAGCTGAAGCGTTCCGGCATCCAGGGTGAGTCGGAGGCGGTCTGCACCCGGCCGAGGTAGTTGAACGACAGTTGCGGCGCGATGTCGATGTCGTCGACTCCGGCGAAGTGACGCAGGATCCCGTGGCCGATCCCGTGGTCCGGGATGGACGCCAGTGTCTCCTTGACTGCTTTCAGCGCGGTCCCGGCCGCCGACCCCCCGGCGAACGCGTCGGCGATGTCGATGTCGCCGATGTCGAATGCCACAGGGAAGACCGTGGTGAACCAGCCGACCGTGCGGGCGAGGTCGGAGCCTGGAACGACCTGCTGTTCGCGGCCGTGGCCTTCCAGCGTCACGACGGTCGTGCGCCGTTGACGCCAGACACTGACGGCCATCGCGAGCGCAGTGAGCAGTCCCTCGTTGGGGCCGCAGCGAAAGCGGTCGGGGAGAACGGTCAGCAGGGTTTCGGTCACCTCGGCTGGGACGGTCACCGAGATGTCGGCGCGAGTTGCGGTGACGTCGAGGTCGGGGTCGAGTGCACGGGAGCCGAGCATGGGATCGGAAGTCTGTGCGACGGTGGACCACATGTCGGTTTCCGGAAAACGGTTCGGCGCATGCGCGACGAGTCCGTGAGCCCACCTGCGCAGTGACGTGCCAGTTGGCTGGAGGGTGCCGCCGCTCGCCGCAGTAGCGAAGTCCGGCAGTAAGATTCGCCATGACACCCCGTCCACCGCAACGTGATGCAGGACGATCCACATCTTGTTGCCAATCCTTGCGAACTGGACCACGTGACCCGCCGCAGGGTCGAGACGGTCCGCAGCGCGGTCGAGTGCAGCGTCTAGATCACCGCAGTCGACGGTGTACATGGACGTGGTGTCGACCGATCCGACCGGCAGGATCTCGTGGGATTCGCGGACTCGTGACCGCAGCGCGTCGTGGTGGTCGATCACATGAGCTGCCGCCGCGATCACGGTCTCGTCGGGGATGTTGTGGGGAAGCGTGATCAACACCGCCTGGCTGTAGGTCCGAAAATTCCCGGAGCGCAGCATTTCTGCCACGATCGGAGTGGTGGGGACTGTGCCGGTTCCGCCCCCGGGCAGCTCGACGAGTACCGGTGCCGACTCCGCATCCGTCGCAGCCTCCGCGATTCCAGCGACCGTCTTGCGCTCGAATACGTCGCGAGCGGTGAAGATGAGCCCTGCGGCCCTGCCGCGGGAGACCAGCTGGATGGAGACGATGCTGTCCCCGCCGAGGGCGAAGAAGCTGTCTTCGGCGCCGACCTCGTCGACCCCGAGGACCTGCTGGAACAGGGTTGCGAGTGTGCGTTCGCGTTCTGTCGAGGGGACGCGCGAGGGCGAGTGCGCCGTGAATGTCGGTGTGGGCAGGGCCTTTCGATCGACCTTGCCGACGGGGGTCAGCGGCACCGCGTCGAGAACCATGATCGATGACGGAACCATGTATGCAGGCAATGCGCCGCTGAGGCGGGCCGTCAGCCGCGACGTGTCGAGTGGACGGGTGGAAACGACGTACGACACGAGAACCGTTGCGCCGGAGTCGGTGGTGTGGCCGACCGTCATGACGAAGTCCAGTGGTGCGCCTTCGGACGTGGCAGCGCTCGCCAGGGCCGCGTCGACTTCGCCCAGTTCGATACGGAACCCACGGATCTTGACCTGGAAGTCGCTCCGACCGACGTATTCCAGTTCGTCACCGTTCCACCGCACGAGGTCACCGGTGCGATACAGACGGGCCCCAGGGTCGGCAGGATTGGCGACGAAACGCGTCGACGTCACTGCAGGCCGGTCATGGTAGCCGCGTGCGATGCCGGCGCCCCAGAGGTACAACTCGCCCGTAGTGCCTGCAGGGACAGGTTGCAGCCATCGATCGAGCACGAGGGCGGAGGTACCGCGGATGGGTCCACCGATGCTGACCGGCTTCTCGGCCGTCATCGGTGTACTGAATGTAGAGGTGACGGTCATCTCGGTGGGCCCGTACCCGTTGAACATCTGCCGGTCGCCTGCCCACCGGGCACGAAGCTCCGGCGGGCAGGCGTCGCCACCGACGACTACATGGGTCAGGCCGGGTAGGTCTGTGGGGGTGAGCGTGCCGAGAACAGCAGGGGTGACGTCGATATGCGTGACGCTGTGCCCGCGAAGCAGTTCCGTCAGGTCGTCGCCGCCGAACACTCCGGGCGGAACGACGACGGCGGTGGCCGCGGCACCGAACGTCAGCAGCAGTTCCGACAGTGATGCGTCGAAACTCGGTGAATAGCCATGTGTCATCCGGGATGTCGACGAGAGTGAAAGGCGGTCGATGCCGTCGGATATCAGATCGGCAATACCGCCGTGCGTGACGACGACGCCCTTCGGCGCTCCGGTCGAGCCGGAGGTGTAGATGACGTAGGCCGCGTTGCGCGGGTCGATGGTGCCGCGTCGATCGGAGTCCGTCACCGGATTCGACGAGTAGGGAAGATCCCGATCGACGTATTCGGCATCGACGATCGTTCGTGCGCCCGAGTCCGCCAATAGGTAGTCGATCCGCTCGCGTGGGTACGTCGGGTCGATCGGCACGAACGTCGCTCCGGTCTTGGCGACCGCCCACATCGCGAGGATGGACTCGTAGGATCGCGATATGGATACGGCGACTGCGCTTTCCGGGCGAACACCATGTTCGATCAGTGCCCGTGCGAGGCGGTTGGAACGCTCGTCGAGTTCGCGGTAGGTGTAGTTGCCTGAGTCCGAGACGACAGCGATCCCGTCCGGTCGCAGTGCCGCAGCCTCGCCGAGGATGTGCGGCAGCAGACGCGGCGCACGTGAGGAGGGCCCGCGATGGACCGCTGCGCCGTCGGTCATCGCCAATCGGGATACCGGAGCGTAGGGGTCGGTGAGAAAGCGGTCGAGGAACTTCAGGAACGCGGCGTGGTGCCGGGCCAGTTCGGCGGTCGAGTACAGGGTGGAGTTGGCCTGGAAGTCGATGTGCATCGTGCTGCCACCGATGCCGGGGTAGACGTTGACGAACAGGTCGTCGATGATCCCCGAAGTCATCACGTGGAGTCGACCGACGAAGGTACCGAGCATGATTCGGGTGTCGAACAGCATCATGTTGACCGACGGACCGAATCCGGACGCGTCGACGCCGAGGTCGCGGGCGATGTCCTCCTGGCGGTATCGCTGACGCCGCAGGGCACCGGTGAGTTCGAGTTGCGCGTCACGCACCAGGTCGGCAACCGAGGTGTGCCCGTCGCAGCGCAGCCGGAGCGGAACCACGTTGGCGACCATGCCGCCGGACCTTCGCAGCGCCGCCGTCGTACGCGCCGAGACGGGCAGACTCAGGGTCACCTCGATACTGCCGGTGGCTCGCGCAAGGTACGCGCCGAACGCCGCGACCGTCACCGGTGCGACGCCTGAGTTCAACTCACTCGCGAGCTGCTCTAGCCGTGCTGCTGTGACGGTGTCGAGTTCGCCGCGCTGCAGCAGCGGATGCGCGAGGGCCGGAGCCGAACGCCCGGCGAGGCTGACGGGGTCCGACAAACCGGCGAGGTGGTCGTTCCAGTAGTTGCGATCTGCGGTGAACCGGTCCGAGCCGCGGTACTGCCGGTCGGCGTCGACGATGGCGTGCAGCGGTTCCGCTGTGGACGCCGATGCGTCGGCGCCGCCGGTGTAGAGCTCTGCGCACCGCTTCAGCAGGGTCATCGCGCCGTAGCCGTCGAGTGCGATGTGGTGGATACGCGAGTACCAGTAGACGTGTTCGTCGCCGACCCGCAGCACGGCCATCGTGACCAGACGGTCGGTGAAGAGGTCGATCGGCGCGCTGTACTCCGCGCGCATCCAGGCGTGGGCCGCAGCGATCGGATCAGGCTCGTCGCGCAGGTCCACCGTCGGCATCGATTCGTCGACGTCGGGATCCACAGTCTGCATGGTCACGCCGTCGACCTCGACGAGTCGGAGGTACCCGGTGCCGAACTCGCGGCCGGCCGTCATGGCCGCGTCGACCAGGCGTCGGGTATCCAGATTGCCGTGGACTTCCACGAACTGGGCGATGGAGACCGGGACATCGCCTGCCAGGTGCTGTGCGAACAAGATCCCGCGCTGGGCGGCCGAGAGTGGGAACACGGCGGCTGTGGAGGGGGAGAAGTTCATGCGTATGACGCTCGTCCGTCGAGGCGTCCGAAGACAGGCACCCTCGAGGTGATCGTGAGGCTCCCCGGGTGAGGGGTTGCCCACCCTAGGGTGGTGTGTGCAGGGGTTGCACCTGCCGCCGAGGCACTCTGCTCCGCGAGTCGCACGCCACCTAAGGCACAATGGCGACGATGCCTGACACCGCTCGTACCCAGCCCCGCCTTGTCGCCAGCGACGTCGACGGCACTCTTCTCGATGTACACGAGAGGGTCACCGAGCGAACCCGTCGCGTCGTGCTGTCGCTGGTCGCCGACGGTACCCCGTTCGTCCTGTCCACCGGACGCCCGCCGAGGTGGATCTCACCCGTCGTCGACCAACTCGGCTACGCACCGATGTGTGTCTGCGCCAACGGTGCGGTCATCTACGACAGCGGCACCGACCGAATCCTGGATGCGCAGACACTGTCGAGCGAGACGCTGCACTGGCTCGCCGAGATCGCATACGTCGCGCTCCCCGGGTGCGGACTGGCTGCCGAGCGCGTCGGTGCCAGCGCTCACGACGCCGCGACGCCGCAGTTCGTCAGCTCGCCCGGATACGAGCACGCGTGGCTCAACCCGGACAACACCGAGCTCTCGCAGGAGGAGGTGCTCGACGTCCCGGCCGTCAAGTTGTTGATCAGACTCGCGAGTGCGTCGAGTGGCGCCATGGTGGCCGCTCTGGAACCGCTCATCGGTGGCCGAGCAGATCTGACGTTCTCCACCGACAACGGACTGATCGAGCTGTCTGCGCCTGGCGTGAGCAAGGCGTCGGGACTCGCCATCGTCGCCGAACGGTTGAACGTGGTCCCCGCCGATATAGCCGCATTCGGCGACATGCCGAACGACGTGCCGATGCTGAAGATGGCCGGCCTCGGCGTCGCGATGGGCAATGCGCACCCGGCAGCTATCGCGGCCGCGAACGAAGTCACGACAACCAACGCCGACGACGGAGTGGCTCGGGTCCTCGAACGCTGGTGGTAAATCGCTGGCGCAGCGACACCCGATACAACTAATTTTGCGGAATGCCTATCCGCTTTCACGTCACGTCCGTGGCCAATCGTGAGTCGATCCAGATGCACGGCCTCGACTACCGAAAGATGGGCGCTGCCCGCGGAATCGCCGGTAGCCGACGGGCCGAGCAGAAGGGTTGCTTTCTCTCGAGCGATCCCGGGGAGCGGGACTGGTTCGTCCGGATGAACAACACCGGTGGCCCGGTCGACGTGTGGGAGGTCAGTGGAGTGGAGGACAACGAGCTGACCGTCTCGCCCGAGGGGTTCTACTACCGCCCAGGAATCGTCCCCGTCGATCGAATTCGTCTCGCGCAGCGCGACATTCTCTGAAAAGACGAATCGAGCGGCGCCCCTTGTCGGGCCGCCGCTCGATTCTGTGTTCGAGACGTTACGGTGCCGGTGCGGGCTCAGGTGCCGGTACAGCTTCCGGTGCTGGAGCTGCTTCGACGGGCGCCGCGACTGCGCCGTTCTGCATTTCCTGCTCGTAGGTGTCGTTGTAGGTCTTGATGACCGTGGTGACGATGCCGGTGAGCTCGTTGAAGATCAACGATCCGTTCTCGAAATCGGTCCGCAAGCCCTCGGGTACCGGGTATTCGTCGGTGGTGGGGAGGCCGAGTTCGCCGTTCTCTCCGCCGAGTGTCATGAACTGCTCGAAGATCTTGCCGATCACTGCAACTGCTTGTCCGGCAAGTGAAGTGAAGATCGAACCGTTGGCGAACTGTGCGGCTTCGCCGCCGCCCTTGACCTGGACGAGCCCGCTGACGGGTGTGCCCAATGTTCCTGTTTCGCCGCCGGACGCCAGCCACTTCTGCGCCACCGGGTTCGAGCTGGCGAGACGCACGAGTTCGTCGACGAGGCTCGGAATGTTCTGTCCCGGAGTGTTGCTCGCGTCGGTGCGAGGCGAGGACGGTGTCGAATCGCTCGTCAGGTCGTCGCCTGTCGTGTCCTCGCTGGGCGATGGAGCTGTGTCGACGCTGCCGCCGCCGAGGTTCGCGGCCGCGATCTCGCGGATCTCGCCCATCTTCGCGTAGGCCCCGTCTCCCGGGCATGCGGTGTTGCCGACGTCGCGGTGGGCGAAGATCACGGGAAGGTCGACGCTCTGTCCTTGGCCGACGAAGGTGAAGTCGGTGCCCTCGGAGGTCATCGTCGTTTCACCCTCGGGGTCGAGACCTGCTTTGCCCAAACGCCATCCGAGGAACTTGCCGACGGATTCGAGTGTCTCGTCCGACGGGGACGCCGAGGAGTAGTCACCCATCATCGCGATGCCCATGGTGTTCTCGTTGAATCCACCGGCGTGTGCACCCTGGACGGCCCGGTCGAGTCCACCTGCGCGGCCTTCGAAGATCTGGCCGAACTTGTCGACGAGCACGTTGTACCCGACGTCGCACCAACCGAGGGTCTGAGCGTGGTAGGCGTAGATGGCACGCACGATCTCGGCGGACTCGGACTTGGAGTAATCGTTGCTTCCTGCGGTGTGGTGAACCGTTGCGCCACCGAGGAAGTCGTCGTATGTCGGGGTGGCGCACCGGATGGACTCGTCGGCGCCCCACTGTGCGCGGGAGATGACCTTGGGCCCGGCGTCGCCTGCGACCGGCGTTGCGATGTCCGCCAATGCGGAGTCGGCGGGGGAGCTGCCGGGCTGGATAAGTACCGCGCTGATGTCCGACACGGCCTCTGCGAGAGGGGTTTCCTGCTGGCGCAGCGGCTTGGAGACCGAAGCCGGCGTGTAACCGAGCTCCGGCGCGGGGGCCGGTGCTACCTCAGGCGCGGGGGCCGGTGCTGCCTCGGGCGCGGGGGCCGGTGCTGCCTCGGGTGCCGCGGCAACCTCAGGTGCCGGGGCCGCCACAGTGCGCGGTGTCAGAAGGAGTTGAACGGCCTTGGTGGCGCCGACGAAAATCGGCTCGGTGCCCTGCTTCTCCGCCGTCGGCGCTGCGTCGTTCGCGCCGGTGTCGATGGGTTCCGTCGCGATCCACGGGCCCCAGGAGCCGTCGTCGAGTTGGCGGCGCACTTGCGCCACAGCACCGTCGAGGGCCGTCGATGTCAGAGCGACCATGCTGAACGGCTCGTCCTGCTTCAGCTCCTTGACGACTGCGCCGAGCGGGGCGCCCGGGTCGTCACCGGCAGGCGGAACAACCGGGGCGGCCACATCGGTGCGTTCGAGACCGGGCACCGGCGCCTGAGCCGACGGACTTGTCGGTGACGGGACGGTGATGCCCGGAATCTCGGGGATCTCGAAGGGCGGGATGGTGATGTTCTCCGGCAGTGGCAGGTACTTCAGATCGGACAGACGCAGGTCCGGCAGCGGCAGACCCGTCAGTTCCTGGAGCGGAATGACGATGTCCGGTGCCGCGCTCAGCGCTGTCTCGACGATCTTGGTCGGCACTGTCACAGGGGTGGTCTCGTTGGCCGTTCGAACATCGGTTGACGCGGAGTCGCCGGAGATGCTGTAGACCGCCACGGGACTCGCGACGGCCAGCAAGGCGACAGCGCCGAGAACGATCGACGGCTTCGTTCGACGGTGCAAGGCGGTACTCCCTGGTAGTAGGTGCGGGTTGGCCTGTTGATACCTGGCCGCCCCGCGAAGCATCCTGCGACTGTGCGACGCGAATTGCTTCCGTTCAGTTCTGTGTGTCGGCGAGTTGTGATGCTGTTGTGACGTATGTGACTATCGAGACTGCGTTCGAGTCACACCAGTAACACCAACCCCATCCGACACAAGGCTAAACCTTAGCTTGAGAGTTAGCCATACCGGGGATTGACTGTGAGTGCGGCGAGTCGCGGGGGAGGCATAGGCTTCGTTTTCGTGACTGTCCACTTCATCGGTGCCGGCCCTGGTGCCGCCGACCTTCTCACGCTGCGTGCCGTGGAACATCTCCGCAGCAGTCCGGTCTGCGTCTATGCAGGTACATACATCGACGAAGCGATCCTGGCGCACTGCCCACCGAATGCTCGGCTGGTCGATACCGCACAGCTCGACCTCGACGCCATCACTGCGGAACTCGTCGGCGCCCATGAGCGAGGTGACGACGTCGCGCGTCTGTGCTCGGGTGACCCATCTCTCTACTCGGCGCTCGCGGAGCAGTCTGCACGACTCGATGCGGCAGGCGTTCCATGGGACGTGACGCCTGGAGTCCCCGCCTACGCAGCTGCAGCAGCCACCCTGCGCGTCGAACTGACCGTCCCCGAGGTCGCGCAGTCCGTCGTTCTGACGCGCACGCAGGCGCGCTCCACGGCTATGCCGAGTGGTGAGTCGCTGTCGGCATTCGCAGCAACCGGTTCGACGCTGGTGCTGCACCTCGCGATCACGCGCGTCCGAGTCCTGGCCGAGGAGCTGACGAGTCACTACGGCGCCGACTGCCCGGCGGCCGTCGTGTTCCACGCGAGCAAGCCGGATCAGCTCGTGTTGACGGGAACCCTCGGCGACATCGCCGGACAGGTCGAGTCGGCCGGTCTGCGGCAGGCAGCGGTCATCCTCGTCGGACCTGCTGTCGGCAGAACGCCTGGCGTGGAATCGCATCTGTACGACGCGGAACGAGTTAGAGGGACCCACGCATGAAGATTCACCTGGTGGGGGTCGGTGGTGGGCATCCGGACCAGATCACGGTCCAGGCCGTCGCCATGCTGCATGAGGTCGATGTCTTCCTCGTGGCCGACAAGGGCGGGGATGTCGGTGACCTGGCCGAGGCGCGGGCCGAGATCTTGCGGCGTCACGTCCTGGGTGAACCCAGGGTGATCCAGGTTGCCGATCCCGAGCGTGATCGACGACCCGCCGACTACGGCGCCGCAGTGTTGGACTGGCATGAGGCCAGAGCGCGAGCCTACGAGGAAGTCCTGCTCGGTCTCGCGCCCGACACCACCGTCGGATTCCTGGTCTGGGGTGATCCTGCTCTCTACGACAGCACCATCCGCGTGGTCGAGCGCGTACGAGACTTCGGAAATCTGGACTTCGACTTCGATGTGACTCCGGGCATCAGCAGCGTGTCGATGCTCGCGGCAGCACATCGGATAGTGCTCAATCGGATCGGTGGACCGATCGTGATCACGACCGGTCGGGCTCTTCTGAAGGATGTCGAGGCAGGAGCGGACAACATCGTCGTGATGCTCGACGGGAATGTGACGTGCCGCGAGCTGGTCGGAACCGGTAGATGGGGCATCCACTGGGGCGCCAACCTGGGAACAGGCGATGAACAGTTGGTGTCGGGTCCGCTGGACGAATGCATCGAGGAGATCGAACGCGCGCGTGCGGCGCTCAAGACGAAGCACGGCTGGGTGATGGATACGTACCTGTTGCGACGCCTCGCCGCGGGTGGGTAGTTACGCAGGGCGGCAACTGTCCATGCACGGGCGGGTCGCGCGCACCGTATACCCTGGTTGCCCGTGACTGCCGTAACTGAACCGACTGCTTCTTCCGACCCCTCCGCGACCGGCCGATACGACCTGATCGTGGTCGGTTCGGGGTTCTTCGGGCTGACCGTGGCGGAGCGCTCGGCGTCCCAGCTGGGCAAGCGAGTCCTCGTGCTCGACCGCCGCCACCACCTGGGCGGCAACGCCTACTCCGAGGCCGAGCCGGAGACCGGCATCGAGATCCACAAGTACGGCGCTCACCTGTTTCACACGTCGAATCAGCGGGTCTGGGACTACGTCACCCAGTTCACCGAGTTCACCGGCTACCAGCATCGCGTGTTCGCGCTGCACAACGGCCAGTCGTATCAGTTCCCGATGGGGCTGGGCCTGATCTCGCAGTTCTTCGGCAAGTACTACTCACCCGCCGAGGCACGTGCGCTGATCGAGGAGCAGTCCAGCGAATTCGACGCGAAAGATGCGCAGAACCTCGAGGAGAAGGCGATCTCGCTGATCGGCCGTCCGCTGTACGAGGCGTTCATCCGTGACTACACCGCCAAGCAGTGGCAGACCGATCCGAAGAACCTGCCTGCCGGCAACATCACCCGCCTGCCGGTGCGCTACAACTTCGACAACCGCTACTTCAACGACACCTACGAGGGCCTACCGGTCGACGGGTACACGGCCTGGCTCGAGAAGATGGCGTCGAACGAGAAGATCGAGGTCAGACTCGACACCGACTGGTTCGATGTCAAAGCCGAGCTCGTGGCCGAGAGCCCGAACGCGCCGATCGTCTACACCGGCCCGCTCGATGCGTACTTCGACTACTCCGAAGGCAGACTCGGCTGGCGCACACTCGATTTCGAAACCGAGGTTCTCGAGACCGGTGATTTCCAGGGCACCCCGGTGATGAACTACAACGACGGCGACGTCCCCTACACCCGCATCCACGAGTTCCGTCACTTCCATCCTGAGCGTGACTACCCGGCGGACAAGACGGTCATCATGCGGGAATACAGCCGCGCGGCCGAGTCGGACGACGAGCCGTACTACCCGATCAACACCCCGGACGATCGCGCGAAGCTCGAGGCGTACCGCGACCGCGCCAAGGCCGAAACGGTCGCCAACAACGTCCTGTTCGGTGGGCGTCTCGGCACCTACCAGTACCTGGACATGCATATGGCCATCGCTAGCGCGTTGAACCTGTACGAGAACACGCTCGCACCGCATTTCGAGACCGGCGCTTCGCTGGCGGGAGACAAATGACAGCCAAACACTTGCTCGACGACGGTGTCGCCGACATTGCGCCCGTGCTCGGTAAGTCGCTGCTGCAGCGGGTGCTGCTGCCGCGCTCGGGCGAGCCGCTCGACGTACGAACGCTGTACCTCGAGGAGGCCAAAACCAATGCGCGACGGGCACATTCACTGTCCCGTACGTCGCTGGCCATCGGCGCCGAGTCCGAGGTGTCGTTCTGCACCTACTTCGGTGCGTTTCCCGCGAGCTACTGGCGCCGCTACAGCGTCCTGAAGTCGGTCGTCCTGCGTGTCGAGGTCTCCGGCCACTGCCGTATCGACGTCTATCGGTCCAAAGCCGACAGCTCACGTATCCACGTCGAGGGCCGCGAAGCCGTCGACGGTGACGCCGCGCAGGAATTCGACATCGATCTCGGACCGTTCGAGGACGGCGGCTGGATCTGGTTCGACATCACCTCCGACTCCGAGGTGGTACTCGAGAGCGCGGGTTGGTACGCGCCCGTCGAAGCCCCCGGTGAGGCGACGGTTGCCGTCGGAATCCCGACGTTCAACAGGCCGACCGACGCAGTCAAAGCGCTTGTCGCACTGAGCTCGGACCCACTGGTGCTCGACGTGATCAAGGCCGTCATCATGCCCGACCAGGGCACCCGCAAGGTCAGGGACGAGCCGGGCTTCGCCGAGGCCGAAGCAGGTCTCGGGGGCATACTCGCAATCCACGATCAGGCAAACCTCGGTGGCTCCGGTGGATACAGCCGAATCATGTACGAGGCGCTGAACAACACCGAGTGCCAGCACATTCTGTTCATGGACGACGACATCGAGATCGAGCCGGACTCGATTCTCCGTGCGCTCGCGATGTCGCGATTCGCGAAGGTTCCCACGCTCGTCGGCGGCCAGATGCTGAACCTGCAGGCGCGCAGCCACCTGCACGTCATGGGCGAAGTGATCGACCGGAGCAACTTCATGTGGACCGGTGCTCAGAACGTCGAGTACGACCACGACTTTGCCGAGTACCCACTGCGCTCGAGCAAGCTGCTGCACCGCCGCATCGACGTCGACTACAACGGCTGGTGGATGTGCATGATTCCGCGTGTCGTCGCGGAGGATCTAGGTCAGCCGCTTCCGCTGTTCATCAAGTGGGACGACGCCGAATACGGTTTGCGCGCACGAGTAGCCGGCTACCCGACGGTCACGCTGCCCGGTGCTGCGATCTGGCACATGGCATGGAGTGACAAGGACGATGCCATCGACTGGCAGGCGTACTTCCACCTCCGCAACCGTCTCGTCGTTGCGGCGCTGCACATGCCGGGCAACGGGCGCGGTCTCGTGCTCGACACCGTCAAGGCGACCGTCAAGCACCTGCTGTGTCTCGAGTACTCGACCGTCGCCATCCAGAACAAGGCGATCCGCGACTTCCTCGAAGGACCCGAGCACATCCTCGAGATCCTGCCGACTTCGCTCGGCGAGGTACACGCGTTGCGCAAGACCTACCCCGACGCCGTCGTGGTCGGTTCCTCCACCGAGCTACCGCATCCGTCGGGTGAGGAAGTGGGAGCCGTCGGACTGCCGACGAACCCGCTGTCGAAGATCAAGCGGCTGGCCACCGGCCTGATTCACAACGCGAAGCCCGCGCACACCCGCCACCACGAGCGCCCGCAGCTCAACGTTCCGACGCTCGATGCGCGCTGGTTCCTGCTGTCACAGGTGGACGGCGTCACTGTCACCACCGCCGACGGCCGAGGCGTCGTCTACCGGCAACGTGACCGCGACAAAGCTGCCGCGTTGCTCAAGGAAGCCATGGCATTGCGCGCGGAGTTGTCGCGGCGATTCCCCGAGCTCAAGGGTCGCTACCGCGACGCCGTCCCTCACCTGACCAGTAAGGAAACCTGGGAACGTGTCTTTCGTTACGAGGCGTAAGAACCAGACCGAATCGGCCGCCGAGGTTCGCATCCTGTCGAAGATCCAGTCGACGGTCGGTGCGCAGCCGGGTGCAGTGACGATCGCGAGGGGCATGTCGCATTTCGGTGAGCACGCACTCGGTTGGGTTGCGATCGCAGGTATCGGGGCAGCGCTCGACGCCCCGCGCAGGCGCCAGTGGGCAGGCGTCGCGGTCGGCGCAGTGGGTTCGCACGCCGCATCGATCGTCATCAAGCGGCTTGTGCGTCGGCCGCGTCCGAACGATCCGTCTGTGCGGATCAACGTGTCGACCCCGAGCAAGCTGAGCTTTCCGTCCTCGCATGCCACGTCCACTACGGCGGCCGCCGTACTGCTCGGCCGACTGACCGGGCTACCCTTGCCTGCGGTCCTGGTACCTCCGATGCTGCTCTCGCGGCTCGTTCTCGGAGTGCACTATCCGACAGATGTACTCGCAGGATCCGCGCTCGGCGCCCTGTCCGCAGCCGCCGTGTGCAAGTTCGAAGGAGACAAATGAGCGAGGAAGCCCCCCCAGCCGGAGCACCACCGAAGAACCTGTTCGACGGTGTGATCAAGGCGCTCCGTCCGCGTCAGTGGGTCAAGAACGTACTCGTGCTCGCGGCCCCACTCGCTGCCGGTTCGGTGACCGATCCCGACGTCTTGCTGTCGGTCGGTCTGGCATTCGTCGTCTTCTGTTTCGCCGCGTCGGGCGTCTACCTCGTCAACGACGCAATGGATGTCGACGCCGATCGCGCTCACCCCACCAAACGATTCCGTCCGATCGCTGCAGGGATCCTGCCGGTCAAGCTTGCCTATGCGATGGCTGTCGTCTGTATTGCGTTGGCGGTAGGACTTTCGTTCCTCGCCAACTGGAAACTCGCGCTGGTCATCGGCGTGTACATCGCGATTCAGCTGGCGTACTGCTTCGGTCTCAAGCACCAGGCCGTGCTGGACATCTGCATCGTCTCGTCCGGATTCCTGCTTCGCGCGATCGCCGGTGGAGTGGCCGCGTCGATTCCGCTGTCGCAGTGGTTCCTGCTGATCATGGCATTCGGTTCGCTGTTCATGGCTGCAGGCAAGCGATACGCGGAGTTGCAGCTGGCCGAACGTACCGGCGCGAAGATCAGGAAGTCGCTGGAGAACTACACCACGACATACCTTCGATTCGTCTGGACACTCTCGGCGACCGCTGTCGTGATTTGCTATGGGCTGTGGGCTTTCCAAGAAGACGCTGGGACCAGTTCCAACTGGTTCGCCATCTCGATGATCCCGTTCACGATCGCGATCCTTCGCTATGCGGTGGACGTCGACGGTGGAGAAGCTGGTGAACCCGAAGAGATCGCGCTCGGCGACAGGGTGTTGCAGGTGCTTGCACTCGCGTGGATCGGAGTAGTCGGTGTCGCAGTTTACGTCGCCGGGTAGTGAACACAGGACGCCGGACGACATCACGGACAAGCCTCGACAGGAGCTGACCGGACGTCGAGTCTCGGCGTCGATCTTCGGCGTCGGTGTCGTCGTATCGGCACTGCTGTTTCTGTACGGCGCATGGGAACGACGGTGGATCGCCGACGACGGACTCATCGTGCTGCGGACGGTCCGAAACCTCCTCGCAGGCAACGGCCCGGTGTTCAACGCCGGCGAGCGGGTGGAGACGAACACCAGCACGATCTGGACTTACCTGGTCTACGCGGGCAGCTGGCTCAGCGAGGCCCGCCTCGAATACGTCGTGCTCACGATTGCGCTCGTACTGTCGACCGCTGCCGTCGCCATCGCGATGTTCGGGACCTATGCCCTGCTCGAAGCCCGTGAGCGTGGAACTGAATTCGGCCGAAACGGCGCCCGCGCTGGGCGCGCGGTCATCTACCTCCCCGCCGGAGTCCTGGTCTACATCGCCGTGCCGCCGGCCAGGGACTTCGCGACGTCGGGGCTCGAAACCTGCCTGGTCATCTTCTGGATCGCGGCGCTCTGGCTGCTGATGGTCCGCTGGGCCACCCGAAAGGTCCGCACACCCGAACTGTTGTTGCTTGCGTTCTGGGGAGGCCTTGGGCCGCTGGTCCGTCCGGAACTGGTCATCATCGGCGGTCTCGCGCTCGTCATGATCTTCCTTGCCCCGCAGACGTGGCCCAGCCGCATCGCGGTGTTCGCCGTCGCAGGCGCCACGCCGGTTCTCTACCAGATCTGGCGAATGGGGTACTACGGACTGCCGTACCCCAACACTGCCGTGTCGAAGGACGCCGGTGGCGCCAAGTGGTCGCAGGGCCTGAACTACCTGTGGAACTTGCTCGGCCCCTACATGCTGTGGCTTCCGTTGGTCCTGTTACTGATTGCCGGCATCGCCACTTCTCTTCGATCGACAGCTCATCGCACGACAGGACCGGTGCCCAGGACCGCGGGCGAACTGCAGCGTCGTCTGCGCACACCGAGCGCGGTCGTCGTCTTCGTTTTCGTCAGCGGAATTCTGTCGCTGCTGTACGCGGTGCGCGTGGGTGGCGACTTCATGCACGGCAGGACGCTTCTGCCCGCACTGTTCACACTGTTGCTTCCGGTTGCCGTCATTCCGCTGACAATTCCTTCCAAGAATTCCGATATGCGGCAGATCGTTGGTTTCGCGGTCGGCGCTTTCGTGTGGATCGTGACGGTGATCTGGGCGTTCTTCGCGGCGAACACCACGGGTATGCCGGAGGGCTCGATCGTCGGAAAAACGGGAATTGTCGACGAGCGAGCGTTCTATGCGCTCAATACCGGGCATGCCCATCCGATTCTGGCGTCGGACTACCTCGACTATCCGCGTATTCGTCCGATGGTGGAGACGATCGACAACACTCCCGACGGTGGTCTGCTGTTGCCGAGCGCTCAGTTCACCTACTGGGACGTCGTGCCGCCACCGTTGCCGATCCCCCCTGGTGGGGCCGGTCACACCGTGTTCTTCCTGAATCTGGGCATGACGAGCATGAACGTGGGGCTCGACGTTCGAGTCATCGATCAGATGGGTCTGGCGTACCCGCTCGCTTCGCACACCGAGCGCCTCGAGAACGGGCGAATCGGGCACGACAAGAATCTGTATCCGGACTGGGTGGTCGCGGACCTCGGTTTGGTCGGGGTGCACCCGTACCTGCCCTGGTACATGGACGAGGACTGGGTGACAGAGGCGCGAGCTGCGCTGGCGTGCCCTGACACGCAGGAATTGATTGCCTCGTACCGGGCGCCGCTGACGAAAGAATTGTTCGTCAGAAACGTCAAGCGGTCGCTCTTCTATGCGGGATATCGTTTCGACCGCGTCCCCGAATACGAATTACAGCGATGTGGTCTCGAGCCGCCGATCGTGGAAGGTGATAATTGAGCGCTGCTCTTTCGAATCGCTGCTGTTCCGAAACGCTGCTGTTCCGAAGTTGCGTCGATACCGTTCTGTCTCCAAGATGGGATATCTCGTTTGCGTAACGGAAGTCGCCTTCGGGTCGATGTATGCGAAAGATATGTGTGACTGCTCTGGCTCTCGCGCCGGGTTCATACCGCTGAAACGGGTGCGCTGCAGGTTCTGCGGCGTACCGACACTGCTGAGAGGTCAAATGCATGCTGGGTAGAAAGAACAAGAGTGCCAGGGGGCGCTTCCGCCGGATACTCACGTCTCTGGTGATGGCTGTGGCTCTGCCGCTCGGTCTTGCAGTGGTCGGGACGGGTGCGACGGCCAATGCGGCGTTCGATCCGGGTGCTCAGGACTTCTGGACCGACTCGAGCATGGGTCCGATCAAGAGCCGGATCTGGCGTGCGGCCGACGGCAACACCAACCGTGTCGTGTACCTGCTCGACGGACTGCGTGCCACCAACGACATCTCCGGCTGGGAGCACGAGACCGACGCCGGTGCGTACCTCGCATCCTGGAACATCAACGTCGTTCAGCCTGTCGGTGGACAGTCGAGCTTCTACTCGGACTGGTACGCACCCTCGAACTTCAACGGCCAGCAGACGACGTACAAGTGGGAAACATTCCTCACCCAGGACCTGCGTAACAACCTGCAGAACCGGCTCGGCTTCAACCCGAACCGCAACGGCGTCGTCGGCATCTCGATGGGCGGCAGCGCGGCACTGACTCTGGCTGCCTACCACCCGGAACAGTTCTCGTATGCGGGTTCACTCTCGGGCTACCTGAACATCTCGGCACCGGGCATGCGTGAGGCGATGCGCCTCGCACTCCTCGACTCGGGCCGCTACAACATCGACGCCATGTGGGGACCGCCGTGGAACTCGGCGTGGTTGCGCAACGACCCGTTCGTGTTCGCACCTCGCCTTCGCGACAACGGCACTCGTGTGTGGGTCTTCGCAGGCAGCGGACTGCCCGGTGGCCTCGACCAGCCGCGTAGTTTCATCGACTACTACAACACCGGAAATGCGATGGGCCTCGAGGCAATCGCGCTGGCGAACAGCCGCGCCTTCCAGATCCGGATGGCGAGTATCGGTGCGAACAATGTCACATACGCGTTCCCGAGCGTCGGAACCCATCAGTGGGGTTACTGGCAGGAACAGGCTCACATCATGGCGCCCGACCTGAGCGCCAACATCGGCTGACAGATCCGGCAGATCCCCCGCTTTCCGCACTGTTTGTGAGAATTCACTGGTTTGACAGGGTGGTCTGCGAGGGCCTCTCAGGATATGGTCACAGTCTGGTATCACCCCGAAGCAAGTCTGGGATGTAGATCACAGTTTTGCTTCGGAGTAGTCGGTTGCAATAGCCTCCCTTGTGCGCGTCTTCTGTAGAGCCTCGGCTCTATGGTCTGCGTGGGAAAACTGAAAACACTTCACTACGGCCCGACGGGGCCGAAGACAGCCCTGTTGGAATGCCGGGGGCCGCGAATCGCGGAGACCGCAGAATGACGAGAGAGAGCACGATTTCATGCGATTTGCCGGCCTCATGAGCAAGCCGACACTGTCCCAGCGATGGCGGCAGCGCCTCCTCGGCGTCGGTGCAGCCGCACTCGTCGTTCCTATCGCAGCCGGCGTCGTCGGTGGCGCGGTAGCGGTAGCAGCCCCCAGTGCGATCGTGCACAAGGCTCCCGCCGGTGGACGTGAGGATCTGTTCGTTCCGTCCGAGATGGGTCCGATCAAGGTCCAGGTCCAGTGGGCGGCTCGCGGCGGCAATGCTGCGCTCTACCTACTCGACGGACTGCGTGCCCGCGACGATCGCAATGCGTGGACGTTCGAGACCAACGCACAGGACCAATTCGCCGGCGATGACGTCACACTCGTCATGCCGGTCGGTGGCCAGGCCAGCTTCTACAGCGACTGGTATGCCGCGTCGAACTTGAACGGCCAGGAAGTCACCTACAAGTGGGAGACGTTCCTGACGCAGGATCTGCCCGCATTCCTCGAGGGCTACGGAGTCTCGCGCTCCAACAACGCCGTTCTCGGAATCTCGATGGGCGGTTCCGCGGCACTGACGCTGGCCGCGTACCACCGCGATCAGTTCAAGTTCGCCGGTTCGTTCTCGGGCTACCTCAACATCTCGGCACCCGGCATGCGCGAGGCCATTCGCGTCGCGATGCTGTCGCAGTCCTGGTTCAACGTCGATTCGATGTGGGGACCTCCGTGGAGCCCGGCATGGTTGCGCAACGACCCGTTCGTCTTCGCACCTGATCTTCGCGGTCTGTCGCTGTACGTGTCCGCTGCATCCGGCCTGCCCGGTCAGTACGACAAGCCGCGCGCGCCGATCGACTTCTACAACACCGCCAACGGCATGGCACTCGAGGCATTGGCTCTCGCCAACAGCCGCGCGTTCCAGGTCCGCCTGGCGACGCTCGGAATCCCGGCGACCTTCAGCTTCCCGAGCAACGGAACGCACAGCTGGGCGTACTGGTCGGCCGAGCTGTTCAAGGCTCGCGGTCAGATCCTCGAGGCTCTGAACGCCTGATCTTCACCTGAAATTGCCAGACCCACCGATGCCGCCCTGCTCTCGTGCAGGGCGGCATCGGTGCATTTTGGACATCGGTGCTTTTTGAGCAGCGGTGCATTTCGGACACGGGTTGCGGTAGGCGACGAGCGTGAACCGCCTTCTTTCACAATTGCATCACCTGTCACAGCGAGCCTTGGCCGATACGACGTCGTTGCCGTGTAGAAAGACATCTACAGAGGTCTGCGAAACATCTTCACTCGGCGAGAGAACCCGCAGTAAAAGAAAGAGAGTCACCATCATGCGCACTGGGCTTGCTCGATTCGGCCGGCGCGGCGCGGCTGGAGCAGCCGCCAGGCGGACGGCAACGGCCGCAGTGATCGCCGCAGCACTGATCTCACCCTTCGGTGCGGCGGGTATCGCTCAGGCTGCACCAGTGGCGCTCGCGGCGCCGACACAGACGCAGGCACCGTCCGCGGCCACAGTCACCGCAGTGGACTGGCTGTCGGATCGTCGCGTCGCGCTGTGGATCGAATCGCCGTCGATGGGCACCCCCATCCAGGTTCAGCTCCTGCTCGCTCGGGACTGGAACATCAATCCAGCGGCGGTGTTCCCGTCCGTGTGGATGCTCGACGGTCTGCGCGCGACGGACCAGGAGAGCGGGTGGACGGCCGAGACCGACGCCGAGTCCTACTTCGCGGACAAGAACGTCAACGTCGTTCTTCCGGTAGGCGGACAGTCCAGCTTCTACTCCGACTGGGTCGACCAGGACAACGGCAAGAACTACCAATGGGAGACGTTCCTGACCAAGGAACTGCCCCCCATCCTCGAGAACGACTGGCGTACCAACCAGACCCGCGGAGTCGTAGGTCTGTCGATGGGCGGCACAGCGGCCATGTTCCTCGCCGCACGCAACGAAGGCTTCTTCAAGTTCGCCGGTTCGTTGTCGGGCATGCTGACGACCACTACTCTCGGTATGCCGCAGGCTATTCAGTACGCGATGGCCGACGCGGGCGGATACAACTCCAAGGCAATGTGGGGTGCGCCGACCAACGATCTGTGGGCTCAGCACGATCCATATCTGCTCGCCGAGAAACTGCGGGGCGTCAGCCTCTACGTATCGAGCGGCAACGGCGTCGCCGGACCGTATGATCCGCCGTCGGGAATTCCCGGGGTCAGCTCCAACTACGCGGGCATGGGTCTGGAAATTCTCTCGCGTCTCACGTCGCAGACATTCGCTACCAAGCTCAACAAGCTCGGCATCCCCGCGCAGGTCGTGTACCGCCCCTCGGGACTGCACACGTGGGAGTACTGGCAGTTCGAGCTGAAGCAGCTCTGGCCGCAGCTCGCCAGTTCGCTCGGTGTCGAGGTGGACAAGCCGTCGTGTAGCGTCTCCGGCGCGATCGGGAACGCCTCGGGAGCCAACTCATGGCTCGGTGACTGCTTGACGGCGGAGTACAACGTCGCCGGCGGCCGCGCTCAGGACTTCCGCTTCGGTCGCGTGTTCTTCAATGCCGACGCCGGTGCACAGGCCGTCGCGGGCGCAATCGGTGGCAACTACCAAGGCTCCGGTGGACCCGCAGGGGCGCTCGGATTCCCCACGACCGGTGAGTTCGGAACTCCGGACGGTCGCGGACGTGGCAATGCCTTCCAGAACGGCATGATCTACTTCACCCCGCAGACCGGAGCGCACGCAGTTCGGGGAGCAATTCTCGACGAGTGGGCACGGCAGGGCTACGAGGGCGGTCCGCTCGGCTACCCCGTTCTCGACGAGGTGCCCACGCCGTCCAAGCCTGGTGCGGTGCAAGGCTTCGAGATCGGCGCGATGTATCACAGCCCGGACCTCGGAACCCACGCGGTGCAGGGAATGATCCTCGGCAAGTACGGCCAACTCGGTTGGGAGAACGGCTCACTCGGCTTCCCGAAGACAAGTGAGATCGGACCCATCAAGGACGGCGGCCGGTTCAACGAGTTCGAGGGCGGCAACATCTATTGGAGTCCGCTGACGGGCGCGTGGGCGATCCGCAACGGCGAGATCTTCGACGCGTGGAAGAGCGTCGGCTACGAAGGCGGCCGTCTCGGATACATCACGAGCGACCAGTTCGACATGGACGGTGGCGGAATCCAGCAGAACTTCCAGTTCGGCATCATCACGGTGAAGGACGGGAAGGTGACCATCGCGCCGTGATCGATGAGAGCCCGCTGGGAATCTGCTCAGATTGTTCTCAGCGGGTCGCTGTACCGTCCCCGATGACCTTCGACGCCGAACGACTGGACTGATGATGCGAACTTCTCTTGCCCGGACGCTGTCCCTGGCAGTACTGAGCGTCGCCGCCGGTGGCCTTCTGGTCGCGTGTGGTAGCGACGACTCGACGGCCACAGGATCGCCGTCGACGACGTCGACCACCACCACCGCCGCTGCGACAACGACCGCCGAGTCGACGACGGAAGCGTCGGCCACCTCGTCAGCGCCGACGACGAGCCCGGGGGACGCCGCTACTGCGCCACCCGAGCAGCCTCAGCCGGTGCCCGAGGGCTTCCCGGGGCCGACCGAGGCTCCGGTGGACGACCGTGGCCAGGCCTTCCTGGATGAGCTGGAGAAGAACGGCGTCACCGTTGCAGGCAACGGTGAAATCGCGATCTCCACGGCTACATACATTTGTTCGGCGCAGTCACAGGGTGTTCCAGCAGACGAGATCTCGACGTTCGTGACGGCAAATGTCGGTGTCGAAGCCAGCGCATCAGGCACTCAGATGTCTGCTGAGCAGGCCGGAGAGGCCGCACAGATCTACATCACGGCGGCCCAGAACACCCTGTGCAAAGCTTGATGGTTGTCTGAGATGGCCAACTCCACCAAGAGGAAGCGGCGACTACTACCGAAACTGCTCGCGGTAGTCGTCATACTCGGGCTGATCATCGTGGCGCTGTGGTACCTGCTGGCAGGCCGACTACCCCGCGAGATTCCGTCACCGCTGCCGGGGCCTGGTCCCGACCAGCCGCAGTCGCAGCCCGCCGATTGTGCCGACGTCTCTGTCATCGCGATCCCCGGCACCTGGGAGTCGGCTACCGGAGACGATCCGTACAACCCGACCGCCAATCCGGTGTCTTTGCTACTGAACGTGACCAAGCCACTGCAGGCGCAGTTCGACGCGGGCCGGGCCAGTGTCTACACCGTCCCGTACGTGGCGCAGTTCTCCAATCCCATTGCGCTCCCGCCTGACGGTCAGCAGTCCTACAACAACAGTCGAACCGAGGGCGCGAACGTAGCCAAGGCAGAGTTGGCTCGCGTCAGCGATCGATGCCCACTCACCAACTACGTCCTCGTCGGTTTCTCGCAAGGCGCGGTGATCGCGGGCGACATAGCTGCAGAGATCGGGTCGGGCAACGGACCGGTGGCTGCAGAGAGGGTTCTCGGTGTCACGCTGATCGCCGACGGACGTCGCGACGGTACATCCGGCGTCGACATCGGTCCGCCAGTGGACGGCGTCGGTGCCGAGGTTGCTCTCGGTGGTCTCGATCTGCCCGGCATCACCATGACCGGACCGCGGCAGGGTGGCTTCGGAGCGCTCGACGACAAGGTCAATCAGATATGTGCCGCAGGCGATCTCATCTGTGCTGCACCGTCCGAAGGTCTGTCGCTTCGGAACATCCCGCAGAGCATCGGGATTCTCGCCGGCGCGGCGGGCAACCCAGTGCACGCGTCGTACAACACCTTCGTGGTCGATGACGCCGGGACCACCTCGACCCAGTGGACCGCGGGTTGGGCGGCGGGGCTGATCTCGTCGGCTCCGGAGATTGCACACTCGTAGAGAACACCCATGTAGTTCTCACAAGGTCTCCTCGGAGCAACTGGGTATTGGCCACAAAGGTGCTGTCACTGGACCCCGCGAAGTGTATTCCCACGTGGCGAGCAGATAGAGTGGCGCCTTGACCCAGGCTCGAAAGGCGCTGGAATCCAGCCGCACCTGCACCGAGGAGACCTATTCATGAGTTCCGCCCAGGCCCCCGATCTGCCCGCCGAAGGGCATGTGACGGCGCTGCGTAAGTTCCGTTTCGCCGCAGGCGGGGAGGGCAACGCGGAAGAGGGCGGAGCGCGCAAGTTCATCAAGCTGGCGCAGCAGGCGGAAGAACTCGGCTACGACAGCTTCATGATTCCGGATCATTTGGGTAACCAGGTCGGCCCGATCGCCGCGCTCGGTGCGTTGGCAGTGGCGACGGACAAGATCAGGCTCGGTACCGCGGTTCTCGCCAACGGCTTCCGGCACCCGGCGATTCTGGCGAAGGACGCCGCGACCATCGACGTGCTCTCCGGCGGTCGTTTGGAACTCGGACTGGGCGCAGGCTGGATGCGCGACGAGTACGACAAGGCTGGGATCGAGTACGACCGGCCGGGCATCCGCATCGAGAAGTTGGCCGAAAGCCTCGAGATCCTCGACACGTTGCTGCGTGGCAAGGAATGCAACTTTCAGGGCAAACACTTCACCATCACCGGACTCAAGGGCAGCCCACGCCCGCGGCAGGGACCGCGTCCGCCGATCTGCGTCGGTGGTGGTGGTCCGCGAATGCTGGCGCTCGCCGCCAAGTATGCGGACATAATCTCCGTAGTACCGAGCACCACGAAGGAGGGCAAGCTCCAGCTGTCGGGAATGACGCTGGAGAAGACCCTCGAACGTGTCGAGCTCATCCGTAAGGCTGCAGGCGATCGTTTCGACGAGATCGAGCTGAACTGGGCTATCACGACAATCGTGGTCACCGACGACCGCGAGCAGATGGCGGAAATGGCACTTGCCGCGCTCGACAACGGTTATCCGCCGAACGTCGACGTCGATGTGAAGTTGAGCGTCGAGGACATTTTGACGTCCCCATATCTGGCATTCGGGACATACGAGGAAATTGCCGATCAGATCCGTAACGTTCGCGCGCGTACGACGATGTCCTATGTCGGGGTTTTCCCCACTCAGATGGAAGCGTTCGCTCCGGTCATCGAGCTGTTGAAAGGCGAGTGACCGAAGGACGTGTCGCCGCCGAGTTTCGCCGCAGCACGGTGGAGCATGGTGGAGACAGCTCGAACTGATCATTTGGATAGCTACCAGCTAGTAATATTCACCCCGCTCGGCGCGAACGTGAGTCGAAGAGATGTCGGGGCGCGGGTTCGCTGATCCGGGGCGCCAGCCTCGGAGCGCGGCACAACGCACACCGTCGGAGGAGATTGAACACAATGAGCCACACATTCGATGACTACATCGATGAGAACGGCCACATCACCATTGCCGAGGGCAAAACGCTCGTCCGCCATGTCGAGGTGAACGTTGCAAAGAATGCCGACACGCTGGCCTACCGGTTCATGGATTACTCCCGCGAGCGTGACGGTGAGGCACACGAGCTGACGTGGGCTCAGTTCGGCACACGCCTCCGTGCCGTCGCAGCGCGGCTGCAGCAGGTGACCAAGCCCGGTGATCGGGTCGCGATTCTGGCGCCTCAGGGCCTGGACTACGTCGTCGCATTCTTCGGTGCGATTTACGCGGGCACCATCGCCGTTCCGCTGTTCGATCCCGACGAGCCCGGTCATACCGATCGCCTGCACGCTGTACTCGGCGACTGCGAGCCGACGGCCATCCTCACCGCCACCAGCTCCGCTGCAGGCGTCCGTAACTTCTTCCGGTCGCTCCCCGCGGCACAGCGCCCCCGCGTCATCGCCGTCGACGCGATTCCCGACAGCGTCGGCGAGACCTGGGTCGAACCGATGGCCGGGCTCGACGACATCGCGTACCTGCAGTACACCTCCGGTTCGACGCGCACACCTGCCGGTGTGGAGATCACGCACCGCGCGGTGGGCGTCAACGCCCTGCAGATGGTCGACAGCATGGAGATCAATCACGACTCCCGCGGCGTCACCTGGTTGCCGATGTTCCACGACATGGGCCTGCTCACCGTCATCCTTCCGGCGCTCGGCGGCAAGTACATCACCATCATGAGCCCGCGCGCGTTCGTGCAGCGTCCGTGGCGCTGGATCAAGGAACTCGCCGCAGTCTCCGACGGTGCAGGCACGTTCGCTGCGGCCCCGAACTTCGCCTTCGAGCATGCTGCGCAGCGCGGTTTGCCGAAGAACGGCGAGAGCCTGGATCTGTCGAACGTCATCGGCCTGATCAACGGCAGCGAACCCGTCACCACGACGTCCATGAAGAAGTTCAATGAGGCTTTCGGGCCCTACGGATTGCCGAAGTCCGCCATCAAGCCGTCCTACGGTATGGCTGAGGCGACCTTGTTCGTCTCCACCAGCAAGCACGCCGACGAAGCCAAGGTGGTCTACGTCGATCGGACCGAGCTCAACGCGGGCCGTTTCGTCGTCGTCGACCAGGACGCACCGGGAGCGATCCCGCAGGTGTCGACTGGTCAGGTCGCGCGTAGCCAGTGGGCCGCCATCGTCGATTCCGAGACCGCCACCGAGGCGGCGGACGATCACGTCGGCGAGATCTGGTTGCACGGCGAGAACATCGGCAAGGGCTATTGGGGCCGAGAGACCGAGACCTCGGAGACTTTCCACAACAAGCTGGTCCACCGCAATCCTGAGGGCTCGCATGCCGAAGGTGCTCCCGAGGGCGGCAACTGGATGCGTACCGGCGACTTCGGCGTCTACCACGACGGCGAGCTCTACATCACCGGACGCGTCAAGGACCTCGTCATCGTCGACGGCCGCAACCACTACCCGCAGGATCTGGAGTTCTCGGCTCAGGAGTCGAGCAAGGCCCTGCGCCCAGGCTTCGTCGCTGCGTTCGCCGTCCCGCTCAACCAGCTCCCCGACATCGTGTTCGAGTTCAGTGGAGCTGCGTTGACCAAGGATCCCGAGGACAGTGCGGAGCAGCTGGTCATCGTCGCCGAGCGTGCGCCCGGCGCGGGCAAGGCCGATCCGCAGCCGATCGCCGACGTGGTCCGCACCGCGATCTCCGCGCGCCACGGCGTCACGGTCCGCGATGTCCTGCTCGTCCCGGCCGGTTCGATCCCCCGTACTTCCAGTGGCAAGATCGCGCGCCGCGCGTGCAAGGCCGCCTACATCGAGGGCACCCTGCGCGGCGGTTACCAGCAGACCGCGTTCCCTGACGCGGAACTGCCCGACTGACGTCTGCGCGTCCCGTAATCCTTCGACACGTAACTTGGTGAGTGATGGCTGAACAAGAATCCGACAACATCGAACCTGTCGAAGCCGAGGGCGCGGACATGACCGTCGCCCAGCTCCGCGACTGGCTGCGGAACTGGGTGGCGGAGGCGACCGGCCAATCGGCCGACCTGATTTCCGACGACCGTCCGATGGAGGAGTTCGGACTCTCCTCGCGCGACGCTGTGGCTCTGAGCGGTGAGATCGAGGAACTCGTCGGTGTGACACTGACTGCGACGGTCGTATATCAGCACCCGACCATTGCGTCTCTCTCGAAGATCATCATCGAGGGCGAGCCCGACACTCCAGCCGACGACGTCGACGACGCCTTCTACCTGCGTGGAAACGCTCACGCCGAATCGCACGACATTGCCATCATTGGCATGTCCACGCGGTTCCCGGGCGCAGGCTCGACTCCCGAAGAGATGTGGACCCTCCTCAGCGAGGGCCGTGACGGTATCTCCGATCTGCCCGAGGGGCGTTGGGAGGAGTTCCTATCCGATCCGGCGATCAAAGCGTCCGTCGACAAGATCGTCACCAAGGGCGGCTACCTCGACGACGTCAAGACGTTCGACGCCGAATTCTTCGCGATGTCGCCCAACGAGGTCGTCAACGTCGACCCCCAGCAGCGCCTCGCGCTCGAGCTCACCTGGGAGGCGCTCGAGCACGCGCGCATTCCGGCCAGCTCCGTCAAGGGTGCCCAGGTTGGTGTCTTCATCGGTAGCTCGTCCAACGACTACCAACTCCTTGCGGTCAGCGACCCCAATGCGCATCCGTATGCACTGACCGGAACGTCGACGGCCATCGTCGCCAATCGCGTCTCCTACTTCTACGACTTCCGCGGGCCGTCCATCGCCGTCGACACGGCATGCTCTTCGTCGTTGGTCGCCGTGCACCAGGCTGTGCGCAGCCTGCGCACCGGTGAATCCGATCTCGCCCTGGCCGGTGGGGTCAACATGCTGCTCGCACCACCGATCACTGTCGGATTCGGGCAAATCGGGATGCTGGCCGCGGACGGCAAGATCAAGGCGTTCTCTTCGGACGCGAACGGCATCACACGCTCTGAGGGCGGCGGTCTCGTCGTGCTCAAGCGGCTCGAGGACGCCAAGCGCGACGGCGACAACATTCTCGCCGTGGTGGCCGGCTCTGCTGTCAACCAGGACGGACGGTCCAACGGTCTTCTCGCGCCCAACCCGGACGCGCAGGCCGATGCGCTTCGTACGGCTTACCGAGACGCGGGCATCGCACCCTCGGGCGTGGACTACATCGAAGCGCACGGCACCGGAACCATTCTCGGCGATCCCATCGAGGCAGACGCGCTGGGACGGGTTGTCGGTCGTGGCCGCGACGCGGACAAGCCTGCATTGCTAGGTTCGGCGAAGACCAACTTCGGCCACCTCGAATCTGCCGCTGGCGCAGCAGGTTTGATCAAGATCGTGCTGGCGATGCAGCAGAATCGACTACCGGCGTCGTTGAACTACGCAGGCCCCAACCCGTACATCGACTTCGACAAGGCGCACCTGAAGGTCGTGTCCGAAGGTGCCGAGTGGCCGCGCTACACCGGCAGGGCTGTGGCCGGCGTGTCCGGCTTCGGTTTCGGTGGTACCAACGCCCATGTGGTGGTGCGTGAGTACGTCGCTGATCAGGAACCAGGCGTCGACTCTGATGCGGTGGATCCGGATGCCGTTCTGGTGGAGGGTGTTTCGGAATCTTCGTCGGAACACTTCGTGCCCGAGGTGGAGACGACGGACCCGGTTGCGGAGGCCGAAGCGATTCTCGAGGACGAGCCCGCCGCTCCCGAGACTGTCGTTCTTGCGGTGTCTGCTGCGCTTCCGTCGCGTCGCAAGCGCGCTGCATCGGATCTCGCCGACTGGTTGGAGACCGAAGAAGGCAGCACGACGCCTCTTGCGGACGTCGGTCGTGCGCTCGCCACGCGCAACCACGGTCGTTCGCGCGCTGTGGTTCTCGCGTCGACGAGGGCCGAGGCGATCACCGGGTTGCGTGCCATTGCGGCAGGTAAGCCGGGCCAGGGTGTGTTCTCCGCCGACTCGCCGGCGTCGAACGGTGCAGTCTGGGTCTTTTCCGGCTTCGGTAGCCAGCACCGCAAGATGGCGTCGACGCTGTACCGGACCAACAAGGTCTTCGCTGCTGCTGTCGACGAGGTCGACGAACTGCTGATCGACGAGGCGGGCTACTCCATCAAGGAGATCATCCTCGACGACTCGCAGACGTACGAGTTCGAGAACTCCCAGGTCGGCATCTTCGTCATTCAGATCGCCTTGGCTGCAACGCTTCGCGCGCATGGGGCGGAGCCCACAGCGGTCATCGGGCATTCGATGGGCGAGGTGGCCGCGGCGTACGTCGCCGGCGGGTTGAACCTGGAAGACGCAGTTCGCATCATCTACGCGCGCTCACGACTGTTGGCCGAGGGGCAGGATGGCGTCACCGAGGCTACCGAGGGCGCAATGGCGCTCGTCGAGTACACGGCGGACGAGGTCAAGACTCTCACCGACCAGTTCCCCAACGTCGAGCCGTGCGTCTACGCCGCGCCGACACACACCACCGTCGGTGGACCACGCGCCGAGGTCGAGGCTCTCGTCGAGATGGCCGAGGCCGCAGGCAAAATGGCCCGTCTGCTCGACGTCAAGGGAGCCGGCCATACCGCCGCGGTCGACGTGCTGCTCGGCGAACTGGCCGCCGAACTGGCCGGAATCGAACCGGGCAAGCTCACTGCCGGGGTCTACTCTTCGGTCGATCGCGAGGCGCACTATCGCGTCGGGCATGCGGCGATCCACGGTGTCGATTACTGGACCAAGGGTATGCGTCACCCGGTCTGGTTCACCCAGGCTGTCAATGTCGCTGTGGGCGATGGGCATACGACGTTCGTCGAGCTCGCGCCCAACCCGGTGGCCCTGATGTCGGTCGCTGCCACCGCATGGGCGGCGGGTGTCGCGGACTCGACCCTGATTCCGACGCTCAAGCGTAAGGAAGACGAGTCCGAGACGTTCCTGGCGGCGCTCGCACAGCTCTACGTTCACGGTCACGCGCTCGACCTGACGACCCTGTTCGACGACGGTGGTTACGCGGCAATCCCACGAACGGCTTACCTGCGCAAGGAATTCTGGCTGCAGACGCGCGTCAACTCCAGCGGAGACGGCCGGATCCCCGGTTCTCGCGTTGCCTTGCCGGACGGCAGGCACGTGTGGGAGGTCCAGGCGTCGGCCGTGGAGTCTCTCGATGCTTTGGTGAAAGCTGCTGCTGCACAGGTTTTCTCGGGTGTCGAGCTCGGGGCGTCCGTCACGCACGCCGCGGTTCCCGCCTCTGGCACTTTGGTGACGACGTTGACCTCCCACCTCGGTGGAGCGTCGGTTCAGGTCCATGCACATTCGGGATCGTCGTTCGTCTTGCTGCACGAGGCCGTCATCGCCTCGGATGAGGCGTTGCCGGAACCTGTTGTTGCCCTGGAAGAACGCTCCTCGTCGCCTATGGAGGAGTTGCCGGAGGTCGTCGAAGATTTCGGCGATCGCTGGGATTCCAATGGCAACCAGAAGCTCGAAGATCGGTTGGCCATCATCGTCGCCGAGTCCATGGGGTATGCGCCCGAGGATCTGCCGCCCGAGATTCCGTTGATCGAGCTGGGGCTCGATTCGCTGAGCGCAGTGCGCATCAAGAACCGCGTCGAGTACGAGTTCGACATCCCCACGGTCCAGTTGCAGGCTGTGCGCGACGCCAACTTGCTCGAGGTCGAAAAGTACCTGCGTTACGCGCTGGAGAATCGCGACGAAGTTCAGGCTTTGGCGGACAAGCAGGCCGCGGAGAAGGAAGCCGAGAAGGCCGCCGAGGCCGGTGCTGCTGCGCGAGACCAGGCCTTGGACACCGCGGTCGCTTCACCTGAGGTGACCACGCCGAGTGCGGAATACCAGCCGGCGCCGTCGACAGCTCCTGCTGCCGAACAGACGGACTTGGGCGGCAAGGAAGCGTTCGCCGAGGCTGCCGGCTCGGACGTTCCACCACGTGACAATGCCGAGCGTATGACGTTCGCGACGTGGGCAGTGGTCACCAAGGAGTCGGCGAAGGGAATCTTCAACATCCTGCCGATCCTCGACGACGAGACCGCCGAAAAGTTGGCCGCACGGCTCACCGAGCGGGCCGGCGGCGAGATCACGTTGGACGACGTCCTCGACTCCGAGACCATCGAGCAGTTGGCCGACAAGGTACGTCCGCACCTCGAAGGCGGCGAGATCGACGGTCTTGTGCGCAATCTGCGGCCGCGGCCGGAAGGTTCCACCGCGACACCGGTCTTCGCTTTCCACTCGGCCGGAAGCTCGACCGTCGCGTACGAGCCGCTGCTGCGTAAGTTGCCGGCCGGAACGCCGATGTACGGACTCGAGCGTGTCGAGGGTCCGATATCTGTCAGAGCTGCCGAG
Organism: Rhodococcus sovatensis; assembly: GCF_037327425.1. Taxonomy (NCBI): domain Bacteria; kingdom Bacillati; phylum Actinomycetota; class Actinomycetes; order Mycobacteriales; family Nocardiaceae; genus Rhodococcus; species Rhodococcus sovatensis. The sequence goes on along the minus strand of NZ_CP147846.1, from coordinate 4,560,175 downwards.
TACGTTCCGCTGATCAAGGCTATCCAGCCAGAGGGGCCGTACGTGTTCGTCGGCTGGTCGCTCGGCGGCATCCTCGCGTACGAGGTCGCGCGTCAGATGGAGGAGGAAGGAATCGAGGTGGCATACGTCGGACTGCTGGACACAGTCATGCCGGGTGTCGAGATTCCGGACACCAAGGAAGAAGTACGACGCCGGTGGGAGCGGTACGCGCAGTTCGCCAAGAAGACCTACAACGTCGACTACCCGATTCCGTACGACAAGCTCGTCGAAGCCGACGACGAGGGGCAGATCCGCATCATCACCGATCTGGTCAAGCTCAGTGGGGCCAAGATCCCCGGCGGCATCATCGAGCATCAGCGGACGTCGTGGTTGGACAACCGGGCGATCCAAACCGCTGAGCTCAAGCCCTACGGCGGACATGTGACGTTGTACATGGCCGACAAGTACCACGACGACGCGATCGCACTCGAGCCCGCCTACGGCTCACGCGAGGCGCACGGCGGATGGGCACCCGTTGTGAAAGATCTCGAGATCGTGCAAATCGGAGGCGACCATCTCGCTGTCGTGGATGAGCCGTACATTGGACGGATTGCGGCACACATGACGAAGAAGCTCGATGAGATCGAGTCGCTGAGAACCGGAGTGTAGATCTTGACTGGTACCACCGCCGAAAAGTTGGCCGACCTGCGGACCAACCTCGAACTCGCCAAGGAACCGGCGGGTGAGATCGGCGTCGCCAAGCGCGCCAAGAAGGGGATACCGAGCGCCCGCGAGCGTGTCGACATGTTGCTCGATCCGGGCAGCTTCGTCGAGATCGGTGCTTTGGTGCGTGCACCGAACGATGCATCGGCGTTGTACAGCGACGGTGTGGTCACCGGGCACGGCACAGTCGACGGTCGGCCGGTCGCAGTCTTCTCGCATGATCAGACCGTGTTCGGCGGAACCGTCGGTGAGATGTTCGGGCGCAAGGTCGCCGGGATCATGGACTTCGCCATCAAGGTCGGATGCCCGGTCATCGGCATCAACGATTCGGGCGGTGCCCGGGTGCAGGACGCGGTGACCTCGCTCGCCTGGTACGCCGAGCTCGGGCGTCGCCACGAACCACTGTCCGGCTTCTGCCCGCAGATCTCGGTGATCCTCGGAAAGTGCGCGGGCGGAGCGGTATACGCACCGATCAACACCGATGTCGTCGTCGCCACCGAAGAGGCGTACATGTTCGTCACCGGACCGGACATCATCAAGTCCGTCACCGGTGAAGAAGTCAGCCTGGAAGATCTCGGTAGCGCCCGCAAGCAAGCCCAGTACGGCAATGTGCATCACGTCGCAGTCGACGAGAAGGCCGCGTTCGACTGGGTGCGCAATTACCTGAGCTACATGCCGTCGAGCTGCCAGGAAGAGCCGCCCGTCGTGAACCCGGGTCTCGAACCCGAGGTAACAGAGTCGGATCTGACGCTCGACAAGATCATGCCCGACGCCGACAACGCCGGCTACGACATGCACGACATCATTCTGCGTCTGTTCGACGACGGCGACTTCCTCGAAATGTCCTCGGAGATAGCGCCGAACGTCATCACCGGTCTGACACGAGTCGACGGCACATCGGTCGGCGTCGTCGCCAATCAGCCGATGTTCCTCTCGGGTGCACTCGATGCCGACAGCGCCGACAAGGCAGCGCGTTTCGTGCGAATCTGCGACGCATACGGCATTCCGCTGGTGTTCCTCGTCGATACGCCTGGGTTCCTCCCCGGTGTCGATCAGGAAAAGGTCGGCGTCATCAAGCGCGGTGGCCGATTCCTGTTCTCGTACATCGAGGCATCGGTCCCCAAGGTCACCGTCGTCGTCCGCAAGGCATACGGCGGCGGCTACGCGGTCATGGGTTGCAAGCAGCTCGGTGCGGACATCAACTTCGCTTGGCCCACAGCACGAATCGCGGTCATGGGCGCCGAAGGTGCCGTCAACATCATCGGCCGCAAGCAGATGGCCGAGGCAGGCGAAAACGCACCAGCCGTCCGTCAGCAGCTCATCAACTTCTACAACGAGCACGTTGCGACCCCTTGGGTCGCCGCCGAGCGTGGCTACATCGACGCCGTCATCGAGCCGTCGAGCACGCGCCTCGAGCTCCGGAAGGCGTTGGCACTGCTGAAGGACAAGAAGGTGTTCAAGAATCCTCGGAAGCACCACCTGTTTCCGATCTAGGAATGCCCTGATCGCTCGGGCCCGCCCGCTGGTCGCTTGCCCGCCCCTGATCGCTTGAATGGTCCATTCATACGAACAGATAGCGTGGATGCGTCATTCACGCGGTGGGTCGCTGGACCGGTCATCGCTTGAATGGTCCATCCATACGGTCAGATAGCGTGGATGCGTCATTCAAGCGGGTCCGAGTCGCAGATTGGGGCGCGGTCGGGCGAGCGCGCGCTCGTACCCGGCGCGAAGGTCAGCCAGCACCCCTTGGGGGTCGTCCCTGATCTGCTGCGGAAGGTGCGAGACCATCACCGCTCCCGCGCGTTCCATGTTCGCTCTACATTTCATCGTCTTGGCGTGATCGGGCGGGCTCAGATGGAATGCGAACGAGTCGATCTGCCAACCGAACGCAACCAGATCGATCCATCCGTCGGGGCGCGCGAGGAAGGTGCCGTCCGCGGCGAACACATCCCGATTGTGCACCATCTGGGGCAAACCTGATGTCGCATAGAGCTTCTGGGCTTGGACTTCAGCTGTCGTCTGCCATGAGCATGGGACCAGCTTGACCTGATTTTGCCAGGGTGATGGGACCACCTGGATTGCCAGTTATGGGACCACCGGCGCGCCTTGCCGGTGGTCTCGTCGTTTGCTCGTTCGATCGTCTGTGACAGCACCAAGCACGTCACGGAGGTCGGTGAGCATGGCTTTTCGGGAGATCAGTGTGAACGAAATCAGAGAAGTACTGCGGTTGTGGCTCGGGACGCCAGCATTGCCGGCTCCCGGTTCACGCAAGATCGCCGAGCATGCCGGGGTGGACCGTAAGACCGTCCGTCGGTACGTCGAGGCAGCCCAAGGAGGTGGCCTCAAGAGAACCGACACTGCCGCTGCGGTGAACGATGATCTCATCGCCGCGGTCGTCGATGCTGTCCGTCCCGACCGACCGCACGGTCACGGCGCGGCATGGGAGCAGCTCGTGCCCCATGAAGAGCAGATCACCAAGTGGGTGGCAGGCGATGGTGAACAGAAGCCGCTCACTATCACCAAAATCGAAGTGCTGCTTGCCCGTAAGGGCTGCGTGGTGCCGTATCGGACGTTGCACCGCTTCGCCACCGAGCGGTGCGGTTTCGGCCGCAAGAACCTGACGGTCCGCGTCGTCGACGGTGACCCGGGGATCGAATGCCAGGTCGACTTCGGCTACCTGGGGATGCTCACAGACCCCGAGGACGGTCGCGCTCGCAAGGTCCACGCCCTGATTTTCACCGCGGTCTACAGCCGGCACATGTTCGTGTGGTTGACGTACTCGCAGACGTTGGTGGCGGTGATCGCCGGCTGCGAAGCAGCGTGGAAGTTCTTCGGCGGAGTCTTCGCGGTCCTGATCCCGGACAACCTCAAACCCGTTGTCAACGAGGCGGACCCGATCACTCCGCGATTCACCGATGGCTGGCTCGACTACAGCAATCATGTCGGGTTCATTACCGATCCAGCGCGGGTCCGGTCGCCGAAGGACAAACCGAGGGTCGAACGCACCGTGCAATACGTGCGCGGTAACTTCTGGGCCGGTGAACGATTCACCAGCCTCGCGCAAGCGCAGGAGGCGGTGGTCCGCTGGTGCGCCAGCACCGCGGGCATGCGCATTCACGGCACGACCTGTGCACGGCCGCTGGAAGTGTTCGAGGACTTTGAACTGCCGGTATTGCTGCCGGTTCCGGCGGTCTACGACGTGCCGATCTTCAAGGACGTCAAGGTCCACCGCGATTTCCACGCCGAAGTCGCACGCGCGTTGTATTCGCTGCCGCAGCAGTGGATCGGATCGACCTTGTCGGTGCGCGCGGACACCGAACTGGTGAAGTTCTATCACCGCGGCACCCTGGTCAAGATTCACCCCCGTCAGCCTCCAGGTGGCCGCAGTACCGACCGCGACGATCTCCCCGAACACAAAACCGACTACGCCTTGCGCGATGTCGCCTCACTCATCGCGAAATGCACCTCACACGGGCCGAACATCGGCATCTACGCCGAACGAATACTCGATGACCCACTGCCGTGGACGAGGATCCGCAGTGTCTACCGACTTCAAGGACTGGTCCGCCGCTACGGAGCCGAACGGGTGGAACAGGCCTGCGCGCTTTCGCTCGATCTCGATGTCGTCTCCGTCACCAAGATCGCCTCGATGCTCGAGCGCGCCACCGAATCCACCACGCCGGATCTACCGAAAGCAGTCGGACAATCATCAACGCGGTTCTCCCGCGATCCAACCGAATTTCGTTCTACTGCAACCACTTCACTGTCCGTCGTAGACGGCAGCACCGCACCTTCGGAGGGACGCCCATGACCACCACTCGCACCGCAGGCACGACCGAACCGGTCGGCACCGACCTCGTCCGACTACTCAAAGCCCTCAAACTCGGCGCGCTCGCCGACACCTTGCCCGAACGCGCTGCTCTGGCCCGCCAACACAAGCTCAGTCACATCGGATTCCTCGAAGTACTCCTTGCCGACGAAGTGAATCGCCGCGACTCCCGTTCGGCGATGCTACGGGCGACCAAGGCGGGGCTCGATCCGGCGATGGCCTTCGATTCCTGGAACGCACTCGACGATCTCCGGTACGACCGGACACTGCTCGGCGATCTGACGTCACTGCGCTTTCTCGATGCCCACCAGTCCGCGATCATCCTCGGGCCGGTCGGGGTCGGCAAAACTCATCTGGCAACAGCATTGGGACACATGGCAATCCGAAGACGACACAGTGTGCTGTTCGCTCGATCGGACAAACTGTTCACCAGGCTACGAGCAGCGCGACTCGACAACACCGTCGACGCCGAAATCCGGCGACTGACCGCAATCGAAGTCCTGATCATCGACGACTTCGCGCTGCGACCACTCGACGCCACCGAGACCAGCGACTTCTACGAACTGATCGTCGAGCGCCACCGGAAGAAAACCACGATCGTCACCTCGAACCGCGAGCCATCAGAGTGGCTGACCATGACCGCCGACACCCTCCTCGCCCAGTCAGCCATCGACCGACTGACCTCCGCTGCGCACACCCTCATCATCGAAGGACCGTCCTACCGCCAACGCACCCGCCCCGGAACAGTTGACGAAAACACCGACAACACGCATCCTCAATAACGCGCCACGGTGGTCCCTACCCTCTGGCAATCAGGTGGTCCCATCAACCTGGCAAGCGACATCAGCAACGGAGTGCGCGTCATCGGCGAGCTGGCGCGCTGCCATCCATCCAACGGCGCCATACTGCCGCGGGCCTTCGTTCAGTTCGCGAACGATCGCGTCGAGAGTCGTCGACCCGCGCTGTATCGCTTGAGCGAAGAGGCGTATGCAACTTTCGGTCGACCGCAACGACCGTGCGGTGTCGACGAGCGCACGAGGCAGGGGTGCGACGAGCAACCGAGCGCGGCGTTCTGGATCGGGCAGACGAGTCGTCCGCTCGACACGAACGAACGAGGTGGATGCCCGACGCATCGACGACGGCACGAGGATGTGTACGTCGCTGCCGACCCGATCGAATCCATGCTGCATCACTGCTGTGCCGCCGGTGAGCATGCTTCGCTCGCCCCCATACAGGAGAGCCGCCGAAAGCTGTTGTACTACATTGGGATTGCCGTTCTGCAGTAGAACGACTCCCGGGAGTATTCGACGCCATTTGCCGTCGTCGGCGGTCCTGGCTGTAATCGATCCGTCTGATACCCCGCACTCCCGGAGCGCCTTGCGTGTGATCACCCCGTTCACGGACGCGCCGTCGAGTATCTCTCGCTGTGTTGCCCATTGTCCTCGTTTCATGGGCAGACGGTGTCACGGGTTGTCGCCGATCCGACTTCACCCACCAGGAGAAACAGAATGTCTGTGTACAACGGCTCAGGCTGTGGACAACCTGTGTGAAAACCGCGCGGCAGGTTCAGCGATGTCGGTGCAGAGTGCTAGGGCGATGGCCCGCACGACCCACCGCTTGGATGGACCACCCACGCTATCTGACCGTATGAATGGACCATTCAAGCGGTCAGGGGGCCGGCGACCCACCGCTTGGATGGACCACCCACGCTATCTGGCCGTATGGATGGACCATTCAAGCGGTCAGGGGGCCGGCCGACCCACGCGAACAGGTGGCCGGCCGACCAAACCCGGCGACCTACTGGTCGAACACCCTCAAGTTCCCGGGCGTCCAGAAGCCCGACCTGGTGACTTCACCGGTCTCGATGGTCGCTGGTACTGCCTGGGGGTAGTACGGGTCGTAGCGCTCGAGGGAGCCCCAGTCGCGGGCCCAGTCGCGATTCAGGTACGTCGGCACCGTCACCGGCTTGGCGAGGAGTTCGCTCCAACCGAGGGGGCCGCCGTTGTCGCCGGCCTGCCAGGTGTCGGTGGAGCTGACGGCCAGAGGACGGTCGGGGAGGATGCGGTAGCCCGGAACCTCGGCGACGCCGTACTCGTGGTCGAAGGGACGCTGGCACGGGAACTGCAGTCCCACAGCCCAGTCGAGCAGTACTGGCTGCTCGCTCCCGATCAGGTCGTTCAGCTTCTCCAACTGCGGAACTCGTGGCGGAGTGAATGCGAACCACTGGTCGCCGGTGAGGTTGGGGTCGTTGGCGACGATACGGACGGCATCGGCGTCGTCAGGCAGATCCGCGATCGGGATGCGGAGGTTGCGCCATGACGGTGCCGGGCCGATGTCGCGGGGCAGGTAGGTGCCTTTGACGTCGACCGATCCGTTGGGTTGACGCGTTCCGTACTCGACGAGGAGTGACTGTCCGTAGGTCAGTGCTCCGGTGTCGTCGTACGAGAGGATGCGACCGGCGGCCGAAACCACGATGAGCGGGGCGTCGTCCGAGCGCTCCGGAAGGGAGTACCAGCTCGACGTCGCCGATGCCGGTTCCTGGATTCCGGGCTGGTAGGAGCCGAGGACCGGAGTGGTGGCGGGGTTGAGTCCGAAGGGTAGTGCCGCGGTCGAGCCGTTGACGCCCTGGGCGCCGATGCCACCACCGGTACCCGAATTTTGGCCTTCCTCGAATGCCGGTCCGACGCTCTGCTGGTCGGTATTGCCCTGTCCGGGTTTGACTTCCACCGCGTCTGCGCTGAGGTCGGTGGGGACGCCGTTCGGGGTGAAGTTCGATGGGTCTTCGCCACCGAGTGGTCCGGTTTCGGGGTCGAAGGCCGCAGGAATCGGATCGAGAATGCCTGCATTCGGGTTCGGTTCCACGAGAACATCGTTCGCGAGTCCGCACGAATTGCCGGTCAGGGATTGAATATTCGATCGCGCAAGCGAGTACGCCGGGTACTGCGACACGGCCCCCTTGACCAGCGACAGGATTTCGAACAGCACCATCAGGCCGGCGATGACGGTCAGCGGAGCGGCCGCGAACTTCTTGATCCGCCTGCCCCGTTCGCTGGTAGCGCGCGGTTGTGGTGGAGCGTAACCCTCGCGGAGATACTGCCATCCGGCCAGTGCCAGAGCGGCGGCGAAGAGGATGAGGAACAGTGTGTTGGACTGGTTGCCGCTCAAGGACACCGTCTTGTCGAACCACGGCACGCCGTAGCTGGAGACGTACCAGTATCCGTTGATGCCCGAGAATGCCAGTGCGAGAACGAACATCAGCCCGGCGAGGAATACCGTCCTGTTTCGCCGCGACCTCAGCGCGCTCGCCGATATCGCCACTGCGGTGAGGGCTGCCAGACCGCCCGCGATCCCCGCGTACGACCCGAAGTGGTGTGTCCACTTGGTCGGGTTGAACATCATGAAGAAGATCGTTCCGAATACGACGCCGATCAGCCGCCAAGCCGGTCCGTTCGCGATGCCCGGTACGCGTCTGCGACGCAACAGGATGAACAGCGTCGAGAACAGGCACAGCAACATCACGAGGAACGCGAAGCGACGTGCGACGGATCCGTCGACAGTTTGGACGAAAAGGTAGTAGTAACGCAGGAAGTCTTGGTACCACGCCTCACTCGGCCCGATTGCCGTCCGCACTCGCGTCGACTCGATGACGGTGGCGTAGGTCTGGTCGGCGAACACCACGACCAGAACCAGGAAGCCTGCTGCAGCCAACGGCGCCAGCAACGGGAGGGTGCCGACGAGTCGGTGGCGGCGAACGACGATGCGTGCCATCGGCCGCGCACCTGCCAGGAGGGCGGCGACACACATCAGGCCCGTCGGCGCCGATGCGAGGGTGAAGGCTCCGATCAAGAATGCCGACGCCGCGGGAAGCAGCCTGCCAGTTGCGATTGCGCGCTCGATCGAGCACCACGTCAGAAGCGCGCCGAGAGCCACGATCGGTTCGGGGCGAAGCCCGTTGTTGTAGGGCAGCCAGAACGCCAGGAAGACGAGTCCGCCGGTCCATAGGGCAACATTCGACTTGCGGACGGCGCGGCCGAGGCGCGGGACGACCTCACGGCTGATCACCATCCAGCAGAGCACCCCGGCGATCAGAGCGGGCAGTCTCATCCACGGGCTTGCGGTGGAGACCTTCGCGAACACGGCCAGCACGTCGTAGTACCAGCCGAACGGGGCCTCGGGGACGCCGAACCAGCGGAAGTAGTTGGCCATGTAGCCGGATTGGTCGGACGCCCGTGCCATTGTGAGCAGGTAACCGTCGTCGGACGTGTTGGCTCCGACGAAGTGCCAGCCGATCAAGGCACCGACGACGGTGACGTCGACGCCGGTGAACTTCCACCAGTGCGACGGGAAGAAACGTCGGTGACCGCGCCCGTCGATGCCGTCGAGTCGTCCCAGCGCGCCCATCGCGATGATGGTGCAGACGACCGCGAGGATCATCGCGAGCAGCTTGAGAATCGTCGGGCTCGACGAGAACCGCGAGTCGACGTCGATCGTGACCGACATGCCGGACGGGGCCGCACCGGTGAGGTCGGTGAAGAGTCCGACGATCTGGGGCCGGAGGTCGCCGTCGAGCCGGCCGACGCGCTGAGCGCCCTGCTCGTCCGTCAAGCCGGTGAACTCGGCGGTCGTGTAGTCGATGTTGGAGACGATCTCGATGGAACTACAGCCGGGGCCCTCGACATCGGCACGCGGTGCGGAGGCCACGACCACGTTGCGGTCCAAGACGTCGACCGAGCCTTCGCTGACGCGCACGAACAGACTGTTGAGTGCAGCTCCCTCACCCTGAGACGGCGCGGTCGCGAGCAGTAGTCCACCCTGCGGCGGGAGCTGGGCGACGGCCGAGCACGGGATCGTCGCGGAGAAGTCGATGGGTGCCTGCGACACGAGCGGTGCGTCGACGTCCTCGATGACACCGGCTTCGGGCCACTGAATGGTCGAGGTGGTCTGCACGACCGGAAGAAACGGCGTGAGGATCGCCAGCAGGGCGCCTACAAGGCCCGTGACGATGGCGATCAGTCGTGTCGTGCGCACCTGAGAGCGCAGATCGACCGGTGAACCCTTCGCCGGAGGAACGGAGGGCACGGCGGATGAATCTGTCACGGCGTCGGGCACGATTGTCGATGTTATGCGAGCGTGATCAGAAGAGCACATATGCCTGGTCCAGACCGTCGGCCCGGACCAGGCATGGAAACCGGGCGCTCAGTCGTTTTTGATCGGTCCGGGGCTGAACAAGCCCGAGCGCGTCTCCTCGGTGACGGTCACTTCCGCAGGGGTAGCGTCCGGGTCGAGTGGTGTGTATCTCTCGATCGAGCCCCAGTCGCGGTCGTAATCGTTCTTCAGATAGGACGGCAATGTCTGGGCTCCGAGCAGCTGCTCGGTCCAGCCGAGCGGTCCACCGCCGATCCAGTCCTGCCACGCGTTGGTCGACTCTGCGCCGGTGCGGTCCGGGAGGATGCGGTACTCGGGCACCTCGGCGACGCCGTAGCGATGGTCGAACGGGCGCTGGCAGGGGAAGGCGAGTCCGACGGCCCAGTCGAGCAGGACGGGCGCGTCCGAGCCGACGACGTCGTTCAGCGATTGTGTTTTCGGCACGCGCGGAGGCGTGATGGCGGCCCACTGATTGCCTGCGAGATCGGAATCGTCGACGACGATGCGAATGGCGTCGGCTTCCGGAGGGAGGTCTGCGAGAGGTACGCGCAGATTCCGCCACGACGGCGCAGGACCGATGTCCGACGGCATGACGCGTCCCAACGCCCGGACGTCGGTGCCCTCTCGGACGCCGTACTCGACCTCGACGCTCTGGCCGGGCGTGACGATCCCGTCCGAATCGACCGAGCGGATCCGGCCTGCGGCGGCGATGGTGATCAGGTCACCGTCGCCCGGGAGGCCGTACCAGTCGGTCGTCAGCGATGCCGGTTCTTCGGTGCCGAAGCTGCCGAGGACGGGCGTGGTGGCCGGGTCGAGACCGAACGGCAGCGTCACGGTGCTGCCGTTGATGCCGGCGTTTGCCTCGGTGCCGCCTGCGGTTCCGGAGTTGTTGGTGGAGACGGTGGTGCTGCCGTCGGTCGGCGCGACCGAGTTGGCTGCGCCTTGGGTGGATTCCTCGGCGTCTGCCGTCAGATCGGAGGCGACGCCGTTGGGTGTGAACCCGACGTTTCCGCCGACGCCCAAGGGGTCCGATACATCCGAAAGGGGTTGCAGCAACGATGCATTCGGATCGGTCTCCACCAGAACATCGTTCGCGAGTCCGCACGCGTTTCCGGTAAGGGAGTCGATGTTCGAGCGTGCGATCGAGTAGGCCGGGTACTGCGCCACCGCACCCTTGAGTAAGGAAAGTACCTCGAACAGCACGACACCGCCTGCGACGATGGTCAATGCCGACGGCGCAAACCTTCGGCGCTTCTTGGTGGCGGGTGTTACGTACGGCATCCGAATATGTTGGTACGCAGCGTAGATCAGGGTCAGTACGGTCAGTCCGAGGAAGACGGTCGAGAAGCCCTTCCCTGCGACGGATGGCGGCTTGTCGAACCACGGAACGCCGTAGCTGGAGACGTACCACCAGCCGTTGGAGCCCGTGAAGGCCAGTGCCGTCAGGAACAGCACGGCAGCGGTGAACAGAGTCCGATTGCGCGGTGACCTGATGGTCGCGGCCGTGACACTGACGGCGGCCAATGCTGCGACCGAGCCTGCGAGACCGGCGTAGACACCGAAGTGATGAGTCCACTTGGTGGGGGTGAACATCATCAAAGCCAGTGCGCCGATGATGATTCCGAGAATACGGCGGGACGGTCCGATCGCTGTGCCGGGGATTCGTCCGTTCTTGCGCAGCATCACGAAGACCGATACCGCGACGCACAGCAGCATCACGAACACGCCGAACCGTCGGGCGAGGGAGCCGTCGGGAGTGATCATCATCAGCGAATCCCAGCGGATTCGTTCGTCGAACCACGCCACGTTCGGGCCGACGGCCGAACGAACCCGTGTCGCTTCGAGGACGGAGGCGACGGTTTGGTCGGCGAAGATCGCGATCAGAACTGCGGTTCCCGACGCCAGCAGCGGTGCGATCAGGGCGGCGAACCCAACGAGTTTTGCGCGACGAACGAGGATTTGCACGAGCGGTCGCGCGCCTGCCAGGAGTGCGGCGATGCAGATGAGGCCGGTCGGACCGGCGGCGAGGGAGAAAGCGGCGATCAGTAGCGCTATGGCCGCGGGCAGCAGGCGTCCGGTTGCGATGGCTCGTTCGATGGAGCACCAGGTCAGCAGCGCGCCGAGGGCGATGACCGGTTCCGGGCGAAGGCCGTTGTCGTAGGGCAGCCAGAATGCGAGGAAGACGAGGCCGCCGGTCCACAGTGCGACTTTCGACGAGCGGACGGCACGGCCGAGGCGCGGGACGACCTCACGGCTGATGACCATCCAGCACAGGATTCCGGCGAGCAGGGCAGGCAACCGCATCCAGACGCTGGCTGTGGAGACCTTCGCCAGCGCGGCGAGCATGTCGTAGTACGGCATTCCGAACGGTGCTTCGGGGACTCCGAACCAGCGGAAGTAGTTGGCCATGTATCCGGCGTTCTCGGACACCCTGGCCATGTTGAGCAGGTAACCGTCGTCGGATGTGTTGGCGCCGATGATGTGCCAGAGCAGCAGTGTCCCGATGACGATGGCGTCGACGCCGGTGATCTTCCACCAGCGGGCGGGGAGGAAACCGCGTGCGCGACGACCGTCGATTCCGTCGAGTCGATGCAGCGCGAATAGCGACATGACGATGGCGAGGGCGCCGACGATCATCGCGAGCAGTTTGAACAGGGTCGGGCTGGACGAGAACCGGGAGTCGATCTCGGCGGTGACGCTCAGGCCGGGGGTAGCCTGCTGCAGGTCGGTGAAGATACCGACCATCTGTGGTCTGACGTCGCCGTCGACGGTGGTGGACTCGCCGTCGACGCTGACCACTGTGCGTGCAGAGTTGCTGTCCACCGTAATTGCGCAGTCACCGGTAGCGGGGGTCTCGGCAAGAACCCGGTCCCGGAGAATCACCGCGAGGTTCTGCTCGTCGGTGACTTTGACGACGAGTCCGCGGCTTTCGACCCCCGGCGCCCCTGACGGCAGCGTGGAAACGAGAGTGCCAGGTGCGTCCGTGCATGGGATCGACGCCTCGAGGTTCAGCGGCGTGTAGGACACCAACGGAGACTCGACGCTGCCGAAGCTCTCCGACGGCCATGAGATGGTCGCGGTCGATTCCTCGACGGGAAGAAGCGGCGTCGCGAGGGCAAGGATCACCCCGATCAACCCGGTGAGAAAGGCAACTGTCTTGGCTGTACCGATGCGAGCAGTCGTCAACTCGGGTTTGGAACGCACCCGATCATGTTAGGGGAGGCGGGAGTGGGAGCTTGTCCGAGGGAGTTAGGGAACGAGGGAGCGCACGTCCCAGATCCAGACGCCGTCGTGGTATTCGGCGTCGAAGCCGAGCAGGGCGTTGACCGTGTTGCGCAGTGCGACGCTGTTGCGGCCCGGCTGCAGCACTACGACGTCGGCAGACCAGAACTGGAGATCGGCGCGAGCGTCGGCCTGTTGCTCGGTGGTGATCTCGGGAACTGTTCCCGAGTTGCGGACGGATCCGAGCAGCAATGCGGTCGGGCGGTCCACGGCGCCGTACTTGGCTGTTCTTTCCTCGGTGTCGCTAGGCCCTACGAAGTAGCCGCCTGCGAGTGGGAAGCTCATATTGGCCTCGATCTGCCATCGCAGCGGCCTCGCATCCTCTGGACGCGGCAACGGGACAGTCACGACCGAGCCGTCGTCGACATAGTTCTTCCAGTCACCGCTCGCGAAGAACTGCGGCGTCGCGGTTCTTTCCACTGCCTGCAGCGGTGTCGGAAGCAGCGGGACGAGCGCCAAGGCCAACGCGATGGACCACGCTGCCGGGATCGGTCGCAGCCCGCGCTTGAACGCTGCGTCTGTCGCCAGCACCAGCAGTAGGGCAAGTGCGGGCACTGCGGCGAGCGCGAAACGCGTTTCCAGGACCGACTCGACGAGTGGCGTGTCGGCGAGCCATTGCCAGGGCAGTTCGATCTCGGTGTTCTTCTTGCCGATGATCAGCTCGGATCCGAGCGAGACAACGATGACGGCGGCGGCTGTTGCTGCGGCGGCTCGCGCGCACGCCACGCGCCAGAGCCACACAGCTGCCACGAGCGCGAGCACGAGGAGTGGCCACCCGAAGTACGCATTCTCCTCGGTGGCGTTGATGCGAACGTTCTGACCGGGCGTCGTGACCCCGCCGACCGACTGCGTCGGGAACTGAGTGAGTGCTTTGGCGTCGTTACCCATTGCGCCGTGTTCGAGGAACGAATAGCTTTGCGGCCCGAAGAACTGCCAATACAGCGGGAAGGCGACGAGTGCCAGCGCCAGAACGGCGGCTATCGAGAGACTCTTCCAGGAGTTCTTGACGGCGGGCCAGAAGCTCCGCGGTCGGCCGGCGTAGTAGACAAGCGCGAACAGTCCGAAGGCGATCGCGAAAATCAGCAGTGGTTCCTCGCCGAGCATGATCTGCAGCGCGACGACGAGACCGAGTGCAATGGTCTTCTTGGTCGTCGGACCTGTACGCGCGATGCTGACGACCAACGACGCAATGACGGGCAGCAGGAACAGAACGACGAAGTTCGGGTGTCCGTTCGCGTGAGAGATCATGCCGGGTGCGAAGCCGCACAGTGCGCCGCCCAATGCGGACGCGCCGCGCGATGCGCCCACGGTCCGCGAGAACAGCCAGTACCAGGCATAGGCGGTGCCGGCGAGCCCTATCGTCAGCGCGATTGCCCAGGTGACGGTGGGGCCGAACAGCAGCGTGACGGGCGCCAACGGAATCGACAGCCCGAACATGGCGGTGTTGGCCATGAGATTCACGCCGAGTGGGTAGTTCTGCAGATCGCTCCACAGTGGGTTCTCGAGGTGCACGACCGAGTGCGCGGCAACGGCGAAGAACCACTCCCACATCGCCTGGTCCTGGCCACTGTTGTAGAGGTAGCCGTTCGACAGATTCCGCCACTGTCCCTGCAGGACGAACAGGGCGACGACGGTGAAGGCAGAGGCTGCCGCAACGTCGGCACGGTTGACCCCGCGTACACGTGCCGCAACGGACCCGATTTTCGACGAGGGGGCCGTCCCCGGCTGCTCGAGAATAGTCTGGTCGGTGGTGATCATCGGGTTGAACGTTACGTGAACGTTATGTGATTTGCCTATGTGGAACGAGTGACCAGCGCAAATGGCCCGATGTCGGTCACCTCGAACCGTGGATCCTCGAACAGCGACTCGTCGAAGGTGACGGTGTATCGCCGCACATTGGGATCGTTCGGGTACACATCCTCGGCCAGCCTCAGGGTGTAGCCGTCGGCGCCGCGGCGGAACAGGAAGGCGTCGGGAGCCGGCCACTGGCTGGTATCGAGTGCTTCGATCAGTTCGTCCGGGGTTTCGAGTGCTGCCCATTCGGCGATTGCTGCCGACCGCTGGTCGAACTGAGCGAGTGGATTGGCGTAGTGGGACGTCAAACCCTGGAAGCCGAAGTAGGGGTAGTAGCTCAGGAACGACGTGTCCGCAGTGAGCACGATTGTTTCGTCCCGTTCTCGGCCCAGTTGCTCGGTGATCGCCTGGTCCACTTCGCCGTAGTACGACACGGCGCTCGGTGGACGCTTGTCGGCGCGTACCCCGTCACCGTCTGTGTCCGAGTACGCGACAGTGATCTCCGCTTGCAGTACCTGGGGGATGTTCTGCGCGAATGCCAGTGCGCCGACGGTTGCGAGAACAACTGCTGCGACCTTGAAGCGCGTCGGCTCGTTGATTGCCTGGTATATCGCTTTCGATCCCTCGACGAAGCCGAAAACTCCTGCGGCGCCCAATAATACGATCAGTACCGCTTCGAGTCGGAACGACAGCAGCGTGGTGCCGGCGACGGTGGCCGCCATCGACATCAGCGTCCACAGATACACGGCGACGACGCCAAGTCCGAGTGCCTGCGCACGCCTCGACGTCGCGGACCGGACCGCCAGCCACAGCGTGCCAACCATGCAGAGGGCGCCGAGCAATGAGAACTCGAGCATCGGGAAGGGAAGCGCTGCACCGGCTTCGGGGAGGTAGTGCAGCGCAGTCCCGGAGGTCGACGGGGTGCCCGTCACGAAGTCGACGAGGTACGGAAGCCACACTGTGAGCGCTATGACCCCGGAGATGGCAGCGATGGCGACGAGCCTGACGAGAACCGGAACGGCGGCCCGCCATGTCCCGTGTGCGCGAACGTTGAGTACGGCCGATACGACGGCCATGAGGGTGACCGCGAACGCCGCCATCCCCAGATAGAGGGTGTAGAACGTCGCAGCTAGGCCGAGGAACAATCCGGTACCGACGACCGCGCCCCAGCCCCAGTTGGTGGTTCGCTTGGGTTCGCTCCTACCCCCAGACCGCTTGAATGGTCCATTCATACGATCAGATGGCGTGGATGGACCATTCAAGCGAGCGGAGTAGACGGACACCGGCCTATTCAGCGCACCCCACGCGAGTAGGAGAGCCGGCGCGACGAGCAGGGCGATGACGGCGCTGTATGCCTCTGGAGATGCGTACGCGACGACCAGCGCGGTGGTCACGGCGCTGACCGCGACGGCCAGGTCCGTCCGAACGAGCTGCTTCCAAAGCGTGAACGCCACGACCGCCGTGACTGCGAGGAACCCGATTGCGAACGGCTTGAACACTTCCCAGCCGTCCATGCCCAGGAGATTTCCGACGCGTCCGCCGATCCAGAACCAGCCTGCCGGGTAGAACGGTGGGATGTCGGCGTACGTCATGTCGCGCAGCGCGGCCGAATCTGTCAGTCGCGTCAGGTATTCGGTGCGAAACTCTTGGTCGACCGAAATGCCGAACAGGTACAACTTGGTCGCCGCCAAGGGCATACCGAGTGTGACCGTGACGAATCCGGACAGCCCGAGCCACGTCAGAACCTTCGCCAACCATTCCAAGGTCCCGCGGCGATACAGAACGATCGCCGCGGCGAACGCTATGGCGCAGACGACCTGCCCGAGCGACGTCAGTGCGCGAGTGACGTTGGACGAGTTGAACGCCGGCCACTCGACGAGGGAGAAGGCGTACAACCCGATCGACGCAACAATGGTTGCGACGAGAGCGGCCAGTGCACCGTCGACGGCCGTCCCGAGCGCTCGTTTCATCTAGATAGGGAGTTTGCGGAAGATCGGACGCGGAACGTGCCGCAGTGCGATCATCACGAAGCGGAAAGGTCCCGGTGCCCAGACCAGATCCTTGCCCTTCTGCGATGCGGCCACCGCCAGTTTGGCGATGTCTTCCTTGTCGACCGTCAACGGAGCTTCCTTGACGTGCGCGCTGAACTTGGTGCGCACCATTCCGGGGCGGATCACCGTCACGCGAGGGCCGAACTCGCGCAGAGCTTCTCCGAGGCCGAGGTAGAAACCGTCGAGACCCGCTTTGGTCGATCCGTACACGAAGTTGGAACGACGTACACGCTCACCGGCGACCGAGGACATGACGATGATGCGTCCGGAGGCCTGTGCCTTCATCTTCTCGCCGAGCAGTACGCCCACCGACACCGAAGCGGTGTAGTTGATGTTTGCCGTCAGGACAGCTTTGCGCTGGTCCTGCCACAGCTCCTCGGCGTCGAAGTCCACCGCGAAAGCAACGATGGCGACGTCGACATCGCCCTTGGACCACGCTTCGTCGATGACCTTCGGGTGCGAGGCCGTATCGAGTGCATCGAAGTCGATGACGTCGACGGACTTCGCGCCCTTGGCGGTCAGCTGGGCGACGGCGCTCTCGCGCAGCGGGTCGTTCGGCAGCGCGGCGAGTATGACTCGAGCCGGTGACTTCGACAGGTATTCCTCGGTGATGGCGAGACCGATCTCGCTTGTTCCGCCCAGAACCAGGATCGTCTGGGGGTTGCCGACGGCATCTATCGTCACAGTAATTCCAGCCTTCTTGCCATATCGGAGGCGAAAACGCCTGTGGGGTCGACGGATCGGCGAACCTTGATCCACTCGTCGATCCGTGGGTACATCGAATGGAACGTTTCGGCGGTGGTGCGCGAATCCTTCGCTGTGTACAGACGACCGCCGAATTCGAGGACGCGCTTGTCGAGTTCCCGGACCATCTCGTTGAGGCCTGCTTTGATCGGGAAGTCCATCGCAACATTCCAACCGGCCATCGGAAAGCTCAGTGGCGCTTTGTTTCCCGGACCGAACAACTTGAAGACGTTCAGTGCCGAGTACTGGCCGGAACGCTGGATGAACCGGATGATGTCCTTGAACTCTTCGAGAGCCTCGGTGGGAACGAGGAACTGGTACTGCAGAAATCCCTTGGGCCCGTAGCCGCGGTTCCACTCGCCGATGAGATCGAGGGGGTGGTAGAACTGCGTCAGGTTCTGGACCTTGCCGGTGTAGTTGCCACCCATGCGGTAGTAGGCCTCGCCGATCATGCTCATCGACAGCTTGTTCAGGCCGCTGATCGGGAAGACATCCGGCACTGTCAGCAACTGCGGCGCGTCGAACTTGAGCGGGTCCTTCTGCAACTTCTTAGGGAGCTCGTCGAACTTCGCCAACGAGCCACGGGTGATCGTCGCCCGACCGAGCTTGGGCGGCCCGCTCATGACGTCGAACCACGCACTCGAGTACGTGTAGTTGTCCTCGGTGCCGTCCTGATGAGCCGCGACGGTCTCGTCGAGAGTCTCGGTACGAATGCCGTCGTTGATGAAGTAGGCCGACTCGGTGGCCGTCATCTCGATGGTCGCGCGCAGGATGATGCCGGTCAGACCATTGCCACCGACCGTCGCCCAGAACAGTTTGGCGTTCTTGCCCGACGGTGTCAGATGGCGGATCTGTCCGTCCGCGGTGAGCAGTTCCATCGAGCGCACGTGGTTGCCGAAGCTGCCGGCGCTGTGATGGTTCTTGCCGTGGATATCGCATCCGATTGCGCCGCCGATGGTGACCTGACGCGTACCGGGCAGGACCGGAACCCACAGACCGAACGGCAGCGCGGCCCGCATCAGCTGATCGAGACTGACGCCACCGTCGAGATCGACGATGCGCGTTCCCGCGTCGATGCTGTGGATGCGGTTGAGTGCCGTCATGTCGATGACGAGGCCACCGGAATTCTGAGCGTTGTCACCGTACGAGCGGCCGAGGCCACGTGCGATGACACCGCGCTGCAGGTAGGACGGCTTGCTGTCGTTCTGCTCTGCAACCTGCTTCACCGCGTTCGCAATGAGCTCGGGGTCGGAGGTCGAGAGCACCTCACCGGTCGAAGGCGCGGTGCGCCCGAAACCGGAGATCGTGCGGGTCTGCGTGGGTAGCGGCGCAGTGTTCCGGGCCTGTGGTTCCAGGGGGAAGAGTGCGTCGTCTGCTGTCGTGGACATCGGTGTAGAGGGTACCCGCTGCGCGGCGGGGTCTAAGGGGTGCCCGGTGCGGGTCGACGGCTAGTCTCGATGATCGTGCCCACCTCGCAGAACGACGACTGGTCAGCAGAAGACGAAGAGTTGCAACACCACGTCCCGCTGCCCGTCGAGTTGCCGCTGACGGAAAACATCGCCGACGAAGCCCTCGACCTCAAGACTCAGATCATCCGCTTCTTGGCGACGGGTGTGCTGTCGGCAATCGTCGACCAGGGCGTCAACCTGCTGCTGCATTTCGTGTTCGGCGTCGGCGTCACGCTGGCCAAGGCGATCGGCTTCGTGCTCGGCACCACAACGGCGTACTTGATCAACCGTCGTTGGACGTTCAATGCTGCGCCGTCGCGTGCGCGCTTTGTCGCAGTGGTCGCGTTGTACGGAGTGACCTTTGCCGTCCAGGTCGGCATCTACACATGGCTCTACCAGGCATTACCCGACGGTTTTTGGTACGCCAACGTTGCCTTCGTCATAGCTCAGGGCACCGCGACGGTCATCAACTTCATCGTCCAGCGGTTCGTGATCTTCAAGATTCGCTGATCTGCCTGCCCCAGCGGCCCTGTCGCTGGACCGTGCCCTGTCGCTGGAACGTGCGCAACCAGCCCCGAGCCGCACCGAACGACTCATTCGGTCACCACCACGGCTGATCGCGCACCTTTCAGCCCACGCCCACGTTGCAACCTGCGCCCCGGCTGGAACGTGCGCAACCAGCTCCGAGCTGCACCGAACGACTCATTCGGTCACCACCACGGCTGATCGCGCACCTTTCAGCCCACGCTCACGTTGCAACCTGCGCCCCGGCTGGAACGTGCGCAACCAGCTCCGAGCTGCACCGAACGACTCATTCGGTCACCACCACGGCTGACGCGCACCTTTCAGCCCACGCTCACGTTGCAACCTGCGCCCCGGCTGGAACGTGCGCGGTCAGTCCTGGAACTTCGGCAGATAACCGGCGGCGATGGCGTCGGCGAGTGAGGGTGCCGCACGGTCCTTGTCGGAGAGTTGGTACTCGAGCGGGGATCCGTCGCGTGCGAGGGTCGGCCAGTCGATACCCAGATCAGGATCCAACGGATCGATGTCGCGGTCCAGGGACGGGGTGTACTCGATCGAGCACAGGTACATCACCGTCGATCCGTCCTCGAGCGACAAGATCGCATGCCCCAACCCTTCCGGCAGATACACCGCACGCCGATCGACATCGTCGATGAGCACACTGTCCCACTGCCCGAACGTCGGCGACCCCACCCGCAAGTCGACGATCACATCCAGGAAGGCACCCGTCACCGCAGTGACGTACTTCGCCTGCCCAGGCGGGGTATCGGTGAAATGGATCCCACGCAGCACCCCGGCCGCGGAGACCGAACAATTCGCCTGCTCCAACGTCAAGGGCCGACCGACCGCGTCGGTGAACGCCGAGGATTTGAACCACTCGAAGAACACACCACGATCGTCACCGAACTGACGAGGGGTGTACTCGTACGCACCAGCGATCTTCAATTCACGAAAACTCATTGCTCACTTTTCTCACTGACGGCGGTCGAGGAGGTCGAGCAGGTACTGCCCGTATCCGGATTTGACGAGCTTCTCCGCCCGCTCGCGGAGTTCGTCGTCGCTGATGAACCCTCGACGCCACGACACTTCCTCCGGCGCCCCGATCTTGAGACCCTGACGCTGCTCGATGGTGCGCACGTAATTGGAGGCATCGAGCAGCGAATCGAAGGTACCGGTGTCGAGCCACGCCGTCCCACGCGGCAGCACCTGCACCGCCAACCGGCCCGCATCGAGATAGTGCCGGTTGACGTCGGTGATCTCGTATTCCCCCCGCGCCGACGGCTGCAGATCCCGGGCGATGGCCAGGACATCGTTGTCGTAGAAGTACAGACCCGGCACCGAGTAGTTCGACTTGGGGACCTTCGGCTTCTCCTCCAACGACACCGCCCGCCCGGACGCGTCGAATTCGATGACGCCGTACGCACTGGGGTCCTTGACCTCGTAGGCGAACACCGCGCCGCCCTCGATCGCCTCGAACCTACCCAACTGCGAGCCCAGCCCCGGGCCGTAGAAGATGTTGTCACCGAGCACCAACGCAGCACCCTCGGACCCGATGTGATCGGCACCGAGGACGAACGCCTGAGCGAGACCGTTCGGGGTGTGCTGGACCTTGTAGGTCAGGTTGATGCCGAACTGCGAGCCGTCACCGAGCAGACGTTGGAACTGCTCCGAGTCCTGCGCAGTGGTGATGATCAAGATGTCACGAATGTTCGCCAGAATCAGCGTCGACAGCGGGTAGTAGATCATCGGCTTGTCGTAGACCGGAACAAGCTGCTTGCTCACACCCATCGTGATCGGATGAAGACGCGACCCGGTACCGCCCGCCAAAATGATTCCCCGCATACCCCGCAGTCTCCCAGATCGACCCGAACAGCGCGCGGTCACTGCCATGGCTTGAACAGGACCGAGCTGGCCGCGAGCATCAACAATCTCGTACCGATCCCCATTTGAAGTCCCCCGAAGTCGACGAAACGCCAACACGGTGCTCGGACAAGGACGGCTCGACAGCAAGGTCGGCTCGAAAGCGACCGTGCGGCTAAACTCCACTCCCATGAGACTGCTCGTGACCGGGGGCGCCGGGTTCATCGGCGCGAACTTCGTCCATCTGACCGTCGCCGAGCGTCCTGACGTCGAGATCACCGTCCTCGACGCCCTCACGTACGCGGGCAACCGGGCATCGCTCGCCCCCGTCGCAGACAAGATCGATTTCGTCGAAGGCGACATCGCCGACAAGGACCTGGTCGACGACCTGGTGCAGAAGACGGATCTAGTCGTCCATTTCGCCGCCGAATCACACAACGACAACAGCCTCGCGAACCCTTGGCCGTTCGTGCACACCAACGTCATCGGTACCACGACGTTGCTTCAGGCCGTGCGTGAATATGACGTTCGCTACCACCACATTTCCACCGACGAGGTCTACGGTGACCTCGAACTGGACGATCCGGCGCGCTTCACCGAATCCACCCCGTACAACCCGTCGAGCCCCTATTCCTCGACCAAGGCGTCGAGTGATCTGTTGGTGCGGGCGTGGGCGCGATCGTTCGGCGTACGCGCGACAATCTCCAACTGCTCCAACAACTATGGCCCATATCAGCACGTCGAGAAGTTCATTCCACGGCAGATCACGAACATCTTGTCGGGCCTGCGCCCGAAGCTCTATGGTGCAGGGCAGAACGTACGTGACTGGATCCATGTCGACGACCACAACAGCGCCGTCTGGACCATTATCGACAAGGGCGCGCTCGGCGAGACCTACCTCATCGGCGCCGACGGTGAGAAGAACAACCGTGAGGTTCTCGAGACCATCCTCGAAGAGACCGGGCAGGCCGCCGACGCTTTCGACTTCGTCACCGACCGCCCGGGCCACGACCTTCGATATGCGATCGACTCCACCAAACTGCGCACCGAACTGGGCTGGACCCCGCAGTACGTCGACTTCCGTAGCGGACTGAAAGCGACTGTCGACTGGTACCGAGACAACGAGAACTGGTGGCGGCCGCAGAAGGATGCGACCGAAAGTGGTTACGCCCGAACGGAGTCCGTGCTCTCCTAGCTTTTCGACATACGGTGACGCAGCAGTAGGTAGACTGCGCGGCGCATGAACGAGGTAGCGAGGGCCTTGACGTTGCCGAGTCGAATATCCATCGCGGACAGAAGGCCTGGCTCGGCAGCTCCGAGCGAACGGTGGAAGTCGGCCGCTTGTCGCGCCTGCTGGGTCGCGAGTTCGACGCTCCACTGACCGGAGTTGATGCGGAACGTGGCCAGCGGCCGCTCGATGGCGACAACGTCACCCTGTAGCGCGACGCCGATGAACGTGGCCTGATCGATGAGGTACGGGTGGCTGTTGTCCCACAGGCCGATCTCTCGTAGCGCCGACAACTTCATCATGACGCAGCCTGGCTCGCCGAAGATGTTGGCGCCCGCGCGTACTGCAGTCCGGGCAGCGACGCGCCCCGATACGAGCCCGGACAATCCACCGAGCCCGCGGGCGGCGATCACCGTCTTTCCGTTCGCGTCGATCAACGTGCGTTGTGACGCCACGAGAACGGCCGACGGGTGCTCGTCGAACGCTGCGACCTGAGCTTCGAGCGAACTGGGAAAGATCGTGTCGTCACCGCAGACGAGCTTGACCAATTCGCCTGTCGCCTCGGCAGTGACGCGATCCCAGTTCCGTTTCGCACCACCGCCTGTCTCGGTCGTGAGCACTCGAATGCGCGAATCGTCGTACTTCTCCACAACGGCGAGTGTCTCGTCGGTCGAAGAGTGATCGGCGATGACGAGTTCGAAGTCGGTGAACGTCTGATCGAGAATGGATTCGATTGTCTCCCCGATATATTCCGCGTTGTTGTATGCGGGTACGACGACTGATACACGAGGGCTCATGTGGTTGTCTTTCTACGAAACGAAAAATCCCGATAGCCGAAGAAGCTGGCGACGGCCATGATCGCGGTGACGACCAATTGCGATGGGATCGGTGGGAAGTGCAGAAGCGAAACCGCCACGGTCATCAACGAGATGTTCGCGACGAAGGCGCCGAAGTTGACGATGAAGAATCGCACCAGATCTTTGAAGAAGTGTCCTCTGACTCGGAACACCAGGTATCGGTACATTGCGAAGGCGCACAGTACATTACAGAGGTAGCCGAGGACAATTGCAGCGTGATAGCCGTACTGTTCACCGATCAGCAATTGGAAGACGATGAACCAAGCGGTACCCAGTGCGGTGTTGACGCCGCCAACCAGCAGAAACGCGAGTGCCTGATTCTTGATGATCCGCATCAGCGGGCCGGGTGAGCCGGACATGCCGGCCGGCGGCGGAGGTGTGTGCGATTCGGTCATCGCCCTGCCGCCAAAGCCTGTCGAGTCGCATGCAACGTCGACGCGATACCGGCGGGCAATGTCCTGTGTGTCCGTCGATCGATGTCGGTGAGCACGGTCGACCGCAACCGAAGGTCGCGGCCTTGAAATGCGGCGAGGGGTGACGCGGCGAGGACGACGTTAGGACGTCGACGAAACACGGTGCGGCACGCCCCGAGGATCGATCCGATGGTGACAGCGGAACCCGAGGCGTAGATCTTCGTCATCGGCGACGAGGATCGCGGCGGCGGTAATTCCAGTGTGTCAGCCACCATTTCGGCGGCGTCCGTGACGAAGAGATAGTCGCGGAGAGTGTCCATAGGAACGTAGATCGAAACCGGGGACGCCATCAGATACCCGCGGCACAGATGCGAGATCAGTCCCTGCGGCTTACCGAGGTTCTGTCCAGGACCGTACAAATTCGCGAAGCGTCCGATGACGACGTCGATTCCTGTTCGAACGCCGAAGTCCTGGGCGATCGCCTCGGAGTCGAGCTTCGCTCGGCCGTAGTCGCCGAGCGGAACCGGTTGCGTCGCTTCGTTGTGTGGCGCACCCGTCGAGCCTGCATAGACGCCGCCCGCCGACGATGCGAGAAAGAAGGTACCGTTGCCGCGGCGTTCACCGGCCACGGTGCTCACCTTGGTGAGAATGTCGGTGACGAGTTCGTTTTCGAGTGCGAATTGGTCTGCCGTCGTTCCGTTGACGCCGGCGCCGGCGGCCCACACGATGTTCCACGAGTCTTCACCGGTGACGTCGAAGAAGTCGGTACATTCTTGCAGTAGACGCGATTTCGCCGATTCATGATCTGCCCACGGGATGGCACTCGTTCGGACTCGGTGTCCCCGGCGTCGAAGTTCCCGGGCCACCGAGGAACCGAGAAGCCCTCCGCTTCCGATGACCCAGGTGCAGTGCGTGCTCACGTGGGTGTTGTGTGTTCTGGTGGCTCGGGCCGAGTCGCGGTACGGCCGAGCGGCCCGTCGGCCGGGTCGGCGACGATGAGGTAGGGCGGTTTGCCCATGGCTGTCTTGACGTTGACGCCGACGTATTCCGCGACGACGCCCAGCGAGAACAGGGTCGCTCCGAAGCCGAACAGCAAGATGACCATCGTCGATGCCCAGCCCTGTACTTCCGTGCCCACGTCGAACAGCAGATACGACGCCAGCACCCACAGTACGAGCACGAGACCGAGAATCGCGAAGGCGACGCCGATGAAGCTGACCAGCCGAAGACCCTTGGTGCCGCTGGACAGAACCATGCGCCAGAAGTGCGAGAGCAGTGTGCGTACGTTGTAACCCGAGCGTCGGCCGTGCTCCTCGCGCAGCTCGACCGGACTGGTGGTGACCTCGCCTGCGATCCACCCGAGGGCGACGTCGAGGTAGGCCTCGGAACCTGCGTAGGCGGCGACGGATCGGCCGACCTCACCGAGGACGAGTCGGTAGCTCTGGTAGCTGACCGTGCTGTCGGCGCCCATTGCCGTGGCGATGAGCCACTTCGACCCCCGCGATGCGGCGTTGCGCCACAAGCCGTGCGGTGCGGCGTTGGTCGGCTTCGCGTAGACCACCGACGACTGACGATCGAGGGCTGTGTCGAGTAACCCGCCGATGTCGGCTGGGTCGTGCTGTCCGTCCTCGTCCATCGTGACGATCCACTCGCCGCCGCTCGACGCCATACCGGCGAGGGTTGCGGGATGCTGCCCGAAGTTTCGGCTGAGCCACACTCCCCGCACGAACGAGTGGTCACTCACGAGTTCGCGAATGACGTCGGCCGAGCCGTCGGGTCCATGATCGAACACGAGGAGTACTTCCTCGACGACGAGCGGCCTGCCGGACGGTGAGTACGTGCGTGAGGTCAGCGGAAGGATCTCGTCGATGAGGGCCCGCAGTGTCCGCTCACCCTGGTAGACCGGCACCACGATGGAAATGCGGTGCGCGGCGGGGACAGCGTCGGACGGGTGGGTCACGGGTTGAAAGCCTATCTGTTCGCTGCGGAACTGCTCGATTCCACTGTCACATCTGCGGCAGTGTCCTCGGCCGGAGGGGACTGCGCCGGTCGTGCCGGGCGACGGCGTCGCGCATCCAGTACGACCAACGTGAGCAGTAGCAGAACGCCGCCGGCCATCCCGACGAACCCTAGCTTCTGGCCGGGGGGCCGGAACTCGATCGCCAGGTCTGCGTCCGTCGTGCCCGGCGGGAGGTCGACGTAGAGAAAGATGTCTGCCAGCCCCTTGGTCTGGAGTGGCTCACCGTTGAGAGTCGCGGTGTATCCGGGCCAGGCCAGGCGCGCGAAGACGACGCTTCCGCCATCTATCGAGGTGACGCGAACGTGCTCGGAATCGGCGCTGGACGACTCCGGAACGGCGGTTGCGTCGACCGTCGCGACGATGCGACCGGTGTTGGCCGGTATCAATCCGTTGATACGTTCGAGGACGTACGTCTGACGCGCGGAGTCAGCGGTCGGTGGGGTCACCCACTCCCACCCTGCGGGAGCATCACGCGCGTCGGCCAGCGGGTATTGATTCTTCTGGAGTACGACGCGGTCCAACCGCATCAGGTCGGCGAAGGTCTTGCCGGTGTAGGGCTCGATCAGGAACAGGCGTCGGAACGCGTCTGAACACGTCGAACCCTCGTGCTCGAAGCACAGCAGGTTGGAGAAGTCCTCGTAGCCGACGGGTGTGTAGGCGTTGACGTAATCGAGGCCCATGATCTTTGCAGAGTTTCCGTAGACCTGGGAGTGCCAAGGGAGCTTGGGATCGTCGGCGCTGTCTGCGCTGGTCTCGGTCAGTGTGCGATTGCCGAGTTGGAGCGTCGCTCCCTGCCACTGAGGGAAGCCGGCGTCCGCTTCCGACTGCGAGGTCGGGAGCCACCACTTGTCGAACGGCGGATCGTAGGAGGCCACCTGGTACATCGCGACGGGGGCGATCGTTGCGATGAGCAGGGCGGCAGCAGCCCGCGTCGAAAAGCGGTAGGCAAGAAAGACCACGAGGCCGCCGACGGCGATGATCAGGAGTCCGGACACGACGTGACGGCCGAACAGTTCGGGACCGGACGATCCGGCGCGGAGCACCAGAACGAACGTCAAGAGCGACGCGGCAAGCAGACGCGGGCGCAGACGATCGAGTGTCCCGTAGCGACTGAGAAGGACCACTACGAGGATCAGCGCGACGATCGCAACGAACGGCAGGATGCGCGCAGGCCATCGGATGGGTCCGATATCGCTCGGTCCTGCAGTGAAGACGAGGGCGAACACGAGGAGGATCAGCGGCGCGGTGAGCTCGCGTAATGAATCGGGAACCCGCCGCCACGCGATGAACGCGAGTGCAGGGATCAGAAACCACGCGATGTAGGTGACCGGTGAGGCAGTCGTCTCGCCCGTCCACGACTCGATGCTGGTCACGGACGACGGGATGCTGGCGGTCAAGGTCTCGGACCAGGGAGCCGTCAGGAAGTTGTCGTTGAAGGTGCCTTCTTCACCGCTGCGCCACGTCACCGACGAGGTCAGCAGGCCGGGAAGGAACGTGATAGCCCCGCATGCTGCCGCTGCGATACCGACCGCCGCGACGCGGGCAGCCGGCCGCCACAGTCGCTGGTGAACGTATTCACCGATCGCCACGGCCCCGATCATCACTCCGGCCATGACTGCGGCGTGCACGTAGCCGACGCTGATGGCCAGGTACAGGAACGCGAAGGGAACGATCGGACCCGATCGACCGCGTGCGTAGGAGACCGAACTGGCCCACGCGTTCATGATCCACGCAGTGCCCATCAGCGCAGTGACCCACGAAGTGTTCTCGAAGAACAACGTGAAGCCGACGAAGGGAGCCGAGGCAGCGGCGACCGCCGCCCACGCAGGCCGGGCGCCGTAGACGAGTGCAACGCGGTACACGCCCCACGCGAGCACGATCGAAAATGCCAGTTTGACGACCGTCGCGAGCAAGGTGAGGTTGTCGATCGATGGCGAGATGTAATTGATCGCCATCTGAACCGGATTCCACAGACCACCCTGGCCCTCCACCGGATAGTTGCCTGCCATCCATTGGTCGAGTACCAGCGACGGGAACTGGCCCTCGCGCATGATCCGACCCAGCTGTAGCCAGTTGGGGACCGCGCCCGACTCCGTGTCGTCGATGTAGAAGAACCGCGGATCGACGGCGAGCACGAGGCCGTAACCGATCACTACGACGACGGCGATCAGGGCGCCCCACGCGAGACGCTCCCTGCGGCTGCCGAGCATGAAAACGTGCGTGCGCTCTGTTCGGCTGAGGGTCACTTCTGCTCCGTGAGTATGGATGAAGACACCCGACTGTATCCCGCAGTGCCGTACAGATCCGAAACGACGCGGCGCTGCGTGCGTTGGGGTGTCTCGGCGGCGGCCTGTGCGACCATGGACGGTGGCACGGAGTACGCACGGCTTCGGCGCCGCACTGCACATGGCTCGATTCGAAGAGACTCGAGCGCGAAAGATGGGGTATCTCCAGGTATGGACGGCACTGCACTCAATCGTCGGGACGCGCCGCAGAACGGGCTGACAGGTCGCGGTGCAGCCGGTTCCGACGCGCTGACGGCTCAGCGCTTGCTGTTCGACGGGCCATCTCCTCTGGTCAGCGCCGATATGTACGCAAACGTTGTCAAAGGCAACGCGGAGCGGGCTCGCCATTTCGCAAAGCTCGCCAAGCGGACCGTCGTCGAGACCAACAGTTACTTCGGTCGTTTTCCGGCCAGCTACTGGCAGCGGTGGACCGAGGTCAACGAGGTCAGGTTCGGCGCAACCGTCACCGGTTCGGCACGCATCGACGTCGTTGCCACCGACTTCAAGGGTCGCAAGCGCACGGTCGCGAGCACCACCGTCGACACCGAGGGCCAGGCCAGCCGGATCGTCGTCCCCGCCAAGGTCCAGCAGTTCCTCGACGGCGGGGCGTTGTTCGTGCGGTTCACCACCACGTCGGGTGAGCTGACGGTCGAGGATGCGGATTGGACCGTCGACGCGCCCGCGGCACTCCGTCCTACCTCCGTCGTCATCTGCACGTTCAATCGCGCCGACGACTGTGCCAACACTGTCGCGGCCATGGCCGACGATCCGATCGCACTGCACGGCGTCGACAACGTGTACGTCGTCGACCAGGGCACCGACCAGGTTCAGACGCGGCCGCTGTTCCAGCGCGTGGCCGCCGAACTCGGCGCCAAGCTCGTCTACATCACCCAGCCCAACCTCGGAGGTGCGGGCGGTTTCACGCGCGGACTGTTCGAGGTCCAGGGCAAGGGCGGAGACCCGGCCAACGTCGTGTTCATGGACGACGATGTCCTGTGCGAACCGGAAGCCATCGTTCGGATGAATGCCTTCGCCAACAAGACCGTCGAGCCCGCGATCGTCGGCGCGCAGATGCTGTATCTGCTGCATCCCGATCGAGTACACGTCGGCGCGGAGGTTGCGAACCTGCAGAAGCTCGAAGCTGGTCTGCACGTCAAGAACGCGATCTCCGACAAGAGTGCATTCAAGAAGAAGCAGGACGTCCGCGTCGACGCCGGCTACAACGGATGGTGGTCTTGCCTGATCCCGTCCGAGATCGTCGCGCAGATCGGGTATCCACTGCCGCTGTTCTTTCAGTGGGACGACATCGAGTACGGCTACCGGGCCCGCGCCCACGGTTTCGCGACCGTCACGTTGCCGGGTGCCGCGGTGTGGCACGCGGACTTCGCATGGAAGGACTGGGACGAATGGCACCGGTACTTCAATCTGCGCAACGGAATGATCACTGCCGCACTGCATGCCGGTCTCGACGGTAGGAAGCTGGCGCGCCAGTTGAGCACCGATCTGTTCCGTTACCTGGTGTCGATGCAGTACGGGATGGCGTTCACTTTGATCAAGGCCATCGAGGACTTCCTCGTCGGGCCGAGCAAACTGACCGACGGCGGCATGGATGCGGCGTCGGCGATTCGGCGTGACCGGGCCGCATACAACGAGACAAAGCGCTACAGCGCCAACGCAGTCCCCGATATTCGGCCGGCGGACATGGTCATCACTTCCGCGGGCCCGAATCCGCAGAAGAGTCTCGAATGGGCCGTGCTGGCCAAGCGGGTCGTCAATCAATGGCGAGGCAGGCTTCATCCAGGACCTGTTGCGATCTCGGCCGACGACGCGCATTGGTGGCACGTGTCGCTGTTCGCGCATGCCGTCGTCACCGATCGGTCACAGGAGGGTGTGCGAGTTCGTAAGCGCGACAAGGAGGCTGCGGTCGTTCTGCTCAAGCGCGGCTTGACTGCGCTGCGACGACTGCGCACCGAAACCGAGGTTGTTTCGGAGTCATACCGGTTGGCGACGCCGGAATTGACGAGTCGGGAGAACTGGGCGCGCCTGTACTCCGTCGACGAATAACGTCTCGGTGGGCAGCGGTCGAGTAGGTACGGTCGGGGCGGCAAGTTCGGTCGGAGTCTTCGCGTTCGTCCTCGGTGTGCTGGGCAGTTGGGTTCCGTCCCTCTGGTACGACGAGGTCGCGACGGTGTACTCCAGCCGGAGGTCCATCGGCGAGCTCCTCGATTTCCTGCGGTCCACCGACGCCGTCCACGGGGGCTACTACTTCGGTATCCACCTGTGGGGCAGTGTTTTCGGGTTCTCCGAATTCTCGGTTCGATTGCCGAGCGCGATTGCCGTCGGGGTGGCCGCCGCAGGCGTGGTGACCCTCGCCGCCCGCTTTTCCGATCTCGGTGCGGCGGTGTTCTCCGGCGTGGTCTTTGCGCTGCTCCCGAGGGTGACGTGGGCTGCGGTCGAAGCGCGTAGTTCCGCGCTCACGGCCGCGGCGGCGGTGTGGGTGACAGTTCTTCTGCTCGTGGCGTTGTCGTCACGGTCGCGCCTGTGGTGGGTTGCGTACGCGGTCGTGCTGACGGTGTCGATCGTGTTGTTCGTCTATCTGGCGACAATCGTCGTGGTTCATTTCGCAATCCTGCTCATACTCAGGCGCTTTCGGGTGTCGATGCTGCCCTGGGATTTGGCGGTTCTTGCTGCGCTGGCCGTTGCTCTGCCATTTCTGCGTGTAGTGCAACGCCAGGCGGGCCAGGTCGGGTGGATTCCGCCGCTGGATTCCAACTTCGCTCGCATCGTGTTCGAGTACCAGTGGTTTCTCGGTACACCGATGTTCGGTGTTGTGTTCGGGGTCATTCTCGTTGCTGCGCTGGTGTTCACCGTGCGCAGTCGTGAACGGCCTTCCTCCGAAGGGACCGCGTGCATCGCGATCGCACTCGTGTGGATAGCCGTACCGATGGCGATCATGGTTGCGTACTCGCTCGTGAAGTCGCCGATATATCTGGACAGGTATCTGACGTTCACTACTCCCGCGGTTGCACTCCTCGGCGGGATTGCCCTGGGGCAGCTTCGTGCGGTGCGCTGGCTGCCGTACGTTGCCGTCGCTGCACTCGCGCTCGCGCTGATCCCCGGATATTCGAGTCAGCGTCTCTACGGGGCGAAGCCGCTCGGAATGGACTTCAGCGAGGTGAACGATTTCGCGAAGGCGAACATCGGACCCGGTGACTGCGTGCTCTTCGGCCGAGCCGCATGGAACCCGTCGTCGCAGCGACTCGTCGAAGACGTAGACCCGAGTGCGTTCGCGAACGCGCAGGATGTCGGGCTCGCTATCGACGCGGCCGAATCCGGCCAGCTCTGGGACGTCGAGAAGCCGTTGTCGGACGTGCAACTCGACACGTGCACCGTGCTCTGGTACTTCACCGATCGTGAACGCGACGAGGTCGAGAACCTCAGGCTGACGTCGAACGACAAGTGGGCGCTGCAGCCGTACCACTTCGAAGACTCCAGCGAATACGCGTTGCTGTCCTCGCGTGGCTTCCGAATCGACAGCCCAGTGACCTTCGATGGGACGCAGGTCGTTCGGCTCGTGCGCTAGGGGGCTCCGCCCCCACTGGCGCGGTTAAGTGCACCCAGGTGCACTCAACCATGCCACTACAGCGACGGCGCCTTCCGAATCCGAACCACGACCTGCTCGTTGTCCGCGGTGTATCCGAGGTAGTCGAACTCCGTTCCGGTGCGACCGACGAACTCGGTCCACGCCCGGTACTCGTGGTTTCGCCAACCTGGGAAGTTGAAGTACTCGTCGAACACGATGACCGTACCCACGGCCAGACGATCGGCGACGAGGTCCAGGACCGTCACCGTCGACGAGTACAGGTCGGCATCGAGATGCAGAAACGCCAACTTGTCCTTGCGGCTCTTCAGGAACTGCGGCAGCGACTCCTCGAACATCCCGGGGACTATCTCAGCGCCCGGCACCGTCGGGA
Source organism: Rhodococcus sovatensis (assembly GCF_037327425.1). Classification (NCBI taxonomy): domain Bacteria; kingdom Bacillati; phylum Actinomycetota; class Actinomycetes; order Mycobacteriales; family Nocardiaceae; genus Rhodococcus; species Rhodococcus sovatensis. The sequence goes on along the minus strand of NZ_CP147846.1, from coordinate 4,528,021 downwards.
CGTTCTCCTGCTCGAATAGACCTTTGGGAAACCCGGTACGCCACGTCTCCGGTAGCCCGGAGAAGACGTCGAACCCGGCGACGACCGTGATGTCCTTCTTAGACGCCATCTCCTCGGCGATGATCTCGAGGGTGGTGCCACTGGCGACGCCGAATTCGAGCGCCATTCCCGGAACGGACACCTCGCCGAGTGCGAAGCGCAACGTTGCGTGTGGGCGAAGGAATGTCGGGGCCTTCGGCATGACCTCTTCCGCGAACTCGGCGCTCTGCGCGGCGGCCTCGACATCGGACGCGTACGGGATGTCCCGCCGCATACGCATTTCGAGTCCTCGAATGAACGCGTGGAGATCATCGATCTCGCGTCGTTGGCGTTCTAGGATCTCGAGCAGCTTTTCCTGCTGATGTCCGGTCTGCTCGGCGAGCTGCGCGGTCTGCTTGTCCAGAACCTCACCGATTGCGCGTTGCAACTTCTCCCGCGCCGAATGCCGAATCCGATCCGTCAGCTTCCGAGGTTCCGTCATGCGCACACGGTAGCCGAGGAGTCCGGCGCGCGTCCTAACGGCTCGTTCCGCAGAGGTTCATTGCAGGGTGCGCCTCCGGCGCAGTGGCACGATTGAGTGCACCAGAGGAACCTTAACCGCGCCACTGGGGGCGGAGCGCCCACCTTGCCACTGGGGGGCGGAGCGCCCACCTCAGCGCCGAAAGTGCTCCCGACGCCCGAGCCGGCGAAGCCGCAGCCACTCCGCCAGACCCTTGGGATTGTGAGTGGTCACAAGGAAGAACCAACCGAACCGAATCCACTCCTGCGGGAGGAGCTTTCGCATCCCGGGCTGAGACATGAGATAGCCACGGTTCCGGTAGGTGAAGTAGCGCTTGGTGGGGTCGTCGGGATACTGGGTGTGCATCCGACCCCCGAGGATCGGCTTGAACTCGTCGGCGCCGTTCGGGTGGACGTACGCAGCGGTCAGACAGGTACCGAACTTGAGCCCCGAACGCTGCAGCCGACGATGAACCTCGACCTCGTCGCCGCGCACGAACAGCCGCAGATCCGGTACCCCGACCGCATCGATCGTCGACGCCTTGAACAGGGCACCGTTGAACAACGACGCGATACCTTCGAGCAGATCGTCGTCCGGATTACGCGGATCGATCAGCTCGGATCGCAGCCGACGCCACTCGACGCCGCGTCGCAACGGGAACGCGAGCCGATCCGGGTCGTCGATGTCACAGACGACGGGGGACACCTCGTCGAGGTCGTGCTTCAGCGCGCAGGCATACAGCGTTGCAAGCACATCGGGGCCCTCGGGACGCCCGTCGTCGTCGGCGAGAAAGACCCAGTCCGCGCCGAGCGAGAGCGCGTAGAGGATGCCGAGGGCGAATCCGCCGGCGCCCCCAAGATTGTGATGCGACCCAAGATACGTCGTCGGAAGCTCAGCCGATTCGACGAGTTCGCGAACATCGTCTTCGTGGGCATTGTCGACGACGACGAGGTGGTCGAGCGGCCGGCTCTGGTGCGTGATGACATCGAGCGATCGAGCCAGCAATTCGCGACGCTTGTGCGTCACGATCACCCCGATGATCTTCTCACTCACCCGCGTCATCGCCCGGTCGTGCTGCATTCTCTGGTCGTTCCGCAGGCTCCACTGCTGCATTTTCTGGTCGTTCCGCAGGCTCCACTGCTGCATTTTCTGGTCGTTCCGCAGGCTCCACTGCTGCATTTTCTGGTCGTTCCGCAGGCTCCACTCCCGCATCCCGGGCGAGCTCTTTCAGAATCGTCGCCACATGATCGCCCGCATCGTCACCCTCGTACGCGCGCACGACGTCTTCGATGCCGCCTTCCTGACGGATCTGGCCGTGGTCGATCCACATCGCGCGATCGCACAGCTGGGCGAGGAACTCGTTGGAATGGCTGGCGAAGACGAGGATGCCGGAGCGCTTGACCAGCTCCTGCAGGCGAATACGCGCCTTCTTCATGAATTCGGCGTCGACGGCCCCGATGCCCTCGTCGAGCAGCAGGATCTCGGGATCGATGCTGGTGACGACGCCCATTGCGACGCGCACGCGCATACCCGTCGAGTAGGTCCGAAGCGGCATGTCGAGGTAGTCGCCGAGTTCGGTGAAGTCGGCGATCTCGTCCATCTTCGCGAGCATCTGCTTGCGCGTCTGCCCGAGGAACAGGCCGCGGATGATGATGTTCTCGTAGCCGGAGATCTCGGGGTCCATGCCGACGCCCAGATCGAACACCGGCGCGACGCGGCCGCGAACCGAGGCGCTGCCACGCGTCGGCTCGTAGATGCCCGATAGCAGACGTAGGAGCGTCGACTTGCCTGCGCCATTGTGCCCGACGAGTCCGATGCGGTCGCCGTCCTTCAGGTTCATCGTGATGTCGCGGAGGGCTTCGACGACGACGACGTCGGAGCTGTTCCGGTCGATCGCTCCACCCGCTTTGCCGAGGAAAGCCTTCTTGAGTGAGCGCGTCTTGGCGTCGAAGATCGGAAAGTCGACGCACGCGTTGTGGGTGCTGATGCTGACGGACATGAGATGAGCCCCTAAACCCAGTAGGGCACGCGGGCCCGGTACTTCTTGAGAGCGAGAATGGTCAGCACCCATCCGACAACCGTGCAGCCGATGACGATGTACCAGTGGTACAGCTGCTGCGGCTCACCGATCATCGGTGCGCGCACGATATCCAGGTAGTGGAACAGCGGATTGATCTCGACGATCCTGGCCCGCTCGGCAGCCTGCCCGCCCTGGTTGACCAGGCCCTGCGTCGTCCACACGATTGGGGTCATGAAGAACAGCAACGTGACCATCGACTGGAGAATCGGCGCGATGTCGCGGTAACGGGTGGCCACGATGCCGAAGAGCAGCCCAACCCAGATCGCGTTGACGATCAGCAGCGCGAACGCCGGTATCGCAGACAAATCCGACCAGCTGAACGACGGCCGGAAGATCGCGATGATGATGACGTACACGATCAGGTTGTGCGCAAACAGCAACACTTGACGCCACACCAGTCGATACACATGCACCGACAGCGCCGAGGGCAACTGCTTGATCAGCCCCTCGTTGGCGACGAAGACGTCTCCGCCTTCGAGGATCGCGGCGCTGATGAAGGTCCAGAGGATGAGCCCGACGGCAACGTGCGGTAGGAACGTCTTCAGGTCCATGTTCAGCAGGACGGAGTACAGCAGGCCCATAGCCGTGGCCTGAACTGCTGTGGCGATCGTGATCCAGAACGGTCCGATCACCGACCGGCGGTAGCGCTGCTTGATGTCCTGCCAACCCAGGTGCAGCCACAACTCGCGCTGCGTGAAACCCGTCTTCAGATCGCCGAATGCACGTTTGAAGGTGTACGAGTCCGAAGCGGGAACGGTCACACGCTCTCCTGCTTCGTTCTCGGGATTCTTTGCTGGTGCCGACACGACGGTCGACCTTACCCGCACCCAACACGTCGTTCCGCAGGCTCCACTCCCGAGCTGCCTGGGGTCGTTCCGCAGGCTCCACTCCCGAGCTGCCTGGGGTCGTTCCGCAGGCTCCACTCCCGGCCCTACAGATACTGCCCGGTACCGCTGCCGCCGGTGTGGCCCACACCACCAGGATTGATCGTCACGCCAGGAGGAAGAGCGCCCTGTCTCATCTGCTCCAGCTGGGCGCGCGCGGCCATCTGTTGGGCGAACAGCGCCGTCTGAATTCCGTGGAACACACCTTCGAGCCAGCCGACGAGCTGGGCCTGCGCGATGCGAAGCTCGGCATCCGACGGGATGGAGTCCTCGCCGAACGGAAGTGCTAACCGTTCCAGCTCCTCACGCAGCTCGGGTGCGAGTCCCTGCTCGAGTTCGCGGATCGAGGACTGGTGGATGTCCTTCAACCGGGTCCGGCTTGCGTCGTCGAGAGGAGCTGCGCGAACCTCTTCGAGAAGCTGCTTGATCATGGTCCCGATGCGCATGACCTTCGCTGGCTGTTCGACCATGTCCGAAAGGGAAGTTTCGCCGCTTTCGGCTCCTTCGCTGCCTGCTGCGCGTGCCGCGGCGGCGGTTGCCTCTTCACGGCTGAGTGCGAGAGGCTGTCCGTTCGGGCCGATCACAACGACATGGTCACCGGCTTCGGGATTCGACTGCGAGTCCGATTGCGTCATACCGCCATCCTTGCGTGTTGTGCGGGATTGCGCGACGAGCGGGGCCGATTATCCTGTTCAAGTCGGGTATGGAGGGAAGTTGCGCGTGCTAGACAGCAGTACGGTCGAGCCCAAAAAGGGATGTGGAACACACGCTTACGAAATCGGCGCTTAGAGTGTCCGGCATGGGGTACGACGTCGCACGGGTCCGAGGGTCTATTCCCTCCCTTGGCGACGGCTGGATCCACCTCGATCCGCAGAACGGGATGCAGATCCCCGACCGTGTGTCGACTGCCGTGTCCACAGCGTTTCGTGGAAGTGCGCCGACTCACACTTCCGGTCACATGTCCTCGCGACGCAGTGCGGGCCTACTCGACGCGGCGCGGGCGGCCATCGCCGATCTCGTCGGTGGAGACCCGGCCGGTGTGGTTCTCGGCCCCGACCGCGGGACGTTGCTCGCATGGCTCGCGGAGTCGCTGTCCTCGCGACTCGGCCTCGGAACCGGCCTCGTGCTGTCGAGGCTCGACGAGGAAGCCAACGTCGCCCCATGGCTTCGTATTGCCAGCCGCTACGGCGCACAGGTCCGGTGGGCCGAAGTCGAGATCGATACGTGTGAACTTCCGAGCTGGCAGTTCGAGGAACTGATCACCACCACGACGCGGCTCGTCGCCATGACTGCCGCGTCGTCGATCGTCGGCTCGGCCCCGGATGTACGGGTGGCGGCGGATCGTGTGCACGCTGTCGGCGGCCTCATCGTCGTCGACGCCGGGGGCGCGGCACCGTACGCGCACGTCGACATCGAAGCACTGGCTGCCGACGTCGTGGCCGTCCAGGCGTCGGCGTGGGGTGGGCCTCAGGTGGGTGCATTGGTCTTCCGTGATCCGAGCCTACTCGACCGGATCCCGTCGATGTCGCTCAATCCGCTCGCCAAGGGCGCCGAGAGGCTCGAGATGGCGGGGCACCAGTACGCGTTGCTGGCCGGGGTCGTCTCGTCGGTCGACTACCTTGCCAATCTCGACGACGCCGCGACGGGCACCCGACGCGAGCGACTGCAGCTGTCCATCGGGTCGTTGCAGGACTACCACGATCGACTCTTCGACTACCTGTTGCGTTCGCTCGGCAAACTCGACCACGTCATGGTCCTCGGTGATGCGCCGAGTCGAATCCCGACCCTCAGCTTCACCGTCGCCGATACATCGGCCGAGAAGGTCGCCGAGCATCTCGCACAGAACCGTATCGGCGTCGTCAGCGGAATACACAGCGGCAGCAGGCTTCTCGACGCCTTGGGCGTCAACGAGGAGGGCGGCGCCGTCACCATCGGACTTGCTCCGTACACGACGCGGTACGAAATCGATCAGCTGGTGAAGTGCCTCGCTGCTCTGACGTAGCGGTTACGGCACCCTCAGGATGACCTTCCCGATAGCATCGGCGTCGAGCAGTCTATGTGCCTCTGCCGCTTCGGTTATGGGAAGTTCGGCGTGAACGACCGGGCTTACGACGCCTTCCTCGATCATCGGCCATAGTCGTGCCGTCATGTCGGCGACTATGTCCGCTTTGCTCGACGGACCCGTCTCGGGGCGTCCGCGTAGCCCTGCTGCGTGGATAGTTCCGCGTTTGCCGAGCAGTGCACCGAAGTTCAGTTCGCCCGTCAGTCCGCCCTGCATACCGATGGTGATGAGGGTGCCGTCCATGGCCAATGCTTCGACGTTGCGCGGCAGGTACTTTGCGCCCATGTTGTCCAGAATCAGGTCTGCACCGTGGGTGCTGCCCCGGAGAACCTCGACGAAGTCCTGCTCTTTGTAGTCGATCAGAATGTCGGCACCGAGCGAGGCACAGAAGTCGAGCTTTGCCCTCGAGCCTGCGGTGACGGCAACGGTTGCTCCGAGTGCCTTCGCGACCTGGATTGCGTGTGTGCCGATTCCGCTTCCGCCGCCGTGCAGGAGGACTACATGCCCGGACCGAAGGCCGCCGTACATGACGAGGTTGGACCATACGGTCGACGCGACCTCCGGAAGTGATGCTGCCGCATGGAGATCCAGGGCTCCGGGAATGGGAAAGAGCTGTGTAGCCGGGACGGCCACTTGCTCGGCGTAGCCGCCTCCGGCGAGGAGTGCGCATACGCGATCGCCGACTTTCCAGTCGTAGACACCCTCGCCGAGTTCGGAGATGATCCCGGAACATTCGAGCCCCAGGGTCTCGCTTGCTCCAGGCGGTGGGGGATAGAAGCCCTGGCGCTGCATCAGGTCGGCACGGTTGACCCCCGCGGCGGCGACGTCGACGATGACCTGTCCGCGTTCGGGCCGCAGATCCGGCACCTCGGTCCACCGCATCACGTCGGGGGTTCCGAACTCTGTCAGGGTGATTGCGTGCATACGACCCACCTTATGCGGCGTCGATGCTAGATATCCCAGAGGTTGATCCCGAAGTCCCTGGCGTGCTCGTCGATGGCCGTGAGCTCCTCGGCTGTGAAGTCGAGGTTCTCGAGCGCACCGACATTGTTCTCGAGCTGCCGGACGCTCGACGCACCGATCAGCACGGATGTCACCCGTGGATCACGCAGCGCCCAGCTGAGAGCTAGCTGTGCGAGAGACTGGCCTCGTGCGGAGGCAATGGAGTTCAATCCCCGCAGGTGCTCGACGTGCTCGTCGGTGAACCAGTCAGGGTTCAAGGACTTCCCCTGGGTGGCGCGTGAGCCCTCGGGAATTCCGTCGAGGTACTTGTCGGTGAGCATTCCCTGCGCCAACGGTGAGAACGCGATGGCACCCGCACCGACCTGCTCGAGGGTCTCCAGCAAACCGTCCTCGATCCACCGGTTGACCATCGAGTAACTGGGCTGGTGGATGAGCAGCGGAACGCCTGCGGCTTTCAGGAGTTCCGCCATCTTCGCGGTGTTCTCCGGCGTGTACGAGCTGATGCCGACGTAGAGTGCTTTGCCCTGGTGCACGGCGCTGATCAGTGCGCCCGCGGTCTCTTCGAGTGGGGTGTCGTGGTCGGGGCGGTGGCTGTAGAAGATGTCGACGTAATCCAGCCCCATTCGTCCCAGCGACTGGTCGAGCGAGGACAACAGGTACTTACGCGAGCCGCCGAATCCGTAGGGGCCGGGCCACATGTCCCATCCGGCCTTGCTCGAGATGATCAGTTCGTCGCGGTATCCGGCGAAGTCCTCACGCAGAATCCGACCGAAATTCTTCTCCGCACTGCCGTAGGGCGGGCCGTAGTTGTTGGCCAGATCGAAGTGGGTGATTCCCAGGTCGAACGCTCGCCTGAGCACGGCACGCTGGCCATCGAGGGGAGCGTCGTCGCCGAAGTTGTGCCACAGCCCGAGCGAGATCGCCGGCAGCTTCAGGCCACTACGGCCGGTGCGGCGATACTGCATCGACTCGTAGCGAACATCGGAAGCAACGTACGGGGTATCAATGTGTGGTTCAGGCATATATCGAGACTATGCCGAGCCCGGCGATTGGACGTGGAGGACTCGGAGCTACTCATCGGTAAGCCGAGTGCCTAATATGGTCGGGTGACGGCCGAACGATCCTTTGGTCCAGGGGGGGACCCGCAGTGGCTCGATGCTGCGGAAATGAGAGCGTGGCGTGCCTATGTCGACGGCGGCCAACGACTGATGGGGGTACTCAACAAGGATCTGCAGGATGCGCACAACCTGACGATGGCCGAATATCGCATCCTTGTGATGTTGTCGGAATCGTCGGACGGATCGTTGCGAATGAGCGAGCTGGCCGACGGTGTCCTGTCGTCCCGTAGCCGACTGACGCATCAGATTCGACGGATGGAATCCGACGGCATGGTCGATCGCAGCACATGCGTCGACGACGGGCGAGGCGTGCTGGCGGTCATCACCGCCGAGGGCAGGCGTCGCCTGACGGAAGCAGCTCCGACGCATGTGGTCAGCGTCAGGAAGCATCTGGTCGACCTGCTGACGGAGCGCGAGCTTGCGGTTCTCGGCGACATCTTCGAGAAAGTCGACGCCGCGATGGAGAGATCCGACAACAAGGGCTGATTGGCCTCGCCGTGCGCGGAGCGTTTAGTATCTCCACGTACAAGCGAGACCTGGAAGCGTGGCAGAGCGGCCTAATGCACTCGCCTTGAAAGCGAGAGTGGGTAAAACCACCGTGGGTTCAAATCCCTCCGCTTCCGCCAAAAGTGCTTTATTCGAACCCGATCCGTACGCAAGTACGGGTCGGGTTTGTTCGTTGTGGAGGAACCTGAGCACCACAGCGTCTTCGCGGTCTCGCTGCTCCTGTAAGAACTCACGGACACCGCGAGGTGCAAGTCCCTCGGTGCCGGTGGCCTGCAGCTCTCCAATCGTGCCGCCGAGTGCTCGACCAGCGCGAGCCTTGCGCTTCTCCATTAGGACATCGTCCTGCCGTGCGATCAGCGCGGCGAAGGGCTGTTGAATCTCAGCGTCGCTGACGCTGCCGTCGTCGTCGATGTAGATGCGCCTGAAGAAGCCCTGGTTGAGCATCCGGCGGACAGGAGGCTTCCCAGCTTCGTAGTGACGGTGACACGTCTGTGCGGCGCTCAGAGCCCGTTCGAGGAGGTCGACGATCTCCTTCCGGGATTTCCCGGCAGCTGCCAGTGATTTCTCTGCTGCATTCAGTTCCCGCGTCAGGCGCTGCATCTCTGTCTTGAGCATGTCGAGCGGTATCGCGCCCGCGTAGTGGGCTTCGAGCAATTTCGTCCGTTCTCGGTCGACTTGTGTGACCTTGAGCGTGGCGAGCCGGACATCGTGCTCGGTCGCCTTGATGTGATCATCTAATTCCGATTGCACCAGGCCACGGATCCGATCGGCAGTATCGTCGGAAATCTGCACGTGCTTGTAGTACGTCTCGATGCCGCGCTCAATTGCAACCATCTTGACGTAGCCGCGTGGGCACGGGTTGCGCTTGTCCTTCTTGCCCATGCAGAAGAAGTACTCGTAAGTGCCGCCGCGTCCCGTATTGCGCGAATAGACCATTCTTTCGCCGCAGTGGCTGCACCAGATCGAACCCTTGAGGTAGTGCGGGTGCTTCCTGTCCTTTTCACCCGCGGTGTTGTGCGCGGTCATGACATCTTGGACTCGTAGCCAGGTTTCCATGTCGATCAGCGGCTCGTGCGTTCCCTCGTGATAGATGCCCTTGTAGGCGATGACACCGACGAAGTACGGATTGATCAACAGTTTGTGAAGTGACCCGATTGACACGGGCCGACTCGGAATTTTCGGAGTCGGTTTGGTTCGTAGGCCGCGGGCTTCGAGTGCGTCGGCCAGTGCCGACAAACTCCAGTCACCGGTGGCGTATTCAGTGAATGCCCACCGCATATGCGGTGCTCGATTGGGATCTTGTTCGACCCAGCGAATGTCGGAGATGCCCTCGATGCGACGTTTGTTGAGATACCCGAGCGGAGCACGTCCTGGGGTACCTCCTGTGGCAACTTTGCTAGTCAGCCCTTTCACGACTTCGGTTGCGAGGTTGTTTGAGTAATAGCTGGCCATGCCGCGCTGGATCTGCAGGTTGAGCTTCCCCTGCGGGGTGTCATCGATGTACTCGGAGACGGAGACCAGTGCCGCTCTCGTTGCCTCCAGTCCTGTGTCGACGAAGTAATCCGCCTTCGGGCTACGGCTGAGCCGGTCGAGCTTGTGCACGATGACGTGCGTGACGCCGAGGCTGTCGAGTTCGGCGAACATGCGTTGGAATTCCGGTCGATTGACAGTGGTTGCAGATCGACCAAGTTCGACATATTCGCCGACGACCTGAAGGCCGAGTTCTTCGGCTCGGCGTTTGCAGGCGTCCCGCTGGAACGGGATCGAGTAGCCCTCAGCACCGCCACCGACGCGGGCTTGCTCTTCGGTGCTGACGCGGACGTAGATGACGGCACGGCCACGCTTGACCCGTGACGCCGACACTGCCGGTGTCACTATCTCGCTGTCCGAGGTGGGTCTGTTTGCGCGAAGCTGGTCGACGATCGAGGAACGCGCACCCTTGTAGAGGCTTGCCGAGCGCACTCGCGACAGCGAGCGTTCGGAAACCGTCGACTCCGAATTGAGCCCCTGCTGCGTCTCGTCGTAGGTCGGTAGTCCATCGTCTGGATTCCTACTCATGCGGCTACTCCTGGGAATGCGGTACTGGGCGGTTCGGAAAGGAAGTGACCCGGCAGGGTATCGGGCGCGGGCGTGTCTGGGAAGGCGTCGACATAGTTCAGAACGGAGGGTTCGTCGAGGTCGGTCGGCAGTCCGAGGGCGACCATCCGTCGGCGCATGGCGTTGACGGAGATGTGGAAGGCCATGGCGAGCGATTCGGGGGTTCGCAATCCGTCGCCCCACAGGTGGTAGACGGCGCGTCGGCTCATCAGTAGGTTTGTCGCGAAGTGGTCGCAGACGGATTCGATCTCTGACGGCGTCAGACGTTTGTACACGGTCGTGTGCGCAGCGCCATTGTCGATGATGTGTTTGAGTTCATGCGCCAGCGTAAAACGTTGTCGTGAGGTGGTTTCACTGGGATTGAGCCAGACGACCCACCTACCCCGTTCGTAGCGTGAGACTCCAGATGGGCACTCATTGATCGACGTACCCGGGCACGGTCGACGCAGGATCGTCATTCGTGTGAGGCTTGTGATGTCCGCTTCGCGGATAGCCCGATGTTCGGCTTCCCACGTTCGAGCCAAGCGGCTGGCTTGTCGTTCGGCGACTCGGAGCGCTTGGTAATAGCTGATCGTGAAGCGCGGCATCATGTCTCGCAGCCGCCTCAGTGATGGTGTCGATAGTCTATTGTCCAATTCCCCCTCCCTTCGTTTCGTATTTCTCTCCGATATGCTCGTCTGCTCTAGTGCGTGTGTTCGTCGGCATTCTCGGTGCGCATGGTGTCAACGATGGCTTCGACTTCGGCGATCTGCGCGGGCGTCAGGTCCTGGTACTTACTGCGGAAGTACGTCGGCAGGCTCGGTAGTGGCCGACGGACGGTCAGCCAGTGCGCTTCATAGAAGCGCTCGACGTCGACATCGAGCGCGTCGGCTAGGACGCGCATCTTGTCTTCGGTGATATCAGCGACCGAGCCGTCTTCGATTCGGCGGATATTAGATCGATCGAACCCGCACTTGGCGGCCAACGCGTACTGAGACAGTCCCGCATCGGTGCGGAGTTCTTCGAGAAGCAATGCCAAAGGCGTGCGGGTTGGTGATCGATCTTTCATAGTGATGGTTTCCTTCTCATCATTTTCTCAGGTTCCCGATTTCGGGGCAAGAGCAGACCCGTTGTGGAATAGGCAACGGGCAGTGGTTATCTGGTGAATATGTGCACGCCCTCCTCTCCTTCGATGACGTCCCATTCCATGCGCATGCTCGATTCCAAGTCGCTGTAGTCGATCGACAGGTACGGCCCGAGTCCGGTGCGTTCCCCGAACTTCTCGATTTCCTCCGGCCAGCCCATGTCGTCGACGAACTGATCGACGAAGGCCGTGAGTGTTGCGTACGTGCCTCGGTAGCAATCGTCGAAGGTGTCGAGGCTGGCGTCTTCGGTGCCGACGAGTTCGACGTAGGCGGCATAGGCCTCGCCGTGCTCCTGGATGCCTTCGGCGATGGCGTGCACCGTTTCGATGCGGTCGTACTCGCCGACTTGAAACTGGTAGAAGCCTTCGTAGTCATGGATGGCGTACTCCTCGGCGCCGGGATCCTGCGAGTTGGCGAGCATGACGGCGATCTTCTCGTTGATTTCGTCGATGCCGAGACGGGCGTCGATCCACTGTCCGTGCAGTTCACCGTTGTTGTAGTCGCTCAGTGACGCGACGTAGATCAGGGGCGCGGTGCGAGCCACCCGTTCGGTCTCGGCTACGTCGGATGGGTCGTTAGTATCAGTCTTCGGTGTGATGTTGTGTTCCATGGTTCGTGTGTTCTCCTCTATTCAGTTATGTTGTTATGCTGGGCTATTCGTGTGCGAGCCTGTTCGGCATAGTCGGCGTTCAGCTCGATGCCGACCCAGTCGCGGCGGTGCTTCTGCGCGGCAAGTGCCGTCGTGCCTGAACCCATGAACGGGTCGAGTACGATGCCCGGACGCCACCGCCAGCTGGAGCAGGTACAAGACGGTTGCAGGGCGCCGACGCGCAGCATGCGGCCGTTCACCGGTTGCTGCGTGCGTCGCCACGGCGATCCGCAGGCAACGCAGACTCGTTCGGGGCAGCCAGCGAGGATGGCGCGTTCGGCAAGCGCCAGTGGATAGGTCGCGAAATGCGCACCCTTGTATCCGGCTGTCGGGATCGTCCAGACGTCACCTGGTGACTTGCCGAGTGGGTGTGCGCTGACGCCGCGCCGCTTCATGGCGTCGAGTCCGAGATTCCGGTCGACGCCGCCACCGATCGGCACGGCCGATACGGGTGGATAGCCGACAGTGCTCTTCCGGTGCGCCCGCATCCGCTTGTCCACTGGGGCTACGCGAATGGCGTCGAGGTCGAAGTAGTACGTGGGGGAGCGCACCAGGAGCAGGATCGTCTCGTAGGTGGTGCTGAGCCGATCCGTCACGGACGACGGCATCGGATTCGGCTTGGCCCACACCACGACGTTCCTCACTAGCCAGCCGTCATCGGCGAGTGCAAGCGCCAGTCGCTGCGGGCCAAGCAGCAGGGACTTACGCGCGGCACCCTCCTTCGGGTGCGCCGCGTAGCTGTCCCCGATGTTGAGCCAGAGCGAACCGCTCGGCGTCAGGACGCGTTGCAGCCCCTGGGCGACGATGCGAAGGTTCTTGACCCAGTCGTCGACCGATTGCTCGGCGCCCAGTTGATCGGGATGGCCGTAGTCGCGGAGCCCGATGTACGGCGGTGAGGTCACGATGCAGTCCACGCTCGCGTCGGCAAGCTGGTTGAGCACGTCGCGGACATCGCCGACGATGATCGTATTGGTTTTCATGAGTCGTTGCCTCCTTTCATGGTTGGTGGTGTGGTCTCGATCGGCAGCAACGCGTCGAGCGCATCGGCGTCGGTTGCGACGGCAAAGAGTGCGCGTTCGGATTGCGCCATCCGGCCGACGATCTGGCGGACCCCCTCTGCCCGGCGCTGGTTGGGCACAATCCAAATGACCTTTGGAAAGACGCCGCTGCGGGCTTGTTCGCTCCCCGAGCGCCAGTACGCGACGTACCCCTGGCACTTCGCTCGGAGTGTCACGAGACTCTCTGTGGCCATATCCTGTTCGACGAAGAAGGCATCCTCGTACTCCGCATCGGCAATCCGGAGGAAAGCATCCGGTCGGATGACGACGGTTCCGCCATGCGGTGCCGGATAGCGCCGCCAGCACGTCGGTTCGGGATCGAAGCTCAGTAGCTCATGCCGATCGCTCGGCGTGGTTGCTTCACTGAGTCGTACGTACAGCTCGGTGATGGCCAGGACGTGTGCAACGAACCGTTCCCCCGGTTCGCCTCTGTTGCGGCGGGGTTCGGTGCCGTCGATCCGCGCCAGCACACCCGATCCTCGCCCCCGCAAGCTGTAGACGAAGCCCTGCGATCCGGCATGCAGTCCGCCGATCTGCCGATCCAGCCGCCCGATGTGGCCGTGGTCGGTCAGTCGCTTCAGGACCGATCGGCATCGGCGGGCCCGCGTGACCGGCGACCCGTCAGTGAAGTGGAGGCGACGAACATGCTCACCGGTGGCCAGACGGAAGCTGTCGAGCGTCCGCAGTACGGCGATGTCCCGATCCGACAGTGCCGCCGCCCGATTTCGCCGCCTCGGTGATGGCGCACTCATACCCAACCCCTAGGAGGAGCGCTGAGATTCGCCGCCAGTTTTTGCGCAATGCCGCAGGCCAGCAATGGTTCTGGCTCGACGCGAACGGTAGGCCGACCGGTAGCCCGCTGCGTGGGGCGCCCCGTCGTCATGACGGCCCCCGACGCTGACGTCCAATTCCTGCATCCGGTTCAGGTCCTTGCCATTTGGCGAGGAGTTCGGCATCGACTACCTGACCCGACTGCCCGAATCGGTGGCTGCTCATCTCACGGACAGCGGCAGCAGTGGTGCGCCTGCGTGGCAGCGCGTGGGTCTTGAAATGCGGGCTTCCTGGCTGGGAGCGAATCGATGCGACCGCTTCGTACTCGCCCAGACGCAGCAGATCCTCCGGCGTGACGCTCGGGCTATCGATCCACCCGGCCAGTGTTCTGGCGTCGTCCTTGCTCGGCGCGAACGTGATCTTGCTGCGGGCGTTGGCGGCGACTGCTGCGCGGAGTTGGGGTGAGAGCTGGGTGAGATTCTGGTTTGCCAGTGACAGCCCGGCCACCCCCGCCCCGCGGATCGTCGCCAGAACGTCGGCGAAGTCCAGGCCACCCGTGAACAGTTGCCATTCGTCGACGATGATCGAAGCAAGCCTGCGATCGCTGCCGACGAGTCGGCTCCTCCGCTGGAGTGCACCCCACAGCTGCCCCAGGAGCAGAGATCCAGCTATTGCCGTGGCTTCCGTGCCGAGGACACCCCGGTTGAGAGAGATCAGCACGATTCCGCCGGACTTCAGTGCTTCGTCCCAGCTCCACCCAGGGTCGGCCTGCCCGAGCATTCGGCGGATGCTTGTCCGCGAGGTGAACCCTCGTAGCTTGTTGAGAATCGGCGCGACGACTTGACTCCGTTCCGAATCGCTCAGATTGTCGAACCACGCCAGCCAGGGTGCGAGCACCATGGGATCGCTCACCTGTTGAGCAATTCGTCGCCGGAAGTTCGTGTTCGTCAGCAACGCCGGAACATCGATCAGGGTGCCGCCCGGCATCTTCGCCGCGAGGATCAGCCCGTGGAGCAGTACATCGGCACTCCGGGGCCCGAGCGCAGCGCCGTGCAGCTGATGGAACAGCCCGACGATGTCATCGGCGCGGCGCTCGGCATCGGCAGGATCACCGGCGAGGACGTTGCTGCCGACCGGATGTGCGGTCTCACCCGCGTCGATCGCGACGACGCGGTGGCGGTATGCGGGATCGAGTCGTTCCATGATGGCGTCACACAGTTCGCCCTTGGGTTCGATGACGACCACCGGACGTCCGTTGGCAATGTCCGACAACGCGATGGATGCCAGCAAGTTCGACTTGCCGCTCCCGGTGGGCCCGATGACGAGCAACCCCGTCGGAATGGCGGCGGTCGGGAACATCACCGGAGCGTTCATCGATGCGGCATGGAGACTGCTGCCGAGCAGCCGACCATCTGTTGGGGACGTCGGCGATGCCGGATCGCCGATCGGGAGGGCGCGGTCGGTGCCGTCGATGGGCAGCGCCAACATGACGGCAAGCTCGCTGGCGCTCAGGATGCCGCCCCACAATCCGGTGCGAAGCGAGTTGAGCGCGTCGGCAGTCTGCGCGGTGGCTCGCCCGACGTGGAGGTGTCCCTCGGCGCTATCGGCGAGTTGGACGGCGCGGCGGAGTCCGCCGAGTGCCACTGCTTCGGCCGTCGTGCCGATACGGCCGCGCACCGCAAACAGTGGTTCACTAGCCTTCTTTCGCCACTGTGACGAATCGAGAGCTGACGGAGTACGCCGCTGCGTCAGGCCAAGTTGCTCGGCAATGCTGAACTCACCAGGCTTGACCTGCCGTTGCTGAGCGGGGCCGATGATCCACTGCAGCACCAACGCGTGCTTCTTGGCGCTGCGGGACAATGCTGCGCCCACTGCTCGACTGACCTCGACGGCCATGTCGGTACGAAGTGAGGCAGACGCGCTCCGCAAAGAAATATCCGCAGCGCGAGAAATCGTCGGTCGCTCGATGTCGTCAACCTGTCGGATCACCAGGCCGGGGACGGCATCGGCCTGCTGCCGCGCGAAGCTGGCCGACAGCGGCAGATCGAGTCCCATGAAGTACCGGGTGTCGCCGCCGATCTGCCACTGCTCGATCACGATCAACGGGGTTCGTCGCAGGATGCCGATTCGCGGGCGGGATGCCAGCGGTCGGACGAAGCCGGCGACGGTGTCGATCGTCATGCCGCGCGGCATGAACAGCTCCCACCATTGCAGCTCACGCATGATCGTCCTCCTTGCCGTCCGACGTCGGCTGCGCGTCGGAATTCCGCCGTGTCTGGCGCTCCTCTTCTTCGATCTGCTGACGGGCGATGGCGATGCAGGCCCGGGCGATCTTGCGGAGCGCGGCGGTATTTTCGTCGTTTCGGACGGCACGAATACGGACAGCTTCGTGCCGTTTCGACGGATCTGTGCTCATGGTCTTCTCCTCTCGTATTAGGTTGGTGGAGAGCGCATCCAGCCCGAACCCGGCTGATTTTGGGTGCACGAAAGACACCTCCCGTCGATCTGAAAGATCGCGGAGGAGCTGTTCGTGGTGGGGATGGGGCCCTCACCCGCCGAAGCGGTGTTCGGGCTGGATGCGGTGATGACG